>NZ_CP107982.1:9789144-10132466 GCF_036104975.1 Amycolatopsis sp. NBC_00355 | reverse complement strand
CTCGCCGAGGCACGACGGCGGATTCCGCGCGATCGTGCTGTGCTCGGGCGGACGATCCAGCTGTCGGTGCGCGGCCTGCTCACGGACGGACAACACCCGCTCGCCGGATCCTCGGGACTCCGGCGAGCGGGTCGGTCGTCAGCCGCACGCCCTTCCGTCGACCGCGAATGCCGACGGATTCGGATTGCTCCCCACGTAACTGCCGTTGAACCCGATCGCGACCGACTGCCCCGGACCCACCGAGGCGTTCCACGGCATGGCCGTGGCGGTCACGTCGGCGCCGGACTGCGCCCAGGTCGCCGACCACCCCTGCGTCACCTTCTGGGTGCCCGGGAAGGTGAAGCCCAGCTTCCAGGTCGTCCACGCGGTCGTGCCGGTGTTCTTCAGCGTGACGGTGGCCGTGAAGCCGCCGTTCCACGTGTTCGCCGCGTACGTCACCTGGCACCCGCCCGCCGGGGTGGCCGGCCGGGTGGTGAACTGCGCGGCAGGTGAGTCCGCGCTCCCCAGGCCCGCGCCGTTGCGCGCCACCACGACCACGGTGTAGGCGGTCGACGGCGAGAGGCCCGTCACCGTCGCCGTCGTTCCGGTGACGGTGGTGAGGACCGTGCGGGCCGAGCCGGTCACCCGGACGACGTCGTAGCCTCGGACACCGCTCTCCGGGTCTTCGGCCGCCGTCCACGTCAGCGTCGCACCGCCGCTGGAGATCGCGGACACGACCGGGGTGCCCGGGACCGTCGGAGCCGTCGTGTCCACTGTGGAGGACGACTTCTCGGCGGTCCAGCCGGCCAGCCAGGCCAGCGCCGAGTTCCAGTTGATCGCGACCTCGTTGACCGAGTACGCCTGGATGTCGTCGACGAAGCACCGCTGGGGCGCGCAGCCGGCCAGCAGCCGCGCCGCGGTCGGGTCCTGCAGGCCGCTGTTGGGACCGCCCGACAGCGCGCCGGGCGGGGCGGTCGGCAGCGACGCGTCCAGCTGGTGCGCCCAGAACCGGTGGTGCACGTTCGTCACCGGCTGGTCACCGTGGCCCGAGACGTAGGAGTAGTTCGCCGGGTTGCGGCCCAGCAGGTAGTCCATCGCCGCGAACGCGCCGTCCCGGTACTTGTCCTGCTTCGTGAAGTCGTACGCCAGGGCGAGCACCACGCCGTTGTTGGCGACCAGGCCGTTGGAACCCCACTCGTACGAGCCGTCGGCCGTGCGGTAGGGCGCCGGGTACCCCATCGACGCCATCTGCGCCAGGTGACTGTCGGCGGTCGTGGTGACCGCCGTCCTGATCGCCGTGACGTCCGCCGCCGGCAGGTCGGTGGGTACCACCGCGAGCGTGATGTCCCCGAGCGCGCCCGTCGAAGCCCAGTCGAAGCCGTGCGTGGTGAAGCTCTTCCCGCGGTAGAGGGAAGACCCGGTGACGTCGGCGCGGTAGCCGCTCTTCCCGGTGGTCGTGAACAGCTCGGCGGCGGCCCAGTAGAACTCGTCGCTCACGGTGTTGTCGCTGTAGGTGCCGCCGCCGGTGCCGTCGTTCGGGTCGGCCAGGACGTTCGGGTTGGCCTTCGCCGCCGTGTACGCCTTCTCGGCCGCGGCGAGCAGCTTCGCCGAGTACGCCGGATCGATGGTCCGCCACAGCCGGGACGCCTGCGCCGCGACGGCCGCCGTGTTCAGGGTCGCCGCGGTGCTCGGCGGTGACAGCCGGCGCGGCTGGCTGTCCTGGTCGGGCCGGGTGGGCAGGGACGTCCACTGCGCGTCGTGGATCTTGTGGTGCACCATGCCCGCCTGAGGTTTGCCGTCCGGCACCTGCATCTCCAGCAGGAAGTCGACCTCCCAGCGGGCTTCGTCGAGGATGTCGGGCACGCCGTTGGCCCGTTCCGGGATCGCCAGCTTGCCGTCACCCAGCGCGCTCGCGTCCCCCAGCCGCAGCGCCCGCTCGTACTCGTCGAGCAGTTCCCAGGCCGCGATGCCGCCGTTGACGACGTACTTGCCGTGGTCGCCCGCGTCGTACCAGCCGCCCCGCACGTCGAGGGTGTAGCCGCAGTTCAGGTCCGACCGGCAGGGGACGTTGTCGTCACCCTGGTTCGGCGCGACGTTCACGTGCCCCGCCGGGCGCGCGTAGGCGGCCCCGACGTACGCGGCGTCGATCGCGATCCCGCTGCGCTGGTGGTAGAAGAACGCCAGCGAGTCCTGACGCAGCTTCTGCAGCGCGTCGGCGGAGATGGCGAACGGGAAGCTCGTCTCGGCCCCGGCGCTCAGCGTGTAGCCCGTGCCCGCGGTGTCGTAGGCGGAGAAGTCGATTTCGTGCACGTTCTCACCGGAGGCCGCGTCCGCGCCCCGCGGTGTGGTCCGGCCGGTGGCCACCGCGCTGCCGGCGGCGTTCTTCAACGTCCACGTCAGTGGCGAGGTCGAGTCGCTGATCAGCGTCGCCCGCTTGGGCAGTCCGGGCACGTAGCTCTCCTGGTTCACCCGGATGCCGCTCGTCGGCGGCAGGCCGCCGGGCGGCACGACGCCGCCGACGAGGGAGATGTTGTCCAGGCACACGGTGTTGGCGGCGGCCTGACCGCCGAACCAGAACGCCAGCTGGCCGTTACCGGCGGCCGGGAAGTCCAAAGTGGACGAAAAGGTGACCGTGAAGTGCTGCGTCGACGGGGTCACCGTCAGGTCGGTCCGCGAGATCTGCCGGTAGGGCGACACGGCCTCGCCCGCGACGGCGGAGATCTGCTGGGTGGTCGTCGCGTGCGCGTCGAAGCTCAGGGTGTACGGCTGTCCCGCCTCGAACGGCACCCCGTTCTGGCCCGCCAGCGCGTCGTAACCGTTGGCGGTGCCGCCGGGCACGTCCGTGCAGAACTCCCCGCCGGCCACCCGGCCGGTCGTCCCCGCCCCGGCCCACCACGGGTCGAGGGTGCCGCCTGAAAAGGTCCCGTTGAGCACGCGCTCGTAGTCCGCGGCCACCGCGGGCACGGCGGCCGCCGTCACCCCGAGCGCCACCGCGGCCAGCAGGGCCAGACCGGCCCGCGACTTCGTTGCCCGCATACGCCATCTCCTCGTCTTCGTCGGCGTCGATGGTGATCCGGACTGGGAGCGCTCCCAGCACGGTAGCCGCCACCCGGGCCCCCTGGCAATCACCGGCGAAACTTTCGTCGGGAAAAAGGAAAATTGATCACGGGTGAACTCTTTGCTCACCGGTTCCCCTGTGGTTTCATCGGAAGCGGCCCGCCTGAGAGCGCTCCCAGGCACACTCCCACGACGAGGTGGAGGCGGCACGTGAAACTGAAGCACGCTCTGTCCGCGGTAGTACTGGCCACGACCGGGCTCATGGCTCCGACCCTCGCCACGGCACCGGCCGCGCACGCGGACACGCTGATCTGCGACCAGTACGGGACGACCACGATCGGTGGCCGGTACGTCGTCATGAACAACCGATGGGGCAGCAGCGCCCAGCAGTGCATCAACGTCACCGGCAGCGGTTTCCGGATCCAGACCCAGCAGGGATCCACCAGCGGTGGCGCCCCCTTGTCGTACCCGGCGGTCTACGTCGGTTGCCACTACGGGAACTGCTCCCCCGGTACGAACCTGCCACGGCAGCTGAACCGGATCGGCAGCGCCCCGTCTTCGATCTCCTACACCTACGTCGGAGGGTCCACCTTCGACGCCTCCTATGACATCTGGATGGACCCGACCGCGAAGACCACGGGGGTCAACCAGATGGAACTGATGATCTGGTTCAATCGCACCGGATCGGTGCAACCGGTCGGCGGCCGGGTGGGCACCACCAGTCTCGGCGGCCGGGGCTGGGAAGTGTGGCAGGGCAACAACGGCGGCAACGACGTGGTCTCCTACGTCGCCCAGTCCCCGATCGCGGGCTGGTCGTTCAACGTCATGGACTTCGTCAACGACGTCGACGCCCGCACCCGCGTCGATCGTTCCTGGTACCTGACCAGCGTCCAAGCCGGCTTCGAGCCGTGGAGCGGCGGAGTCGGCCTGGCGGTCAACTCGTTCTCGGCCAACGTCAACTGAAGCTCGTCCCGCCTGGCCCCCAGGTGCACTCCGGAAGGTGTGAACATGAAGATGACATCGCGGTCATTGTCCCGCGCGGCACTGGCTTCGGCGTTCCTGGCGACATCGCTCGGGGTTTCCCTGGTGCTCGCCACCTCGGCCGGCGCCGCCACGACACTGGGCGCGTCGGCCGCCCAGACCGGCCGGTACTTCGGCACCGCCGTCTCGGCCGGGAAGCTCGGTGACGCGACCTACACCGGCATCCTGAACCGCGAATTCACCATGGTCACCGCGGAAAACGAGATGAAGTGGGACGCCACCGAGCCGAACCAGAACCAGTTCAGCTACAGCGGCGGCGACCGCATCCTCAACCAAGCGGTGAGCAACGGCCAGCGCGTCCGCGGGCACGCGTTGCTGTGGCACCAGCAGCAACCCGGCTGGGCCCAGGGCCTCAGCGGCTCCGCGCTGCGCCAAGCCGCCATCAACCACGTCACGCAGGTCGCCACCCACTACAAAGGCAAGGTCTACTCGTGGGACGTCGTCAACGAGGCGTTCGCCGACGGCGGCGGCGGTGGCCGGCGTGACTCGAACCTGCAGCGCACCGGCAACGACTGGATCGAAGCCGCCTTCCGCGCCGCGCGGGCCGCCGATCCCGGCGCGAAGCTCTGCTACAACGACTACAACACCGACGGGGTCAACGCCAAGAGCACCGGAATCTACAACATGGTGCAGGACTTCAAGTCCCGCGGCGTCCCGATCGACTGCGTCGGCTTCCAGTCCCACCTCTCCAACTCCGCTCCGGGCGACTACCAGGCCAACCTGCAGCGGTTCGCCAACCTCGGCGTCGAAGTCCAGATCACCGAACTGGACATCTCCGGCTCCAACCAGGCAAGCGTCTACGGCACCGTCACGCGCGCCTGCATGGCCGTCGCCCGCTGCGCCGGTATCACCGTCTGGGGCATCCGCGACAGCGACTCCTGGCGCACGGGTGAAAACCCGCTCCTGTTCGACAACAACGGGAACAAGAAGGCCGCCTACACGAGTGTCCTCGACGCCCTGAACGCCGGCGGCGCGACCACCACGCCGACGACACCGACCACCCCGACGACTCCCACCACACCCACGACGACGACCACCACCCCCCAGCCCGGCGGGTGCAGCGCCTCGGTCTCCCTCAACTCGTGGAACGGCGGGTTCGTGGCGACGGTCAAGGTCACCGCGGGAACGACCGCCCTCAGCGGCTGGACCGTGACGACGAACCTGCCCTCCGGCGCGACCGTCACCAACGGCTGGAGCGCCGCCAACAGCGGCACCAGCGGCACGGTGAACTGGACCAACGTCAGCTACAACGGCAGCGTCGCGGCCGGGCAGTCCACCGAATTCGGCTTCCAGGGAACCGGAAGCGCCGACGGCGTCACGGCGGCCTGCGCCGCGGCCTGATCCGCTCGACGTCGGGGCCCGGCACCACGAACCGGTGCCGGGCCCCATCGACGCCGGAGTGTACGTGCGACCGGCGTGACGTAGGCCATCTGGACAGTCCGTCCAATCGATATACGCTAAGTCCATGACCAACGAGCACCCCTACCCGCCGGCCTTCCGCAGCGGCGACCTGGTTTCGGTGTCCGGGCGGCTGGGCGTGACCGGGAACGGCGACCTGGTGCCCGGAGGGTTCGAGGCCGAATGCGCGCAGGCCTTCACGAACCTCGACGCCGCACTGCGGTCGGTGGGCGCGAGCCGGGCCGACGTGGTGAAGGTCGTGGCCTACCTGACCGACATCGCCGACCGGCCCGGCCTCAACGCCGTCTACGAGGGGTTCTTCGCCGAGCCCCGGCCCGCGCGCACCTGCGTCGGGGTGGCGTCGCTGCCCTACGGCGCCGTCGTCGAGGTCGAGGCGCTCGCCCGGGTGCGGGATGCCTGAGGTTCCCGAGCGGGACGCGATCCTCGCGGCGCTCGCCCCGGTCGCCGACGGCATCGCCGCGACCCTCGGCTCGTTCTGCGAGGTCGTCGTGCACGACTTCCGGCAGCCGGACAGCTCGGTCGTCGCGATCGCCGGGTCGGTCACCGAGCGCACCGTCGGCGGCTCGATGAGCGAGATCGGCATGGGCCTGCTCGCCCAGGGCGACGACGCCGAGGACCAGCTGAACTACGTCACCCGCACCGCGTCCGGCAAGCTGGTGAAGTCCTCGACGATGCTGGTGCGCGACAGCGGCGGCGCGGTGTTCGGCGCGCTCTGCGTGAACCTCGACGTCACCGCGCTGGGCCAGCTGCGGACCCTCGTCGGCGAACTGGCCGACGTCGGCACGACAGTGGAACCACCGACGACCACCTTCGGCGACGACGTCGACGCCGTGGTCGACGCGATCGTCGACGAACACCAGCTGCGCCTGAACAAACCCTGGGCCGCCCTCAGCCGCGACGAGCGGCTCGACCTGTTCCGCAGCCTGCACGCCCGCGGCGTGTTCGCCGTACGGCGGGCGGTCCCGCAGGTCGCCGCCCGGATCGGCATCTCCCGCGCCTCCGCCTACAACTACCTCTCCGACATCCGCGCCCAAGGAGCACCATGACCGCGCCCGTGACCCTCGACGACATCCGTGACGTCGCCGCCCGCCTGGCCGGCGTCGCGCACCGGACGCCGGTGGTGCGCTCGCGCACCCTCGACGACCTCGTCGGCGCCGAAGTGTTGCTCAAGTGCGAGAACCTGCAGCGCATCGGGGCTTTCAAGTTCCGCGGCGCGTACAACGCCGTCTCGCGGCTCGCGCCGGAGCAGCTGGCCAAGGGCGTCGCCGCCTACTCCTCGGGCAACCACGCCCAGGCCGTCGCACTCGCCGCGCGGGAACTCGGGAGCAGCGCGGTGATCCTGGTCCCCGAAGACACCCCGAAGTCCAAAGTGGACGCGACCAGAGGCTACGGCGCCGAGATCGTCACCTACGACCGCTACACCGGCGACCGGGTCGCGATCGGGCAGGCGCTGGCCGCCGAGCGCGGGCTCGCGCTGATCCCGCCCTACGAGCACCCGCACGTCATCGCCGGGCAGGGGACCGCGGCCCTGGAACTGCTGGAGGAAGCGGGTTCCCTGGACACGCTGGTCGTCCCGGTCGGCGGTGGTGGCCTCATCGCGGGCAGTTCCACGGCCGCGAAAGCGCTGCAGCCCGGCATCCGGGTCATCGGCGTCGAGCCGGCCGCGGGTGACGACACCAAGCGCTCGCTGGCGGCCGGCGAACGCGTCACGATCCCCGTACCCCGCACGATCGCCGACGGCCAGGCCGCCGAGATCCCCGGCGAGCTCACGTTCTCGATCAACCGGCACCTCGTCGACGAGATCGCGCTGGTCACCGACGACGCCATCCGGGACGCGATGCGGTTCGCGTTCGAGCGGCTGAAGCTCGTCCTCGAGCCGAGCGGGGCGACCGGGATCGCCGCACTGCTGAGCGGCCAGGTCACCACGCCCGGCAAGGTCGGCGTGATCATCAGCGGCGGCAACATCAGCCCGGAGCGCTTCGCCGAACTGCTCAACGACTGACCCGGCTGGCATCCTCCGCCGGAAGTGTGCCCGGTCGGGTTGTCCAGGTTGCACACCCGACACTCGGGTCCGCACCGAACAGGGCACCCTCGACGTCGTCTTCGCCCAGACCGGCCGGCTGACCAGGGTGGACATCGCCCGCCGGACAGGATTGCCGAAGACGACCGTGAACGCCGCCGTCGAACACCTCGAACGCGAGGACTCCTGGCCCCAGCGGGAACGGACCGGCCATCAGGGCCGCGTCGCGACCTTCTACTAGATCGCCGACACCTCGGGGACCGTGGTCGCGGTCGAACTCAACCCGGCATCACCCAGCTATGGCTGCCCGAAACCGGAAGCCCGGTCGACCTCGCCAATCGGGACCACCGGGCACTGATGGCGCTGCTGGCCAGCGGGCAAGACGACCTTCACCTACGACACACGCGCGGTCAATGACCGTCCTCACGCCGCCGCCAGTCCCGGCACCTCACCTGGTTGGCAACAGTCGTACCGAATACTTCCTCCGCGCCGACACAGCACCCTACGGGAGGATACTGAAGCGCTCCACCCACCGTCGCGCCATTTCGAAACCTATCGGCTCATTAATCTCAGGCGTGGAAAGTTCGAAGAGGGCCTGCTTCAACAGGTTCTCATACCCTTTCAGCAGTCCGACATCATCCCGCCCGGCAAGCGCCTCTGCCCATACTTCGACGTCACTCTCCGTAAACGCACCGGACAAGTACCCCCGAAGAAGTCCAGTCACGTGCGCGGGCGTCAACGTGACGAGATCTTCTTCACCGTCAAAACCGAAACGCGATAATTCACGGACAGCATCCGACACTGATTTACGCAGTTCAAGGATATCCAGAAGAGCCTCAGCCCGATCTTGAGCGGTCACGGACAGCCTCCTGTCATCTTGTCCTCGACGTATTCGATGATGCCACCTGAAGCGTGCTGCTCCGAGTCACCACCCTTCAGGGATATGGCCTGCACGAGGCCGCCATCGGCACGTCAACCCGCCGAATCCATTTTCTGGGCAGCGCAGTGGTTCCCGAGCGCCCTCGGTGACGCGCCTGGCCGCCTCGATCCACGCCTCCACCCAGACGAACCGAAGTGATCGGGGCAAATGGCGCGCCGACCGGGACCGGACGGCTTCGACATGAGGTCGTGAACCATGCCTTCCGGACCTCGTCGACTTCGACCGGGGCTCGCTCGGCCAATTCTTCGACCAGCTCGGCGACCGCGGGCCGAAGAGCGGCCGTGCGGATCAGCACCCACTGATACAGCTCTTCCTGCTCGTCCGAGTCGAGGAACTCTTCCCAGACCAGCTCGTAGTCGGCCCCCTCCTCGTCTTCGTCGATATCCGGGGCGTCGGCGAAGCGGTCCAGCCATTGGCGGGCGGCGGGCGACAACGGGGGCACCGAGGCGCCCGGCACGATGTCCGCGAGTAGGTCGGCCGCCTCGTCCAACGCGCCGAGGCACTGGGCGAGCACGGCGTCAGGCACTCGGCGTGCACGCAAAACACGGATAAGCCACCCGAAGGCGTCCGGGCTCGACAGCCAGAGCGTCGACTGGTGCACAATCGCGCTCCGGAAGTGGTAGGTCGCAGCGACCTGGGCCTCCTCCTCGCCATCCAGCAACGCGACCAGGTGGCCAGGAGTGTCGCGGGCCTTGCCGTACGCGTGCGGCCAACCGGCCCACTCGGCTCCGCTCAGCCTATTGACCTGCTGACGCAGGCTGTCGAGGTCACAGCCGGAAGAATAGCCTTCGCCGAATTCCACCAGATCGCGGCCACGCACGTCATTCACCGGCGCGGGGCCCTCGCCGGGCCAGCAGGAGAGGCGAACACCACCACGCAATGCCGGCCCTACCAGACCCATCCCATGAGCATCCACCACACGCGCAGACATAGCTCTCGCCGTCGACCCACCCGAATCGACGCGACCGTGTCACGCCAACGCACTCTCATGCCACCGACCGCACGCCACGACCCGGCTTCGGCCGATCAGCCCACGGTGACCACCCTCGCCCAAGCAGGGGGCGCTTCCGGCCTGTAGTGGGGATTGTCCCCGTCCACCGGCCGCTGCCGGGAAAACAGGCCCACCACCGTCCGGCCAGGTGGTCGTGCTTCCGGCCACGGTGTGTGGCCGTCCGTCAGAGCCACGATCACGTCGGCGCGCGGGTTGCCCTGCCGGACCTTGGCAAAACCGGCACGCAGATCCGTGCCGCCGCCGCCCACCAACGGGATTCCCTCGGCATGGCACAGCTCCTGGGTGACGTGCGCGGCGGCGTCGCACGACAGCACGGAGACGAGATCGCGCCGGCCGCCCACCGCGCGGACGATCGCCGTGATTTCGAGGAGCGCGCTCCCCAGCTCGGCGTCGCTCACCGAGCCGGAGGTGTCGACGATCACACAGACGCGCGGTGGCCGGCGTCGCAGGCTCGGCATGACGACGCCCGGCACCCCGGCCGACCTGCGCGAGGGCCGGCCGTAGGTGTAGTCCTCCCCCGCGCCGGACATCGCCGACCGGACCGCCGCCCCCAGCAGTTCCCGCCATGGCTGCGGCGGGTGGAACGCCTCCTGCGCCCAGCGCTGCCAGCCTTTCGGGATATCGCCCGGGCTGCCGTTGATGCCTTGTGCGACGCGGAACCGGACGGCGTCGCGTTCCCGCGGGCTGAGCCCGGTTGCCCCGCCGGAACCCAGGTCCCAGTCGCGCTCGAGTCCGTCGGCGCCGCTGCCGCAGTCGAGCCAGGCGTATCCGGCGGTGTAGGGCCCGAGGCGGAACTGGCGCAGGTAGTCCTCCATCAGCTGTCCCTCGGGCAGCCTCAGCGACACCGGCCGGACAGCGCCCTCGGGCCGCACCAGACCGTCGCCGAACACGTCGTCGTTGATTTCGCAATCCGCGGCGATGTTCATCCGCAATCGCTCTCCCGGCCCGGTCAGCTCGTGCTGCGCGGCGAACCGGTCGCTGCGCCCGTGGTGGTCGCGCAGCAGGTGCGAGACCTCGTGCACCCAGACCCCGGCCAGCTCCGCCAGCGGGGTGTGGTCCACAAAGGCCGGTGAAACGTAGCAGCGCCAGTGGCGGTCCACGGCCATCGTCGACACTTGCCGGGATTCCACTGTGTGCAAGGCGAACAAGGCCGTCGCCAGGTACGGCCGGCTCCGGACAGCGTGCAGCCGGGCGGCGAACAGCTTCTCCTCGTCCATGGTCCCCGCCGTCATCGGCGCTCACCCGCGCCGGCGGCGGCCTGATCCGCCCGCCGCGACAACGACACTGCCCCGGACAGCCGCTCGATCGCCGCCGGTACTGGCCAGTCGTCGCGGCGCAGCGCGGCGAGCGTGGCCGCCGGCACGACCACCAGGTCCGGGGCGCCGGTTTCCAGCGCCCGCACCAGCAGCGACCACGCCGCGTCCCAGCGAGCCCGCTCCGGCCGCTGGCGCACCGCCGCGACCACGCCGTCGAGCACCGTCTGCCGCAGGTCGCCACGCTCGGGCAGCACCGCCCCTTCCGGGTCCGCGAGCAGTGTCTCGGGGTCCGGCAGATCCATCCGGTCCAGGCCGGCCAGCAGCTCCAGACCCGGACCGTCACCGACGGTGCCCCGCACCAGCATGGACAACACGTCCCGGGAGACGTCCGACGCGGTGGCGAACGCGATCAGGCGCAGCGCCATCTCCCAGCTGCGCGGGGACGGCCACGGACCGCCGCGCCGTGCTTCGTTCTTCGGCAGCTGGTGAACGAGTGCGGGCCGGGCGGCGAGAAGGCCGCAGACCGCACGGCGGGCGAAGCCCACGGCGTCGGGCAGCCGCTCCCGGTCCAGCCGTGGCAGCTCCGCCTTCGGCCACGTCCCGCCCAGCCCGCGGAGCACGACGTCGTGGTCATAGGTCCACTGCAGGTGGACGAACCGGTTGGCCAGCGGCGGGCTCAGCTCCCACCCGTCGGCCGCGGAGGAACGCGGATTCGCGGCGGCGACGATCCGGATACCCGGCGGCAGCCGCAAGGCACCGACCTGTCGCTCAAGCACGACGCGCAACAGCGCGGCCTGGACGGCGGGCGGCGCGGTGGACAGCTCGTCCAGGAACAGGAGACCGCGCCCGGCGCGGGCCAGGCGCACGGCCCACTCCGGCGGGGCCATCGGCACCCCCTGTGTCGCGGGATCGTCGCCGACCACGGGCAGCCCGGAGAAGTCGGACGGCTCGTGCACGCTCGCGATCACCGTGGTCAGGGGCAGGTCGAGAGCCTCCGCGAGCTGGTTCAGCGCGGCGGTCTTGCCGATGCCCGGCTCGCCCCACAGCAGCACCGGCAGATCAGCGGACACGGCCAGCGTCAAGGCTTCCAGCTGGGTATCGGCGCGCGGTTCGGTTGTCGTGTCGTGCAGCAGGGCAAGCAGATCGGCGGCGATGTCGAGCGTCCGGAGGTGAGCCGCTTCGGAAGAAACATCCATGGAAGTAGACAGTTGTAATCACCTTTTGCGGATCGTGGCCGTGTGCCGGCCAGGCGAGCGGAGAGATACGAGGTCAGGGACGGGTCGCGTGGCGCGGCCGGGTCCGGACAGCACGCATAATCTTGTCCTTTGTGGATGGAACCGGACCGGATCCGGCCAGCCCGGCCCGGTACAGCCCGTGGAGCACCTGCCGGCGCACGGCCGTCTCGAGTTCGTCGCGCAAACCGCCGCTGCGCAGGAGCACGTCCGGTCCGAGCAGACCTTCGACGGCGGAGAGGGCACCGGCGTTGTCACCGTGGTCCAGCCGGGCTCGGACGTCCACCAGGCTTTCCGGGTGCCGGTGTGCCTCGTCGATGGCGCGCAGGCACGGCAGCTCGGTACCGCCCAGCGCGCCCAGCAGCTCTTCGCGGCGGATCTCGTCGGGATCGTGGTCCAGCGGGACGAGGACCCCGTCCACCACGGCGATCCGGTGCGTGGCCCCACGACACTTGACGAAGCGCGAATGCGGCGAGCCGGCCGGAGTCCGTGCCGCACCGGCCGGCCGGTGGCCGGGCCGGAGGGCCGAGGCGACGAGCGGGTGCAACCGACCGGCGTCGATCAGTCCGTTGTGGAGCAACCGCAGGTCGGGTGGGACCCAGGTCGCGGCGTCGGGCAGGAGCGGCACCACACGGCCGTCGGCAGCCGCACCCGGCGGGCCCAGGTGCAACAGCACCCGGTATCGGCCGGTGAGCCGCACGGCGACGACATCGTCCGCGCACCTGTCCGCGTGCAGCAGCAGCGCCGCCTCGGCGATCCACCGGTCCACGGCGCAGGCGCCCGCCCCGTGCCCGGACCGCTCCCGCAGTTCACCGGTCCGGCGCGCGTCCCACAGGTGGCGGTGCAGGTCGAAGCGATAACGGCGGTCGGGACGGGGATGCGGATGAAGACCCGCGTCGCGCTCGGACGGCGTCCACAGCGCGAGGCTGATCCGCTGACCGGCACTCGCCCACGCCGGCGGCGTGCGCGCCACGAGGTGTATCGCGCCGCCGGTGTCGGCCGTCGAACGGTACCGGGCCAGGGACACGGTGAGGCCCGGCCGCACCAAGCCGTCCGGGCTGATCCTCGGGAAGTGCCAGCGAAGCAGGTCAGGAGCCAGGTGACGCAGATCGGCGCGGACCTGTGCCGCCAGCTCGGCGCCATGGGCGCGACCCACGGCCCGCGGGTTCAGATCCACATCGACACGCGCGGCGGCGCAGGCCCCGGCCCAGTCGCCCACCATCCGGCGGGCGGTGGCCGACTCGATCATCGACGGCGGCACGGCGAACTCGCGCACGCGCGCCCAGAAACGGAGGCGGAAGTTCTCATTCGCGGTCAAAGGGTGCATCAGCACTCACCTTTGGCGAACGGAACCCCCGATCTGCTGGAGTAGGTAGTCATCGTGGACGAGCGTAGCAGGACCGGCCCGCCGCCGAACGGAATTGCGTCGCACACGACATCGGGCAGATCATCGACCTGCTTGCGCGCTCGGGGCCGCCGACCGGGCTACCCGCCGGCGCCACTCATCGCGAGATCAGGCGCACGCGTCGAGCAGTTCACCGACTGATCAGAGTTCTTCGATCTGTTCACTGTGGGAAGGATGCTCGCAGCCGGCCGATGACTCGCATGATCTCGGGGCGATGCTTAGCCGACTTGAGCCATGCCGGGAGCCGGGCCAGCATGGTCATCCCGGGACGCTCGCCGCGTTCGCGGAGCCGGGCACTGACGTATCCCTCCAAGATGTCCAGGTGGCGTTCGTTGAACGCCCACAGGGTCTGGCTTCCGCAGCAATCCGCGCGCAGCCACAGCGGTTGACGGAAATACGGATCAACCGGGCCGCCCCAGCACGAGATCGTGTGCTTGGCCTCACCAGGCCAGTTCTTGACGTGGCCACAAGCGCGGCACACCAGCCGGCGAGGCCATCTGATCGAGTAGGGGCTACGCGGTTGCCCATCAAGCCACGGCGCCACCTCAGCGCGACCCCGGCATGCCGGACACACCACCTGGACGGCGCTTTCCGCCAAGACGTACAGCGACACACCCGGATCGGCAAAACGCCCTTGCGTCGTCGGTGGCTTGGCGTTCATACCGCCATTGTGCCCACCGGCTCCGTCCTGACGCATGCCAATTTCCACGCGCGCCCAGCAACACACGACGACGGGCTGAGCAGACCACGGTCGGGAGCGCCGAGTCGGTACCCACGGCGCTGCGGACGCCGAACGGACCTGCCTGGATCTGCGTAGGAGTCTGCTCCTCGAGTGCGATATCGCCCCGCCTGGCAGCCGGATGATCGTCGGATGCGTGATTTCGGTACGCCGAACCGATTCCGCTTTGGCGCCCGTCTGCAGGGTGGGAAGGACAGCGAAATGGGGTGCGAGACTGGGCTTGCTTGGGCAAGGTGAGGGTATGGACATTCTCAGTGACGTGGCGTGGCGTCACGCTGCGGGAATGCTGTACCCGGAAGACCTGCCCATGGCCGCGGCGGAGGCGTTGGTGCGGGGTGTTGATTCACCGGCGTTGCGAGAGCTGGCGGGACTCGGTAAGGGATCGGCCACGACGGAGATCGAGGATCTCTACCGGGATGCATTGGCCGAGCTGGGTATTACGGGCCCCGGTCGGCGGGAGGCGGTTCGGTGGCGGTTGGCTGGACTGGCCGAGGAGCTGGTCCAGGGCAGGCTCACGGTCGCCGGGCTCGCGCGCAAGAGCGTGCCCGGCGAGGAGTGGATGACCGGGAATGAGTACCGCTTCGCGTATCTGGCCTACTACTGGCAGGACATGGTGGACCTGAACTCTGCTCCGCAGGTCCGTACCGCTGAGATCGACTTGCTCGACGCGGCCAGGGCGATCCTGCCGCAGGCCGTGAGATGAGCGCGTGCTGAGCTCTCCGGCGCCCACCGGAGTCAGGTTAGCGAGTTCGTCGACGCCAGCGAACTCGGACTCGCCCTCGAACCCCTCGCTGATTTGCCGTGCGAGGACGATCAGCCGGTATCGGCCGACGAGCGCTCCGTCATGCTCGCGCTCGCCGGCCGTATGCGGATGGGCGGGTGCAGTTTTTGGGCCCCTCCCCGCGAAGTGAGGTCATCCACTCTTCGTCACTAGCTCGGCAACGCGCGATCAGCGGCACGTACGGATACGGGCCGAGTGCCGAGCAACGGACGAAGGAAGCGGGCAGCCCCGCGCCGCGGGCGAAGGCGCAGCTATCTGCCTTGCCATGAGGACGCGGATGCCTACAACATCACCGATGCCGCCCGGGAGGACTCGGTGATGGCGGTTCTGAACCTGACCGCCCTGACGGCAGCGGCTGTCACGGCCCTGGCCGAGGCGAGGGGCCGTACGCCGTCTGAGGCTGACCTCAGCTTCGAACTGCACCCGCACCCCGCGCCCGGCCTCACCGGTGGCCCGGGCGGACCGCGGCCCGGGCCGGCAAGGGCACGTTCAGAGGGGCGAGCTCCATCCGGGCGCGTCGGCGCCGGGCGCCACGAGACCGGGGACCTGCCCGAAGTACTCGGCCATGAACGGCTGCTGAACGTGCTTCACGACCGAAGCTCCGTTCTCCCACTCCTCGTAGATGAGATAGGTCGAGGCGTCCTCGTGCGAGCGGTTGACCGTGTAGTGGACGTTCCCGTCCTCCTGCCGGATCTTCGGCAGGATCGAGCGGACCAGCCTTTCGAACTCGGCTTCCTTCCCCGGGAGGATCCGGGCTTGACCGACCAGGGCGACCGGGCCGGTCGAGGTCGCGATGCCGACCGGTAGCGGACCTTCAGCCACGTCAGTGTCACTCATTCGTTGTGCCTTTCGCCAGTTGGCCGTGAAACCTGCTACCACGAGCCTAGACAGCAGATCTGGGCCGAACAATGACACAATGGAGCGCAAACTTGTCCGTTTGACCCATCCGCTCTAGGGTGGGGAGCATGGACGTCCTGTCCGAAGTGCTCGCCGCGGCCGGCATCACGGCAAGCTCGGGACTGCGCATCGTCGCGGGCGGCGACTGGGGCATGATGCGACCCGAGTGGACGGACGCCGCGCTCTACGGGGTCGTCTCCGGGGAAGGAGTTCTCCTCACCCGGGAAGACGGCCTACGTCCGTTCGCCGCGGGTGATGTCCTGCTGCTCACCTCCGGTATCGCGCACGTCATCGCCTCCTCCCCGTCCGCCGAGGCCGCGATCTGCGATGGCCGGGCCGTCGCCGAGGCGCAGCACAGCGGTGACTTCATGAGGCTCGGCACCGGCGACGCCACCGTCCAGCTGGTCGCCGCGTCCTATTCCCGCGACATGATCGCGCCGCTGCCGTGGCTTCAGCAGCTCCCTGGGGTGATCCACATTCGCGCCGAAGCCACCGACGCGCGCACGGTGACGACCATGCACCTGCTCGACCTGGAGCTGACCGAGCCCGGCGCGGGTTCACGGGTCATCATCGATCGGCTCGTCGACGTGCTCCTGGCCTGCGCGCTGCGCTCCTGGGCGAACGGCGAGACGGACTGCGAATCAAGCCTGTGGCGCACGCTCCGCGACCCCGCCGTCGTCTCCGCTGTGGCAGCGATTCACCGCGACCCGTCCCACGCCTGGACCGCCGCCACGCTCGCGAAGGAAGCGGCCGTGTCGCGCACGACGCTCAATCGGCGGTTCGAAGCAGCGACCGGCGACGGTCCCGCCACCTACCTCACCCGCTGGCGGATGCACCTCGCGGCACGCCGTCTCCGCGACAGCGACGACACCGTCGAGCACATAGCCGCCGAAAGCGGATACACGTCGGTCGCGGCCTTCAGCCGCGCGTTCCGCCGGGAACTGAACACACCGCCGGCACAGTTCCGGCGCGACTCCCGCGTCACCTGACTGCGTTCTTCGGTGCCGTCGACGTCGAAGCCCCACCGGTCGCTGTGTCGTTTCCACCACGCCGGCCCCGATCACGACGTTCACCGGCCGAGGTCAGGACTGGTCGCCACCGGCGTGGCTCGCCGGTTCGCTCTGGCCGGGCTGATTCACTAGTCGCGACAGCGCTGAATGGCGATCGACTCGACCTGGATCAAGAACCGAGTCGATCACCAAGACCGCGTTCGCGCTACGCGGGCGCGGGCCGTCAGGAGAACGGCGAACGGCCGACGGAATTCCCGATGACGCCGGGCGCCGGCGGGGGGTCGTCGACGACGTTGACGTAGCGGTACGCCTGGTAGTTGTCGTTCGCGTGGCTGTCGAGGGTGGGGTCGTTGATGTTGGCCGTGGCGCGCTTCACCGGGGTCGCGCCGAACGAGTAGTACTCGAAGTTCCCCTTGTCGTCGAGCCACTTGTGGAAGAGCAGGACGTGTTCGGTGGTCGAGTTCAGGATGTCCCCGGCCTGGAGCTGGGAGCGGTCGATCTTCTCTCCGTAGTAGGGCAGGGTGTACGTGCTCGCGCTCCAGCTGAGGTGGAAGGCCATCGAGACGTACCCGGAGCAGTCGCGGCGGTAGACGCGTCCGTCACCCGGTCCGGGTGAGAAACCGTTGTCACCGGGGGCGAAGTTGTCCGGGTCGTAGTACGGCCCGGGCTTGTGGTCGACCCAGTACTGCGCCCGGGCGATGATCTCCGACCGGGTGATCTTGGGTTCGTTCTCGGGGTCGCACTTGTTGCCGTCCGCCTTCTGGCAGGAGAGGCCCGTGCGGTCGACCTGGTTCACCGGGTCGTTCGCGGCGTAGGCGTACCGGTTGAGGCCGATGGTGTCTTCGCCGTCGATGGTGGGGTCGGGCGAGATGAACCGGCCGAGCTGCGGGTCGTAGTAGCGGGCGTTGAGGTACACCAGCCCGGTCGAGTCCTGGCGTTCGGCGATGAAGCCGCGCGACTCGAAGGGCAGCGACCCGCCGGCCGACAGGACCTCGCCGAAGGGCCGGTACTTCTTGCGGTGGACCTCCACCCCCGCGGCGTCGGTCTCGGCCTGCACCGAGCCCTGGATGTCGGTGTGCACCCAGTACTTCGTCCCGCCGTCGACCCGGGCCACCGGCGTGCCCTCGATCGAGACGTACTTGGTGGTCGTGCCGGCGGTGACGTTCACCTCGTAGTCGACGCCGAGGTAGCGGCGGGTGACCCCGCCCTCGACCTGCTGGAGCCGGGTGTCGTCGGCGTCGTAGGTGAACGTCGACGTGACACCGCCCTTGACGACCGAAGCGAGCAGCCCGTCACCGTTCCAGGTGAGGGTGCGGCCGGCGCCGGAGGTCATGTTGCCCGCCGCGTCGTAGGTGTAGGCGTTCCCCCCGGCGGTGCTCACCGCGTGCGGGTGCGCCGGGTCGTAGGCGTAGGCGCCGGTCCGGGAGTTCGAGGCGATGTTGCCGGCCGCGTCGTAGGTGAGGGACTGGTTGTTCGCCGGGCCGGCGTCGTCGGTCGCGCTGGTGAGCCGGCCGCCGTCGTCGTAGGTGTAGCTCCAGCTCTCGTCGGGGAACGGGCTGGTGACCTTCGTGATGTTGCCGCTCGCGTCGCGGGTGAACTTGTTGTCCTGCACGACGTTCGCGCCCGACTTCGTCTCGATGCCGGTGAGCCGGCCGCGTTCCGCGTCGTGCGGGCGGGTGGTCGTGGTGCCGTTGGCGTTGGCGATCCGGGTCACCTTGCCGTCGGCGTTGTAGGTCGCCGAGGTGACGTAGCCGGGGATCGCCGTGAGCCGGCCCGCGCTGTCGTAGCGCAACGGCGCCGCCGCGGTGCCCTGGGTGTCCCCGTCGGGGTAGGTGGTCCACAGCTTGCGGTCGCCCGCGTCGAAGCCGTACCGGAACTCGTAGCTCGTGCCGCCCACGGTCCGCACGGTCTTGACGGTATGGCCGAGGGCGTCGTAGTCGAACGTCCGGGTGCCGGCCGCGTCCGTGTTCGCGGTGACCTTGCCGACGTTGGCGTAGCCGGCGCGGACCTGGTCGTAGGTCCAGGACACCGTCGCGGCGGACGCGGTGCCCGCGTTGGTCGTCTTGCCGGTCTTGCGCCCCAGCTTGTCGTTGGTGAACGTCGTGCGCTGGTTGTTCGCGTCGGTCTGCGCGACCGCGCGGCCGGCGTCGTCCCACTCGTAGGCGGTGACGCCCTTGTCCGGGTCCGCCACCTTCGTCTGCCGTCCGAACGAGTCGGTGGTGTAGGTGATGACGGCCCCGGACGGGTCGGTGGACTTCGCGAGGTTGCCCCGCAGGTCGTAGTCGTACCGCGCGGTCACGGCCTTGCCGCCGACCGTCTCCTGGCGCTCGGCGCGCTTGCCGTAGGCGTCCAGGCGGTCGGTCGCGGCGTGGCCGTTCTCGTCGGTGCTGGTGGTCGACCACGGGCCGTAGCTCTTGGTCTGGACCGCGCCACCCGGCAGCGTGGTCTTGACCACCCGGTCGAGCCCGTCGTAGGCGGTGAGCGTCGGGTACGTCACCGGCTGCGCGGTGCCCGCCACCCAGTAGTAGGGCGCGGTCTTCGACGCGACCTGACCGCGGGCGTTGTACGCCGAGTCGACGTAGATGTCCCCGGTCGCCGCGTCCGGGCCCTTGGCCGCGGTGCGGTACGGGCGCTGCAGGCCGTCCACGTAGCGGCGGCTCCACTGCGGGGTGCCCGTCCCGTCCGCGGCCGGCTTCTCGACCTGCTCGTACTGCTTGGCCGGATCGCCGACGTCCACCCACTTGTGGCGTTCGAACTTGCCGCCGGGCTGGGTGGTTTCGGCCGCCCGGCACAGCGGGTCGTAGGTGACCGTGGTCGCCTGCTGGTTGAGGTCGTTCACCCGGGTCGGCGTGCCGCAGACGGGATCCCACGTCGCGTCGACCGTCTGGGACAGCGCGTTGGTCTCCGAGGTCTGGAAGCTGTGGTACGTCGGGTCGTAGCCGAGTGTGGTGCGCCCGCCGAGCGCGTCGATCTCGGCGGTGAGGTTGCCCCACGCGTCGTACTCCTTGCCGGTCCCGACGAACGCGTCCCGGGTCGAAAGCCACTGGGCCGACGACGTCGCGTAACCGGCCGCGGGAGCCTGGTCCCACGCCGCGCCGTCGTACCCGGTGCGGGTCTCGCTGAGCTTCGTACCCCCGGCGCCGACACCGGCCACGACCTTCACCGCGGCCGGCTTGTCCACGATGTAGGCGGCCGTGTTGGGCACGAACGTGGTCACCGTCGTGCGCTCGTCGCCCGCCTGCTCGTTGTCGCCGTTCTCGATCTGGGTCACCACTTCGCCGTAGGCGTTGTACGCACGGCTCGTGTAGGTGCGCTTGCAATCCGTTCCGGGGCACACCGCGCTCTTGCCGGTGTACGCGGTCTCCATCGTGCCGGTCGACAGCGCCGTCCTCGGCACGGTCGTGCCGTTGGTGACGTAGTCGGTGGCCGTCGAGCTCAGCAGCGCGCCGTCGCCGCCGTGGTTCTCGGCGCGCTCCGGCTGGCCGATCGCGGCGAGGTCCTGGCGGAACGTCGTGTCGACGTACGGGCACTGCGTCTCGCCCGCGTTGCACGGCTTGGTCTCCCGCTGCGTGCGGAACCCGAGGAACGTGCGCTCCGGGTGGTGGTACGCACCGCCGGAGTAGCTGTAGTTCGTGGTCGCGGCGCCACCCGGGCCGGCGTCGTCGGTCACGGCGGACACCGTCTGGGTCAGCGGCGGGTTGTTCGTGTTCACCCACGCCGACGACGGCTTGTAGCTCACCGACGTCTTGTCGCCCCACTCGTTGGTGCGGGAGGTCAGCACGTCGGTCGCCGCACCACCCATGTTCCAGATGTGGCGCCCCTTGTTGAGGCCGAAGTTGGTGTTGTAGAGCTCCACCATCTCCGTGCGCATGTCGCCGTTGACGTCCATTTCGAGGAAGTCGCTGGTGCAGGTGCCCTTGCTGCAGGAGTAGGTGCCCATCGTCGGGTCGCTCGCGCCGGGCGTGAAGCCGGAGCCGGTGGACAGCCAGATGTCGCGTTTCGTCGACGCCCCCAGGAATCCCGGGGAGAGGGCGACCATGTCCATCCGGTGGTCGCCGTTGACGTCCATCACGAGCTGCTTGGATGTCTCGGCGTAGGCCATGCTCGTGTCGGTGGCGCCCAGTTTGTAGCTGTAGCCGGTGGAGAGCCACGTCCGGCGGGTGTACGTGCCGAACAGCGGGTAGAGCTCGACCATGTCGACTTTGTCGTCGTCGTTGACGTCCATCATCAGGAACCGGCTGCCGGCGCCTTCCGCGTTCGGCGCGCTCCAGGAGATGCCGGAGTCGGCCGCCCCGGAGACGAAGCCGGTTCCGGTGGACAGCCAGATGTGCCGGTTGCCGGCGCCGAAGAGCGCGGGCGACAGTTCGACGAAGTCGGTCTTGCCGTCGCCGTTGACGTCGGCGGGCTCGAACTGCCGATTCGCGTCGTAGGCGATGCCGGCGTCGTTGGAGGCGAGGGTGAAGGTGGTGCCGTCCGAAAGCCACGTCGCGCGGCAGTAGTTCACCGGGAAGATGCCGCAGGAATACAGTTCCAGGACGTCGGTCTTGCCGTCGCCGTTGACGTCCATCGGGAGGAAGCGCGCGTTCGCGTCGTTGCGGCCCTGGGCCGCGCCGGTCGAACCCGCCGTGAAGCCGGTGCCGGTGGACACCCACAGCTGCCGCGCCAGACCCAGGCCGGAGGGGGAGAACTCCAGCAGGTCGGACTTCCCGTCACCGGTGAAGTCACCGGGCAGGTAGCGCGCGTTCTCGTTGAGCGACGTCGCGCCCTCCGCCGACGCGAGCGTGAAGTCGGTGCCGTTGGACAGCCACGTCTTGCGTTGGTAGGTCCCGAAGTTCGGCCACAGCTCCAGCATGTCGGTCTTGCCGTCGCCGTTGATGTCCATCGGGAAGTCTTTGGCGGTGTTGTTGTTGCCGGTGAACGCCGGGTTGTTGTTGCCGGAGACGAACGCGGGCGCGCCGGCCTGGTAGGTCGCCGTCACGGGTGGCATCGCGGTGCCGCCGGTGACGGTGCCGGCGGCGTCCAGGACGGCGTCGGTGCCGAACTGCTGCACGGCCGACAGGAGTGACCGTCCCGTCGCGTCACTGGTGGCGTAGGTCAGCTTGTACGCGCGAACCCGGCTGCCGCTCACGCCCACGTCGATGGTCTTGATGCGGCCCTGGACGGTCCGGATGCCGCCGTTGCCCATCGCCCGCAGGTCGGTGTCGGTGCGCTGCTCGTAGGTGAACTTGATCGTGGTCCCGTTGTAGGTGACCGAATCGAGGTATTCCCAGCAGCACGCGAACAAGTTGGCCGCCCAGTTGTAGGTGACCGTGTTGCCCTTCGTGTCGATGACCTGGCTCAGGCCCCACCGGTAGACGAGATCGGTCCCGGCCGACAGCACCGGCGCGTAGACGCGCTTGACGCCGTCCTTCGCGGTCAGGGTCCACCGGCTGGCGGCCCCGGTTCCGGTCAGCGCGAACTTCCGGAAGGACTCGTTCTTGGTCGAGTGCGTGCCACCGGAGGTGCAGCTCGGGCTCACGCTGCCGGCGACGCAGGGCACGAGCTCCTCGCCGTCCGCGAGGTAGACGTCCGAGCCGTCGTAGCGGGGGGCACCCTTGCCGGTGCCGGCCCGTTCGATCTCGCTGAGGCCGCTCAGCGTCCAGCCGACCCCGGCCAGCCCGTTGAGGGCGGACGAATCGTAGGCCAGCGAGAACTGCGGGGTGATGTCGTGGAAGGCCGGGACCCGGATCGCGATCGAGTCGGTGAACGTCCCGTTCCCGTCGACCTGCCACGACTTGTCGGGCACCTGCGGCTCCGGCGTCTTGGCGACGTCGGCGAGCGAGGTGCGCTCCTTGTCCTTGGCCGGCTGGCCATCGGCGGGCGCGGTCACCGCCCCCGCGGTGCCCACACTGCCGGCAAGCAGCACGACAACGACCAGAAAACCGCGCAGCGCGCGGCCGACTCCTACCGACCCCATGGCCTGACCCCTCGGCACTCTCGGAGTGGACGGGCACACCGTCCAGGGCGACTGTGCCGTCCGGCCTTGATCCGTCGGCGTGATCGAACCGATGGTACATCGCAGTCCGTGCACGTGAAAGGGCCTGAGTCACGACGGAGTTACGGATCGCTACCTCGCCCGTGCTACCTCGATCACGCACAGTCAGCAATCCGCACCTCGACCACCTGCGACTCGCCGTGACGCCGCACTTGCGTGACGTAGTCGAACAGCCGCGGCCCCACAGGCTGTCCACGGGACGCCCGAACAGGGTCTTGAGTACGTCGTTTCGGTTCGACACAGGTATTCGCGTGACGGCGTCACAACCGTAACAACCGACATACGCTTAAGCAGGCGGCCTTTCTGCCGTCACACGCCCAGCGGCAGCGTGACGCGAGTTCGAAGAAGCGCTCGCGTTGCTCTACACCCGCGACGGGTGCACCGCCCGGTCGCCGGACGGGGCCAAGATCGTGCTGCAGGCCAAGCGATACACCACCACGAACAAGGTCACCAGCCCGCAACTGTAGCGCTTCGGCGGCACCTGCACCGTTCTGCTGCGGGAGAAAGGTGGCAAGAACCGCCGTCAACCCGTCTCGCCGACTCTGATCAACGCGCTGTTCGAGCACGTCGGCTCCCGCGTTGCCAGTCACGCCCCGGACGACCAGGTACTGCGCCCGCGCAACGGCGTTGCGCTCCGCTACCACGACTATCAGACGTTCTGGCACCGGATCTGGCGGGTTCTGCCGTGGGCCAGAACGCTAGGAGTTACGTCGCACTGGCTGCGATACACGACGTTGACCTGGGTCGAGCGCTCATTCGGCTACGCCGTCGCGGCCGCGTACGCCGGCTCCCAGGTACCGGACCACGACCAGTGGCCGGGGAAGATCCAGCGGAAGTCGTCGGCCATCGCGTCGGTCAGCGCCCGCGCTTTCCCCGCGGCCAGCTGGTCGAAGATCTCCCGCAGCAGCTTCGCGTTCCGTTCAGCGTGCCAGCAGGATGGGCAGAAATCAGGCCGTCAGTTGGCAGAGGCCACCGCTTCGCTGCTGAAGGCACCCGAGGAAGCGATCGTCCACGCCGTCACCGACGAGGCGAGGCAACGATGACAACTACGCGCCACCCCGGCCGAGACGACGCCTGGCCTCGTGCCGACCGCCGACCGCGAAGTCGTCTTCAGGACGCGGCGATCGACTCCTCAAGACGGCGGCGACGCAGGTCCAGCTCATCGCTACCGCGGCGCGGTCTGAAGCGCACGCGCTCGTTCGAACCACGTCGCGATCGACCGCTTGGGCAGGGGCTTTCAGCACGCCGGTGGCCGGTGCGCTCCCGCTCCGGCCACCGGTGTCGGCAGAGTCAGCCCGTGATGGGACGGTTCAGGTCGGCGCCGATCTGGAAGCTCGTCACCGAGTCCGGGTTCACCGCGATCCAATCGGCATCGAGGTCACCTTCCTTCACCTCGAGGTCGTCGCCCCGCAGTACGGCGATCCGGTCGCCGTCGAGCTGGAAGCCGGTCACGTCGCCGCTCAGGTGGACGATGTCCGCGTCGAGGTCGCCGTCCTTGGCGTAGAGCTCGCCGCCCTCGGCGAAGGCGATGCGGTCGGTGTCGAGGTGGAACGCGGTGACCGAGTCGGTGTCCACCGTGAACCAGCCGGGATCGAGGTCGCCTTCCTTCACCATCAGTTCGCCCGCCCCGGTCAGCGCCGCGAGGCGGTCGCCGGAGAGCTGGTAGGCGGTCGCGTCGACCTCTTGGTCCACCGACGGTGCGTCGAGCTCGCCTTCCTGGGCGAACAGCGCGGTGCCCTCGCGGTAGGCGATGCGGGTGCCGTGCAGCTGGAAGTCCGTGACGCCGCCGCCCGCGATCGTCGTCCAGCCGGGATCGAGGTCGCCTTCCTTGACCTTCAGCTCGCCGTCGGGGGTCAGGACGCCGACGCGGTCACCCTCGATCTGGAATGCCTTCACCACCGCGTCCTGGTGCACGATCGGGCCGTCGAGCTCACCCGCGACCACGTACAGGTCGGTGCCCTCGGTGAACGCGATCCGGTCGCCGTCGAGCTGGAAGTCGGTGACCGAGTCGGGGTCGACGGTGTACCAGTCGGGGCCGAGGTCACCTTCCTTGACCAGCAGGGAACCGTCGTTCTTCAGCACCGCCAGGCGGTCCCCCGCCATGACGTACTTCTTCACGTCGGACGCCTGCCATTCCGGCAACGCGTCGAGGTCGCCGTCCTTCGCCCACAGTTCGCCGCCCTCGGTGTAGGCGACGCGCTGCGAGCCGGGCGCCGGACCGCTCGACGTGCCGCCCTCGAAGAGGCGGACCGCGCCGTAGTAGTCCCCGTGCGAGGACGCGGCGGAAACCCGGACCAGCGCGCCGGAGTTCGGTGCCTCGACGATCCAGCCGTCACCGAGGTACATCGAAATGTGGTGCAGGTTGCCGGGAGCGGTTCCGTACAGCAGCAAGTCACCCGGCAGCAGCGGGTCGTAGCCCTCGGAGCTCATGAACCGGTCGACGACTCTGGACGACTGCCACTGGGTGGTGGTGATGCCGTTGATGATGTCCTCGCCCACGGCCAGCGCGTAGGCGTAGCGGACGAACCCGGAGCAGTCGAGGCCGCGGACGTTGCAGTCGTTCGGGGCGTTGTTGCCGGGATCGCACAGGCCGAACGACGGGCCGGGCGCGCCGCCGTGGCCGCCGCCCCAGGAGTACGGGACGCCGATCTGTTCGCAAGCGCTCTCGACGGCGGCCACGGCCTCGGCGGCGGCCCCGTCGGCGAACACCCCGCACGCGGGGGCAGCGGAGGCCGGCGATGCGGCGGCGAGGTTCAGGGCGGTGGTGCCGAGCCCGACCGCGGCGGCGAGCGCCAGCCGGAAGACCTTCTTCATCTCGGAAGTCCTTTGTAGAGTGACGGGATCAGGGACGAACGCAGTTGATGTGGCCGTCGGGCAGCTCGCCACCGTTGAAGTAGCGCAGCGCGGCCTGGAAGTCGGAGCAGCGCTCGGCGTCCTCGCGGGTGTCGTACTGGTAGCCGATGTAGCTGTCGATGAGGCCCATGTTCAGGTTGTCGGCGGCGTTGTTGCTGTCGGCCCGGTTGACGGTCCAGTACCAGCGGGCGAGTGTGGCGCTGTACTGGAGGGAGGCGGCGGCGTCCGGGTCGGCGAGCAGGTCGTAGCCGATCCAGGCGCCGGCGGGGCCGTAGTTGAAGTCGTTGGTCAGCTGGATGAAGCCGCGCCCGCGGTAGCGCTCGGAGTGACCGCCTTCCCCGGCGTTGTAACGGAAACCGCTCTCGTTGTGCAGGGTGGCGAGGAACGCCGCGACGCGAGCCGTGTTGGTGATCTCGCCTTCAGCCATGGCTTGGTTGAGGCTGTCGAGACCCTCCTCGACGATGTCCTCTTCGGCGATGAAGCCGTAGATGGCGGTCAGGTCGGCGAGCGTCACGATCGACCCACCACCACTTCGGTGCGGTGCGGCGAGCAACTGCACGGCGGTCGCGCTGTCCTCGTCGGCGGTGAACCAGCCGGGTTCGAGGTCGCCCTCCTTGACCAGCAGCTCACCGTTCTTGATCACCGCGACCCGGTCGCCGACGAGGTCGAAGGCGGAAACGCCTTCTTCCTGGCGGAACGACTCGGCGTCCAGTTCCCCCTCCTGGGCCCACAGGTCGGTGCCTTCGAGGTAACCGATGCGGTCGCCGTCGAGCTTGAAGTCGGTGACCCCGCCGGCGATCTCGGCCCAGCCGGGCTCCAGGTCGCCGCCCTTGACCTGGAGAAGGCCGTTGCTCTGCAACGTGCCGACCCGGTCGCCGCTCAGCGCGAACTTCTTGACGTCGATCTCCTGCAGGATCGACTCGGCGTCGAGCTCGCCTTCCTGGGCCCAGAGCTCGGTGCCCTCGGTGTAGGCGATGCGGTCGTCCTCCAGCTGGAAGTCCGTGACGTTCGTGGCGCTGATCACGGCCCAGTCCGGGCCGAGGTCACCTTCCTTGACCTGCAACACGTTGTCGGTGGTGATGATCCCGATGCGGTCGCCCTCGATCTGGAACTTCTTCACGTTGTCGGCCTGGGGCACGATTTCGCCGTTCAGCTCACCGTCGACGGCAAACAGGGCGTTGCCCTCGGTGAACGCGATGCGCCCGTCGCGGATCTGGAAGTCGGTGACCGAGTCGGGGTCGACGGTGTACCAGTCGGGTCCGAGGTCACCTTCCTTGACCAGCAGGGACCCGTCCTTCTTCAGCACGGCGATCCGGTCACCGTCGAGCTGGAACTTCTCGACGCCGGACTCCTGGGGTTGCCACTCCGCGTCGAGGCCGCCCTCCTTGACGAAGAGCGTGTCGCCTTCCAGCACAGCGATGCGGTCCTCCTGACCGGTCGCCGCCGCGGCGGGCAGGGCAGGCGCCACGAGCAGGCCGGCACCGACGGCTGATGCCAGTATCATGCGCAGGAACTTGGACATCGGGTGGAGCTCCCTTTCACTCGTGCTGACGGCTCTCACTGTCGGAAGTGAGCTTTCCCCGCGGCGTTGACGCCGTCGTGACGCGCTGACGACGGGCCGCGTCACCGGAAAGCACCCGCGGAAAAGAAAAAGGTCGCGAGCGGACAGTCCGCTCGCGACCTTCGGAGGAATGGTTCTATTCGTGACGCACCCTGGCACACACCCAGTCGAGCAGGGCGGGCACGGCCGTTTCGATCGTCTGGAGAACTTCGGCGTACTCTCTCGGCCCGCCGTAGTACGGGTCCGGCACGTCGACGTCGTCCCTCGCCGCCGGGTCGAACGAGCGCAGCAGCCGCACGCGGCTCAGGTCGGCGACCAGTCCGCGCAACGTCCTCGCGTGCCCGGAGTCCAGTGCCAGCAACAGCGACGCGTTCAGGTGGTCGCTGCCCAGCGGGGTGGCCACGTGCCCGGTGGGGTAGCCGCGGCCGGCCAGCACGGCGGCGGCCCTGCGGTCGACGGGTGCGCCCGCCTGCCACAGCCCGGTGCCCGCGCTGGTGACCCGAACCCTGCCGTCGAGCCCGCTGCGGGACAGGTGCTCCCGGAAGACCAGCGCCGCCATGGCGGAACGGCAGGTGTTGGTGCTGCACACGAAGCAGACGTGCATGGGGCGCTACCCGAGCAGACCCTCGCAGGCGGCCAGCACGAGCGCTTCGGTGCTGTCCGGGGATGCGGGGTCGCTGCCGGGCGCCGACGCGTTCAGCGGGCACGGCCACCCGTAGGAGAGCATGCCGCTGCCGTAGCCGGCGATCCAGGGGTCGTCGTTCCAGCCGGCCTCGTAGCCGACGTGCAGGTCACCACCCGCCCACAGGATCCGGTCGGACGGCACGTAGCACTGCGTCTCGTTGACGTAACCCATGATCCACAGGTTGCCGACGCCGGCGTCCTGGGCGAGGGCGTTGATCATCACGTGGTAGTCGCTGACCACCTCGTGGGCCAGTCCGAGGACGGTCAGCCCGCCCATCCGCCAGCACTGCAACGGCATCGGGATCGACGCGGGCAGGCTGCCCGCGTCGAGCTGCCCGATCATCAGCCGGGCGTGCCGCACCTCCGCCTGCCCGAGGTGACCGTCCAACCTGGACTCGAACCTGGCCCGCAGCTCGGCCCGGACACCGTCGTCGGTGGTGTCGACGGCGAAGGGCAGCGCGATCTCGGTCAGCTCGGTCGTGATGGGACCCGCCACGTCGGTGAAGTCGCCCTGGTTGACCGTGTCGATGACGGCGGAGGCGAGCGTCTGCCCGAGTTCGCCGGTCGGCAGCGGGAGCGGGTTCTGATCGCCCGCGGTGCCCTGGAAGAACAACGCCATGGCGCCGAGCTCCTGCTCGATGATCTCCGCGGCCACGCCGACGAAGTCGCTATGGAACTCGAACGGCGCCCGCCCGCACGACACGGGGTGCGTCGCGCAGCCGAACAGCACGGCGAGCAGGCCGCCGTCCTGGAAGTCGCGCACGGCGACGACCGGGACATCGGTCAGCACCTGGTCGAGACCGACCCGGTTGTAGCCCAGCTCCGCCGAACCTTCGGCGAAGTGCAGGGTCGCCGGGATGGGTGTCTCCCGCACGGTTCGCTCGACCAGGTCGGTGAGCAGGTCCATGAACACGTACGTCGATCCGTTGATGGCGTCGACGTCGGCGTCGTTCAGGTTCAGCACCACCTTCGGGTCGGGGTGGGTGTCGCCGATGAACGGGCCGTTGTGCGTGTGGCTGGCCACGATCATGAAGTCCGAGCTGCCGACCAGGCCCCGTTCGTCGCACACCTGCCTGCGCAGCTCCTGGTGCACGTCACGCGGGATGCTCACCACATCCACCCGCAGCAGCACGTTGACCGAGCCGTTGTCGTGGATCGCGATGCAGTGCGCGCGCAGCGGGTGTGCCGGAGCCGGGTCCGATGCGGAGGCGCCGCGCGGGTCCCAGCCGTAGCCGCCCATCCAGAGACTGGGCCAGTCCGGCACGTGCGGCGTGATGTCGAGTTCGTTGTAGGCCACCGCGAACTTGCTCGCGGACGCGGCTGACGCGGTGGCCGTGCCGGCGAGCCTGGTGGTGACCACGGCGGTCGCGGCGAGCAGCCCGCCTCGCAGGATCGAGCGACGACTGATTCCGGGCATGACGAAACTCCAAGAGGGGTGGTGGGCGGACTTCAGACCGGGTCGCCCGCGAGCTCGGTCGCGATCCGGGAAGCAACGGTGTAGGGGTCGCCGACGGGCTCGGTGGCGTGGGCCTCGGTCTGCTGGGTCCAGGCGAGACCGAACCGGTCCCACTCGTCATCGAGGCTCGGCTCGTTGCCCGAGGTGATGGTGCCGGGCAGCGCGTCCAGGAACTTCTGCCACCTCGGCCGGTAGTAGCCGCCGAGCAAGCCGTGCCAGTCGCGGTTCGCGTAGTCGTGCAGCCCGGTCGCCCCGAGGGTCTTCGAGGTCCAGATGGTGAGGATCGACCGCGCGTGCCACTCCAGGATGCCGCGCTCCTCGGCGTCCGCGCCCCACGACTTCGCCTGCTCCAGCCACGGACCGAGCAGCCAGTTGCGGTCGGTGGCGAGAATTTCCGACGACAGGTCGAGCGCGCGCAGGAACCGCTGCGAGTGGCGCGAAACGCCGGCGCGGTCGCGGGCTTCGTAGGCCTCGCGGAGCTGGTCGAGCAGCAGCCGGCCGCGGTTCGCGAGCACCTGCCGGGTCACGTCGACCAGGTCGTAGCGGTATGTCGCCGACGTGCGCAACGCGGGTGCGACGGCCAGGATCTCGCCGAGCACCGGCGCGAACTCGGCCGGATCGTAGCGCCAGTTGTCCGGCCCGAAATTGCTGGCGGAGGTCAGGTTCAGCGTCGGCCACGCGGCGAACGGCGTCTCGAAGGGACCTTCCCCCTCGGAGTGCCCGGTCGCGGCGAACGAGTACGCGGTGCGCAGCAGGATCCGCCACGCCGCGGTGGCGTGCGGGTCGTCGGCACCGTAACGGCGCCGGGCGTAGCCGAGGATCCATGGTTCCAGGTCGACCGCGCCGCGCCGCCAGGTCATCTCGCTGAGCAGGTCCGCGACGACCGGGTTGTGGTGCGTACCCTCCAGCGCCATCGCGCTGCCGACGAGCCGTTTGCGCTCCGGCGAGGTCCGCACCGCCGGGAACGTCCGGCCCGGTTCGGTCAGGTTGCCGAACATGCCGAGCCTGCCGCCGAAGTTCTGGATGGTGCCCCAGCACCACGGCACGCCCCAGTACGCCTCGGTCGCCTCCCACTTGCGGCTGTCGTCGGAATCGAGGTCGAGCACCACGACCCGGTTCTCGTCGACCGCGTTGAGCACGTCCAGCTGCGGGTTGTCCTGCCAGCCCTGCATCAGCCAGATCGCGCCCGGCACGGCCTTCTCCAGCTCGTCCTGCACGGCCTTGGCCGCCTCGCCGAGGTCCGCGCCGTCCAGCATCGCGGGCAGGTCATCCGTGCCGACCTCGTGGAACAGGTCGTTCGAGTAGTGCGTCGTGGTACCGAACCGGTCGGCCTGCGCCTCGTAGAACCGTTGTGCCACCTCGGGGTAGAGGGCCTCGGTGGTGTCGAGCCAGTACGGCCGGGGGTGGCCGGAGTAGTCGCCCTGGGCGGGGATGTGGGTGTCCGGGTGCAGGTCGGCGAACACCTGGTCCGGCACGTGCCCGGCGAACGCCGGGAACACCGGGGTGATGCCCAGCTCCCGCATCCGCCCGACGATCCGCAGGCCCAGCTCGGCCCGCTTTTCCAGCAGGGCGAGGCTGACCGGGCCGCTGAACGACGACGCGCCGTCGTCGTAGCCCGTCGTCTCGCCGTACCACTGCCACGGTTGCATCGCCGGCTGCGAGATCCACTGGCGCACCTGCAACTCGGTCATGCCGAAGTCCTGGAAGGTCTCGTACCAGACCATCTCCTGGCCGATCAGCGCGAGCGCCCGGTTCGTCCCGGCCGCCGCGAGGAGGTCGATCTCCCGTTCCCACTCCGACCAGCCCCAGAACGGGGTGGTGTACCCGAAGACGGTGAAGTTGTAGGCGTAGCGTTCGGTCAGCTCGGTCGACTGGCGGATGGTCGCCGCCGGGGTGGGTAGTGTGGCGGGCAGCGCGATCCGGTCGCCGTTCGCCGACAGGTGCTGGCCGGCCACGTACTTGAGCCACCAGTGGAACGCCGACAGGGTCGCCACCGCGCTGGTGCCCGCGAAGATCGGCCTTCCCTCGAACTCGCGGACCTCGAACGCGTCGGCTTCGCCGGCCTGCGGAGCGAGCTGGCGGAGCCCGATGAGCCCGTCCACGTCCCGGCCGAGCAGCCGGGCGATGGCCGCGCGGACGAGCGGGCCGTCCGCGGGCACGCCGGCAGCCGTGAGGACGTCGGCCTGTGCGGACGCTGCCCGGGCGGCGCCCGCGCCGAGCAGTGCGGTCGCCATGGTGCCCGCGAGGAAGCTGCGGCGCGAGATGCTGTGCATGGTGTCGGTTCCTGTCGTCACCGGACTGGGGTGTGCACATCCTCTTGAGCCGTCGTGACGTCCTGTTGACGCGGCGTTGACGCGAGTCCCATGGCGGATTTCATCGCCGTCGCCTCGGCGTCGTGCCGCCGGGCCCGTTCGGCCAGGCCCAGTGCCTGCTCGACAGCCGCGAGCACGGCCAGCGCCTGGGCCTCGCGCAGCCGGAAGCCCGTCGACCCGGCCAGCTCCAGCGCCTGCTCGACGTGGTGGAGCCCGTCCTCGGGCGGCAGGGTGCGGCCGAGGCCGATCAAGGCCGTGATCTCGCCCTGCCGGTAGCCCGCGCTGCGGCTGATCGCCAGCGCAGACGTGTGCTTGGCCAGCGCGGCCTCCTGGTGACCGGTGCGGTGTTCGACCGAGGCGAGCGTGTTGAGCGCGTCGGCTTCGTAACGCAGGTTGCCGGTCTCCACGGCCAGCTCCAGCGCCTGCTCGCAGTACCGGCTGGCCGCGGCGTAGTCGCCCGCCTCCCGGTGGGTCGCGCCGAGGTTCTGCAGCACCTCCGCTTCATCGTGGCGTGCTCGCAGCCGGTGGTACACGGTCAACGCGGCGTGGTGGTGCGTGAGCGCCTCGTCGATACGGCCCTGGCGCAGGCGCACGCCGCCCAGGTTGTTGCGCGCGGTCGCGCCCGTGTGAGCGAGACCGGCCCGTTCGCACAGCGCGAGCGCCTCGGTCAGGTGGGTGTTCGCCTGGTCGAGCTCGCCGCGTTCCAGGTGCATCGTGCCGAGGTTGACCAGTGCGGCGGCCTCCAGCCGTTCCTGCCCCAGCTCACGGCTCGCCGCGAGCGCCTGCGCGGAGTGCGTGAGCGCCGTGGGCAGGTCTCCCCTCTCCAGGTGCACCACACCGAGGTTGCCCAGCGCCACCGTCTCGCCGATCCGGTCGCCGGTATCGCGGTGCCCGGCCAGTGCCCGGCCGAGGTCCTCGATCGCGGCCCGGTAGTCACCGCGGCTCCAGAACAGCATGGCCTTGCTGTTGCGCAACCACGGCTGCACCCCCCGCTCCCCCGCCTTCTCGGCGGCGGCGAGCGCGGTGGTCGTGACGGTGAGCAGGTCGGCGTCCAGCCGGCGCGAGTGCAGGTGACCGCGGACGGCGTCGGCCAGGTACCAGGTGTACTCGGGCGCGACGCCGGCCGATTGCCGGACCGCGGCGACCAGGTTCGCGCGTTCCCCGTCGAACCAGGCCGCGGCGTCCACGTGGTCCGAGAGGTGCGGCACCAGCGGTGGCACCTCCGGCACGGGCCGGGGAAACCGGACCAGTGTCGGGTACAGCAGCTCCGCGGCGGCGTCCGCAGTGCGCAGGTAGTACTCGTATACCCGCCGCAACGCCTGCGTGCGGGCCACCGCGTCGTCCTCCTCCTGCGAGGTCGTCACCGCGTAGAGCCGCAACAGGTCGTGGAACTGGTAGCGACGCGGCTCGTACTGCTGCACCAGGCTCGCCGCGGCCAGCTGTTCGAGCAGCCGGGTGGCGGTGCCGAACGGAACGCTCAGCAGCGCTGCCGCCGTGGGCGCGGCGAAGTCCGTGCCGGGCACGAGGCCGAGCAGCCGGAACAATCGGGCGGAGTCCGGCGTGAGCGCGCGGTAGGAGGGCACGAACGCCCCACGCACGGCCGCCGACTCGTCGCCGTCGACGGCCAGCGCCGCCAGCCGGTCGTCCTGGCGCAGCTCGGCCACGTAGTCGGCGACGTTCGGCCGCGGCCGGCTGGACAGGTTGGCCGCCGCGATCCGCAGCGCGAGCGGCAGGCCACCGCACAATGCGGCCAGCTCGCCGCCGGCCACCGGGTCGTGGTCGATCGCGTGGCCCGCGATGCCGGCGATGAGCGTCCGGGACTCCTGCTCGGACAACACGTCCAGCACGACCCGACGCGCGCCTTGCAACGCGGTCAGCCCGCGCAGCTCGCTGCGGCTGGTCACCAGCACCGAACACCGCGCTTCGGCGGGCAGCAGCCTGCGCACCTGGTCGGCATCGGCGGCGTTGTCGAGCACCACCAGTACCCGTTTGTCGGTGAGCAGCGAGCGGTAGAGCAGCTCCTGCTCGTCCTGGTCGAGCGGCACCCGTTCGGCGGACACGCCGAGCGCGCGCAGGAAGTAACCCAGTGCCTGGCCGACCGTCGCCGGCGGGCTGGTCGAGTATCCGTGCAGGTTCACGTGCAACACGCCGTCGGGGAACTCCCACCGCAGCCGCCGCGCCAGGTGCACGGCCAGCGCCGACTTGCCGACCCCCGGCGACCCGGACAGCACCACGATCGGCGCGGCCGTCACGTTCCGGCCGGTGAGCAACTCGGTCGCGAGGGCGATCTCGTCCGCGCGGCCGACGAAATCGCCGATGTCCGGCGGCAGAGTCGTGGTCGCCGCCACTCGCGGGGCCGGCGCGGGCGCGGCGTCGAGCGCAGGGTCGTTGCGCAGGATCGCGTCGTGCAGGGTGCGGACCTCTTCGCCGGGCCCCAGACCCAGTGACTCGGCCAGCAGCACGTCGAGGTCGCGGTACACCTGCAGTGCGTCGGCCTGCCGGGCGGCGCGGTAGAGCGAGAGCATGAGGCTCGCCCAGAACCGTTCCCGGAGGGGGTGCTCCGCGGTCAGCGCGCGCAGCTCACCCACCAGTTCGTCGTGGGCACCCAGCTCGAGGTCGGCCTCGATGCGCTGCTCCAGCGCCAGCAGCCGGCGTTCGACGAGCGTGGGCACCTCGTCGCGGTGCAGCAGTTCCGACGGCGCGTCCACCAGCGCCGGCCCACGCCACAGCCCCAGCGCCCTGCGCAGCAGCGCCGACCGGGGTTGGGCCGCGGACGTCTGCCGTGCCTGGTCGATCAGGTCCGCGAACCGGAAGAGGTCCACTTGGTCCTTCGGCACGTCGAGTACGTAGCCGCCGGGAACGGTCTGGATCGTGCTCGCGTCACCGAGCGCCTGCCGCAGCCGCATCACGTATGCTTGGCAGGTCGTGCGCGCCCCGCCCGGCGGGGCCTCGTCCCACAAAGCCCCGATCAGCCGTTCGACCGACACGGTCTCCCCCGCACGCAAGGCCAGCGCGCTCAGCACGACCCGGTGCTTGGCGGCGGCCAACGGAATGACCACGCCTTCGCGGCGCACCTCGAGTGGCCCCAGCAGTGCGAAGCTCCACATGCGTCATCCCCCCGAGCAAGCGCTGAAGCTGATCCTGGTGCAGGGCTCCGCGCCGGTCAACAGCTCCGCCCACGCCAAGACGGGCACCGGCACCCCGGACCCGCCCATCCCGCCGTCGTCGACAGCGGACCTATGCGGATCGCCGAGCTGCCGGCCTGCATCGGGTGACCACGTCCCCGGCAGAAGCGTTCACAGCTCCCCGGGGAGCTGTGAACTTCATCCCATCGACGGTCCCTGACGTGCCCCTTTCCTCATCGACCGACGGGATACACCGGGGCAGTCAGGCGTGCTCTTTCGGGCGATCCGCCTCCCAGCGTTCGCTCTCTTCCCGGCGGTCCCGGCAACCGGCCCCCGCGTTCGCCCCGTGATGCCGTCTTCTCGTGGAACGTCGTGCCCGCCGGCGCGGAAACAGGCAGGTCGCAGCGGTATTCCGCACTACGACGAGCCGTCCACCCGATCAACGGTCGTTCAAAGCGCAGCAGCCTGGCCGGGTCCGGACGAGCGCGTCACCGCATGCCTGCCACAACTGGCATACGCCCAGGTAGGCGGCCTTTTCTGCCGGAAGCCGGGCTCGGCATCTGGGGAAGCCGAAGGAATCGGCGCGATGACCGTCCGGATGCACATCGACCTGGACAAGGTCCACCTCATTGTCGACGGCCGGCGACACCGCGCGAGCCTCTCTTCCGCGCCGGCTCCCGGCGAAGAAATCGACATGTTCTGCGGCCTGACGGACAGCGTCTCCTTCACGACGGCGCCCGAGCAGCTCGTCCGGACGTGCTGGCCCTGCGACCTGCACTACCGGCGCGCGCTCGGGCTGGCCATCCCGCCGACGCACCACAACTCCTCCGGCCGTGAACGGTGAAGAGGCCACGCGTGACCCGTCGACAGGTCACGGCCAGAGCCCGCCGACGACGATCCGTGCTCGTCGCGGCCGTCATCTCCCTGACCGCAGTCGAGCGCGTCGTCACCGCCTATCCCGTCGCCTCGGCGATAGTGGGCGCCGGGATCGCCGGCGCCCTCGGATACGTGTTGCCGGCGAGGTGGCGCCTCAGACAGCTGGCATGGCAGGTGAAGATCGCGCAGACTCGGGAAATCGACCGTTACCACGCGATGAGCCCCGGCGAGCTCGAAGAAGCGCTCGCGTTGCTCTGCACCCGCGACGGGTGCACCGACGTCGAAGTCACCGGCAAAGCCGGCGATCTCGGCGCCGACGTGACCGCCCGGTCGCCGGATGGGGTCAAGATCGTGCTGCAGGCCAAGCGGTACGCCACCACGAACAAGGTCACCAGCCGCAACTGCAGCGCTTCGGCGGCACCTGCTTCACCGTTCACCACGCACGCGTCGTCGCCATTTCGACCACCTCGACGTTCACCGAAGCCGCCCACGGCTACGCCAGGCACACCGGGATCCGGCTGTTCGACACCTTCGCTCTCACTGCCTGGGCGAGCCGCACCCGGCCGGCGCCCTGGGAAGCGCCCCAGGTGGGTGTGACGTAGGCCACCGGGCAGGTTCGACCAGGCGGTAGGCCGGAAATCTGCGTACGTTGACATCGAAACGGCGGCCCTCTTGCGTAGTCAGCCTGACCGACTGCTTAGTAGGCTCGCGAGCGGCAACCAACCGCTTCTCAACGACGAGGAGGTCCTCCGTGACCGATTCCCCTTCCCGTGTCGCCGTGGTCACCGGGGCCGGCCGTGGCATCGGGGCCGCTGTCGCCGCCCGGCTGGCCGCCGATGGCTTCGCCGTCGGGCTGCTCGACCTGGACGAGGCCGGCGTCAAGCAGGGTGCCGACGCGATCATCGCCCAGGGTGGCAAGGCCGTCGGCGTGACACTGGACGTCAGTGACGCCGAGCAGGTCGACGCCGCCGTCGCGCGGGTGGCCGAGGAGCTCGGCGCGCCGACCGTGTTGATCAACAACGCCGGCATCACCCGCGACAACCTCATCTTCAAGATGACCGAGCAGGACTGGGACTCCGTGCTCGGCGTCCACCTCAAGGGCTCGTTCCTGATGACCCGCGCGGTCCAGAAGCACATGACCGCCGAGAAGTGGGGCCGGATCGTCAACCTGTCCAGCACCTCGGCGCTCGGCAACCGCGGCCAGGTCAACTACTCGGCGGCCAAGGCCGGCATGCAGGGCTTCACCAAGACCCTCGCGATCGAGCTGGGCAAGTTCAACGTCACGGCGAACGCGATCGCCCCCGGCTTCATCGCCACCGACATGACCGCGGCGACGGCCGAGCGGGTCGGCATGTCGTTCGACGACTTCAAGGCGGCCGCCGCGTCGCAGATCCCGGTGCAGCGCGTCGGCACCCCGGACGACATCGCCAACCTGGCGTCGTTCCTGGTGAGCGACGGCGCCGGGTTCATCTCGGGCCAGGTCATCTACGTCGCCGGCGGACCGAAGGACTGAGGCGGATGCGCGAATTCGAGAACCTCGACGCCTTCGCCGCCGCGGTCGGCGAACACCTCGGCTACAGCGACTGGTACACGATCACGCAGGAGCGGGTGAACCAGTTCGCCGAGGCCACCGACGACCACCAGTGGATCCACGTCGACGAGGCGATGGCGGCCGCGGGCCCGTTCGGCGGCACCATCGCCCACGGCTTCCTGACGCTCTCGCTGCTGTCGGCGTTCGGGCCGAAGATCTACAAGGTCAACGGCATCAAGATGGGCATCAACTACGGCCTCAACAAGGTCCGCTTCCCGCAGCCGGTGAAGGTCGGCTCGAAGGTGCGCGCCGGGGCCGAGCTGGTCGAGATCACCGACATCGAAGGCGGCAAGCAGGCGGTCTCGCGGTGGACCGTGGAGATCGAAGGTGCGACGAAGCCCGCGTGCGTCGCCGAATGGGTGACGCGCTTCCTCGCGTGACCCTCCGTCACGACGACGTCACTTTCATAGGGAAAGATGCGTCCAAGGCCCCTCAAACGCATCTTTCCCCACGAAAGTGACGGTTTACCAGGTCTACTTTTCAGGACATACCGACTAGTCGGTATCATTCGATGGTGTCAGAGCTTGAGGAGGCTGGATGAGCACCGATCCGCCGGGTCTCGACCTGGGCAAACTGCGGGCTCACCTGGACGCGCACCGGCCCGGGCTCGTCACCGGGGAGCTGACCGCGGACGTCGTCGAAGGCGGCCGGTCGAACCTCACCTACGTGGTGGGCGACGGCCGGTCGCGCTGGGTGGTGCGCCGCCCGCCGCTCGGGCACGTGCTCCCCACCGCGCACGACATGACCCGCGAGTTCCGGGTGATCTCCGGGCTGCGCGACACCCCCGTGCCGGTGCCCGAGGCGCTCCTGCTGTGCGAAGACGCGGGCGTCATCGGCGCGAACTTCTACGTCATGAGCTTCGTCGAGGGCACGCCGTACCGGACCGCGGACGAGCTGGCCGCACTCGGCGCCGGGCGCACCCGGGCCATCGCCGACGCGCTGGTCGACACGCTCGTCGACCTGCACGCGGTGGACCCGGCCGCAGCCGGGCTGGGCGACTTCGGCCGCCCGGAAGGTTTCCTGGAGCGGCAGCTGCGGCGGTGGAAGAAGCAGCTCGACGCGTCCCGCAGCCGCGACCTGCCCGGCATCGAGGAACTGCACGACCGGCTCGCCGAAGCCGTGCCGACGTCGGGGAAGCCGTCGATCATCCACGGCGACTACCGGCTCGACAACGTCCTCGTCGACGGCGACGACAAGATCTCCGCCGTGCTGGACTGGGAGATGTCGACGCTGGGCGACCCGCTGACCGATCTCGCGCTGCTGGTGGCCTACGCCGAGCGGGACAAGGTGTCGCTGCCGTTCGTGTCGAACGCCAGCTCGGCGCCGGGCTACCCGGCCACCGACGAGGTCGTCGCCCGCTACGCCGAACGCTCGGGGCGCGACGTCTCGCAGCTCGACTGGTACGTCAGCTTCGCCTTCTTCAAGCTGGCCGTGATCCTGGAAGGCATCTACTACCGCTACAGCAAGGGCCAGACGGTCGGCGCCGGGTTCGAAGGCGTCGGAGCCGGGGTCGCGCCGCTCATCTCGCACGGCAACGAGATTCTCAAAGAGGAGAAGTAATGGACTTCGCGTTCGACGCCAAAACCGAGGAGCTGCGCGCGAAGCTCCTCGAGTTCATGGATTCCCACGTCTACCCGGCCGAGGCGGTGTTCGAGCGGCAGCTCGCCGAGCGCGACGACCCGTGGGCCATCCCGCCGGTCATGGACGAGCTCAAGGCCGAGGCGCGCAAGCGCGGCCTGTGGAACTTCTTCCTCCCCGGCGACCACGGCGCGGGCCTGACGAACCTGCAGTACGCGCCGCTCGCCGAGATCACCGGCCGCAGCATCCGGCTGGCCCCGACCGCGGTCAACTGCGCCGCGCCCGACACCGGGAACATGGAAGTGCTCTCCATGTTCGGCAACGACGAGCAGCAGAAGCAGTGGCTGGAACCGTTGCTGAACGGCGAGATCCGCTCCGCGTTCGCGATGACCGAGCCGGACGTCGCCTCCTCCGACGCCCGCAACATCGAGACCAGCATCCGCCGCGACGGCGACGAGTACGTCGTCAACGGCCGCAAGTGGTACATCTCCGGCGCGATGAACCCGGCCTGCAAGATCTTCATCGTGATGGGCAAGACCGACACCGAAGCCGCGCCGCACAAGCAGCAGAGCATGATCCTGGTCCCGCGCGACGCCCCGGGCCTGACGGTCAAGCGCGGCATGCACGTGTTCGGCTACGACGACAGCGACCACGGCGGCCACGCCGAGGTGCTCTTCGAGGACGTCCGCGTGCCGGTCGAGAACCTCATCGCCGGCGAGGGTGACGGCTTCGCGATCGCCCAGGCGCGGCTCGGGCCGGGCCGGATCCACCACTGCATGCGCGCCATCGGGATGGCCGAGCGCGCACTGGAGCTGATGTGCCGCCGCGCGATCTCGCGTGAGGCGTTCGGCAAGCCGATCGCGCAGCAGGGTGTCGTGCAGGACTGGATCGCCGAGTCCCGGGTGCGCATCGAGCAGCAGCGGCTGCTGGTCCTCAAGACCGCGTGGCTGATGGACACCGTCGGCAACCAGGGCGCGCACACCGAGATCCAGGCGATCAAGATCTCGACGCCGTCGGCCGTCGAGTGGATCCTGGACAAGGCCGTGCAGGTGCACGGCGCCGGCGGCGTCAGCCAGGACTTCCCGCTGGCCGCGATGTGGGCGGGCAACCGCACGCTGCGCCTGGCCGACGGCCCGGACGAGGTCCACAAGCGGTCCCTGGCCCGCCGTGAGCTGAAGAAGTACCTGTCGGAGGGCGCGAAGTGACTGTCACCGCCGAAGAACTGACCGGCCAGGTCACCGAGTTCCTGGCCGCGCACGACCCGAAGACGACGGACCGGATGGAGTTCCTGCGGGCCCGGTACGACGCGGGTCTCGCCTGGATCCACTTCCCCGCCGGGCTCGGCGGGCAGGACGCGCCCCGCGCACTGCAGTCCGTTGTGGACGGCCTCTTCGCCGACGCCGGCGCGCCGGACAACAACCCGCGCCGGATCGGCATCGGCCTGGGCATGGCCGCGCCGACGATCCTCGCCTTCGGCACGCCGGAGCAGCGCGAGCGCTTCCTGCGTCCACTGTGGACCGGCGACGAGGTGTGGTGCCAGCTGTTCAGCGAGCCGGGCGCCGGCTCCGACCTGGCCGCGCTGGGCACCCGCGCGGTGCGCGACGGCGACGACTGGATCGTCACCGGCCAGAAGGTGTGGACGTCGGGCGCGCACGAGTCGCAGTGGGCGATCCTGGTCACCCGCACCGACCCGGACGTGCCGAAGCACCAGGGCATGACGTACTTCATGTGCGACATGACCGCGCCGGGCGTCGAGGTCCGGCCGCTGCGCCAGATCACCGGCGAGGCCGAGTTCAACGAGGTGTTCCTGACCGAGGTCCGCATCCCGGACACGCAGCGCCTCGGCGCCGTCGGCGAAGGCTGGAAGGTCGCGCAGACGACGCTGATGAACGAGCGCGTCGCGATCGGCGGGCACGTGCAGCCGCGCGAGGGCGGCCTGGTCGGGATCGTCGCCAAGACCTGGCGCGAGCGTCCCGAGCTGCGCACGCCGGAGCTGCGGGACCGGCTCGTGCAGCGCTGGGTCGAGGCGGAGTCGCTGCGGCTGGCCGGCACCCGGCTGCGTCAGCAGCTCACCGCCGGCGCGCCCGGTCCCGAGGGCTCGGCCATGAAGGTCGCGTTCTCGGAGCTGAACCAGGCGCTCACCGGCCTGGAGGTCGAGCTGCTCGGCGAAGAGGGCCTGGCCTACGACGACTGGTCGTTCCGGCGCCCGGCGATCGTCGACTTCACCGGCCGCGAGGCGGGGTACCGCTACCTGCGCGCCAAGGGGAACTCCATCGAGGGTGGCACCTCGGAGGTGCTGCGCAACATCATCGCCGAGCGCGTGCTGGGTCTCCCGTCGGAGCCGCGCGTCGACAAGGACGTCGCTTGGAAGGACCTGCCCCGATGAGTCAGACACAGCCTGATCTGCTGTATTCCGAGGTCGAGGAAGACCTCCGGGCTTCGGTCCGGGACCTGCTCAAGGCCAAGGCCGACGCGGCCACACTGCTGGCGCGGGTCGAGACGGCCGAGGGGTACGACCTGAAGCTGTGGCGCACCCTGGCCGCCGACCTCGGGGTCGCCGGGCTGGCGGTGCCGGAAGAGCGCGGCGGGCACGGCGCGTCGGCCCGCGAGGTCGCCGTCGTGGCCGAGGAGCTGGGCCGCAGCGTGGCGCCGGTGCCGTTCCTGGGCAGCGTCGTGCTGGCGACGACGGCGTTGCTGCACACCGACGACGGTGAGTTCGTCGGCCGGCTGGCCGCGGGCGAGGCGATCGGCGCGCTGGCCGTGCCGCTGTCGACGACCCCGGGGGCGGGTTTCCCGTCGTCGGTGACCGCGTCCGGCGGGACGCTGACCGGCCGCGTGGGCACGGTCGCCGACGCGTCGGTGGCGGACCTGCTGGTCGTCCCGGCCGCCGGCCCGGACGGCCCCGCGCTGTACGTCGTCGAGGCGTCGGCGGCGACGATCACGGAACTGGTGTCCTTCGACCTGACGCGGCGCGTAGCCGACGTCGTGCTGGAGAACGCGCCGGCGACGCTGGTGGCCTCGGGTGAGCAGGCCGCGGCCGCGTTGGAGCAGGCGCTGCTCGCCGGCGCGGGCATCCTGGCGTCGGAGCAGACCGGGATCGCCGAGTGGGCGCTCACCGAGACGGTGCGCTACCTCAAGGGCCGGTACCAGTTCGGCCGCCCGGTCGGCGGCTTCCAGTCGCTCAAGCACCGGCTGGCGAACCTCTACACCGACCTGGTGCTGGCCCGCGCGACCGCCCGCAACGCGGCCGACGCGCTGGCTTCAGGCGTCGACGTGCCGATCGCGGTGTCGGTCGCCCAGGCCCGCAACGCGCCGATCGCGGTGAAGGCGACCGAGGAGGCCATCCAGCTGCACGGCGGCATCGGGATGACCTGGGAACACCCGGCGCACCTCTACCTGAAGCGCGCCAAGGCGGACGAGATCGCGCTCGGCACCCCGGGCCGGCACCGCGCCCGCTTGGCCGACCTGGTCGACCTGCCCGCCTGAGCCGGCCCCTCCTGCTCCCGGTCCGGTCCGTGAAGGCCTCCTTGAGGGACTCTGAGTCCCTCAAGGAGGCCTTCACGGACTTGAGCTGCGGTCGGCCGAGGGTGGGCGGCGCACTGGCCCGGCGCGGAGCATGCGGCGTCGTGCCGCCAGGGCCTGTCTGGGCGTCGTGCGGGCGTCGGCGGCCTCCGGAACACGCGACCGCACCAGCTGTCACACGTGCCCCAGGACTACTGCTCGTGAGTGTTTAGGGCGGTTCTAACCGCCCTAAACACTCACGAGCAGCCGCGGCAGACCTCCCAGGCCGGACGCGGCGCACATGGGCTCACGGCGGCGGATTTTGTGAATAGTATTCATATGTTTTCGTCTTTTCGCTCAGATGAGCGAAAATTATGTGAGCCACGCCACTGCGCGGGCAAAAGTGTGGCAAAAGTGCCCTTCTTCCCATGGTTCGACCCGGCACGGGCGATCTAGCCTGGGCGCCATGGAATTCGCCGTCGCGCCGACGGAAGCCGGGCCGCCCGGTGCGCTCGAGGAAGTGGACATCGCCGTCGGCGACCACCACCACAGCGCGCTCGCGGCCGGTCCCGCGTCCGGCGAATTCGTCCTGCTGCTGCACGGCTGGCCCGAGTTCGCCGACGCCTGGACCGAGCAGCTGCACGCCCTCGGCGAGGCCGGCTACCGGGCGGTGGCCGTCGACCAGCGCGGGTACGCGGTGGGCGCGCGGCCGGCGGACATCGGGGCCTACACCATCGAGCACCTGGTCGAGGACGCCCTCGCCTTCGCCGACAGCCAGGGTGCCGACCGGTTCCACCTCATCGCCCGCGACTGGGGCGCCATGGTGGCGTGGACGCTCGCGACGACCCATCCGCACCGGCTGCGGTCCCTCGCCGTGCTCTCCACGCCGCACCCGTCGGCCCTGCAGCACGCGGCCGCGACCGACGACGGCCAGTTCCACGACCTCGGCTACATCCGGTTCTTCCGCGCCGCGGTCGGCAAAGCGGAGAATTACCTCCTCCGGGACGAAGCGGCGCAGTTGCGCGCGGTTTACGACAACCGCATTCCCGTCGAATTCGTCGAGCGCAACATCGCGCGCCTTTCCGCACCGGGCGCCCTGACCGCGACCCTGAACTGGTACCGCGGCGCGACGACCGACGCCTTCGACATCCCGGCGGGCCGGATCGCCGTGCCGACGCTCTACCTCTGGGGCAGCGAGGACCCGTGGCTCGGCCGCGGCGCCGCCGAGCTGACGGTGCACCACATCGACGCCGAGTACCGCTTCCAGATCATCGAGGGCGCCGGCCAGCTGCTGGCTTCGGAGACGGCGGACGAGGTGATCGAGCTGTTGCTGGACCACGTCGGCCGGCACTAGCCCGTCTTGCGGACCAGCCCCGTGTAGCCGACCAGGGCGAGCGTCGCCAGGGCCCAGATCGCGGCCTGGACCAGCCAGATCGCCACGGTGAACACCTGCCCGGAGCCGATCCCGGTGTTGAGGTCGCACCGGCCGCGCACCCCGGGCGACAGCGGCAGCCCGCGATCCAGCCCGACGCCGACGAGCTCGACGGTCGTGCACGGCGTCCCTGCCTTCGCGGTGAGCTCGGACGTCCGCTCGGCCGCGCGGTGGCCGCCCTCGCTCACGTGCCCGGCCCACAGCCCCAGCAGTCCGGCCGCGACCACGGCGAACACCAGCGCGGCGGCCGTCCGCCGGGCGCGGTAGCCGTAACCGGCGAAGGCGCCCCACAGCCAGTGGAACCACCGGGCGAGCCGGCCACCGACCGCCTCGGGCGCGCGGCGCCGCAGGTCCCGCTGCTGGGTGATGAGGACGTGCCGGACGTTGCCGTCGTGCCCGGCGGCCCGTTCCGCGGCGGCGAGCCGCTGGTACGGCCCGGGCCGGTAGCCGGCGGTGTGGTTCCGGATCAGGTCCAGCCACTCCCGCCAGGTGACGTCGGCGAGCGCGCCGAACCGGAACCCCTCGAGGTGGACCAGGCCGCCGGTGCCCGCCAGCTCGGCGGGAAAGAAAACCGGCCCTTCGACGACGACGTCTTCGAGGCTCACCAGCGTCCCGCCGGCCGGGTGCACCACCGACGCGCCGGTGAAGGACAGCTGCCCGCCGACCCGGGCGCCGAGCAGCTCGACGACGGCCTGCTCCCCCGCGCCGGTCGCCCGCACCCCGATCAGCGCGAAGGTCTCCCGGACCTGGCACCGGGAAGCGGACAGGGCCGGCCCCGCGGTGTTGGTGAGCTCGGCGCTGTCGAAGCCGAGCCTGCCGTCGACCCGGGCGCCGAACAGGCTCACCGCGCCGATCTCCGACGTACAGGTGGCCTTCAGGCCGCCCAGATCGAGAGACGTGCCGACCCGCGTCTCGTCGGCACTGAAAGCGGGACCGGCTGCGTTGGTGATCTCGGCGCCGCCCACGAGGACCTGCCCGGTGACCTCGGCGCCGTGCACCCGGATCGCGCCCTCGTCGCCGGCGCCGGAAGCGCGCACGCCGGTGAGGTGCAGGTCGCCGACCCGCAGGCCGTCCGCGTACCACGCCGGGCCGGAGCCGGAGGCGAACCGGGCGCCCGTGAACTGCGCCTGGCCGTCGATCCGGGCGCCGAGCAGGCGGAACGCGCCCGTCGCCGTCAGGTCTTCGGCGTACAGGTTGCCTTCGATCCGAAGCCGGTCGCCGCTGAACGCCGCCCCCGTGTCGTTGGTGAGCTCGGCGTCGTCCAGGTGGACATTGCCGCCGACGGACGCCCCGATCAGGCAGAGCACCCCGAACTCCCCCGACCCGGTCGCGCGCAGACCGACCGCGTGGACGCCGCCCTCGACCCGCATCCCGTCGGCGCTCAGCGCGCTGCCGCGGCCGTCGGCGAGCACGGCGTCGCCGAGGTTGACCTGGCCGTCGATCCGGGCGCCGCGCAAGGTGATCGCGCCCGTCACGGTGACGCCGGTGCCGTACAGCCCGCCGGCCCGGAGACGGTCGGCGCCGACCGCCGGGCCGCTCTCGTTGGTCAGCTCGGCGTCGCCGAGGTCGAGCTGACCGCCGACCCGGGCGCCGAGGAGCCGGAGCGCGCCCTCGTCACCGGAGCCGGTCACGGTGGCCGCGGCCAGCCTCAGGTCACCGTCGACGACCACGCCGTCGGCGTGCACCGCCGGCCCGGACTCGTTGGTGAGCACCGCGTCGTCGAAGACGACCTGCCCGGACACGTGGGCCCCGGGCAGGCGGATCGCCCCGCTGTCGCCGGCGCCGGTCGCCCGCAGGCCGAGGCCCTTGAGCCCGCGGCTTTCGAGAGCGTCGAGGTACAGCGCCGGGCCGTCGCCGCTGCGGATCTCCGCACGCGCGAGCACGGTCAGGCCGTCGACGCGCGCGTCCCGCAGGCAGATCACCCCGAACTCCCCGGCGCCGGTCGCCCGCACCCCGGTGAGGTCGAGGTCGTGGCCGATCCGGACGCCGCTGCCGTCGAACCCGGCGATCCGGCTGCCGGACAGGTCGAGCCACGGGAGCCGGGCCCGGCGCGCGCTGATCGGGTTCACGAGCACGCAGCCGGCCAGCGCGAGACCCACGCTCGCCTCGGCGTGATCCAGGTCCAGCGTCCCGGCGATCCGGGCGCCTTCGACGCGGACGCCCCGCGGGTCCACCGGACCGCGCAGGCCCAGCAGCAGCTCGCGCAGCACCACGGCCCGCACCGGGGCATCGGTCACCAGAGCGAGGCCGCGACGGGCCGCGTCGACCAGTTCTCGTTCCGCTCCGGTCAGTTTGTCGACAACGGGCAACGGCGGGAAGTCGGTCATCAACCAGGCGGGCGCAGGGCGTCCAGCAGCAGGTCCGCGTAGTGGTCGCCGATCTGGCGGGCCGAGAGGGAGCCGCTGCGGTGGTACCAGGAACCCAGGTGGTGCACCGAGCCGAAGTAGAAGTCGACGACGACGTCGGCCGGCTTGTCCGTGCGGAACTCGCCCGTCGCCTGGCCTTCTTCGACCAGGCCGCGGAACCGCTCGTGGTACTTGCGGCGCTCGGCGCGCACCGCCTTCTGCTTGTCCGGCGACAGCTGGTGCATCGACTGCAGGAAGATCGTGTTGTCGTCCAGGTTGTCGATGCTGGACACGACGACGTCGGACGCGGCCGCCGCCAGGCGCTCGCGCAGCGGCGCGCCCGAGGAGGCGACGCTCTCCAGCTGCCGCGTCTGCTCGCGCAGCACCCGGGCGTAGATCTCGTAGAGCAGGTCGTCCTTCGAGCCGAAGTAGTGGTACATCGCGCCCTTGGTGACGCCCGCGGCTTCGACGATCTCCTGGACGGACGTGCGGTCGAAGCCCTTTTTCGCGAAGAGCTTCGTGGCCTGCTCCAGCAGGCGCCGCGGTACGGCGGCCTGCTCGTCGCCGGCCGCCTCACCCGGTTTGCGGGCACTTGCTCGTGTCATGGCAAGACCCCTCTGTCGAGTTCGGACGCCACTTCGGACGCCACAGGATAACGGCTCAGCCGGTCGAGGCCAGGAACCGGCGCGGTACGTCCACGAGCATCGTGGTGATGTCCGCGTCACTCACCCCGCGCTCGCGCAACGCGGGCAGCACGTCGCGCGTGATGTGCAGGTAGTGCCAGTTCGGCGTCAGCACCGGCAGCTGGTCCGCGGGCAGCCAGTCGATGTAGCAGGACGCGTCGTGCGAGAGCACCATGCTGCCCGCGTAGCCGCGTTCGCACAGCGCCACGACCGTGTTCACCCGCTCCTCGAACGGCAGCAGCAGGTCGAGCCCGAAGCGGTCCATGCCGAGGATCGAGCCGCGGTCGGCCAGCTCGGTGAGGTACCCGAGGTCGGTGGTGTCGCCCGAATGCCCGATCAGCACGCGGCTCAGGTCGACGCCTTCGTCCTCGAAGATCGCCTGCTGCTCCAGCCCGCGCCGGCTGACGGCGTGGGAGTGCGTCATGATCGGTGTCCCGGTCTCGACATGCGCCTTCGCCACCGCGCGCAGCACGCGTTCGACGCCCGGGGTCACGCCGGGCTCGTCGGTGGCGCACTTGAGCAGCCCGGCTTTGACGCCGGTACCGGCGATGCCGTCGCGGATGTCCCCGACGAACATCCCGACGAGCGGGTCCTCACCCTGCAGCATCGTGCCGGGCCCGCGGAAGTGCAGGTAGTGCGGCACGTCGTTGTAGGTGTAGAGCCCGGTGGCGACGACGATGTTGACGTCGACCTCGGCGGCGACCCGCTGCACGCGCGGGATGTAGCGGCCGAGCCCGATCACCGTCGGGTCGACGATCGTGTCGATCCCGGCGTCCTTCAGCTCCTTGAGCCGCCGGATCGCCTCCGGGACGTGCTCTTCCTCCCGGAACCCTTCGTGCTCGGGGTAGTTCTCGACGAATTCGGGGCTCAGCACGAAGAGGTGCTCGTGCATCAGGACCTTGCCCAGCGCTTCCGGCGCGATCGCGCCGCGGACCGTCTCGACCATCAGCCCCTCGCCCGCAGTTCGCGGCGCAGGATCTTGCCGCTGGTGGTCTTCGGCAGCTCGTCGAGCACTTCGATGGTGCGCGGGTACTTGTAGGCCGCGAGCCGTTCCTTGCACCAGGCCACCAGTTCCGCCGGATCGGCGGTCACGCCGGGCGCGGGACTGACATACGCCTTGACCGTCTCGCCGCGGTATTCGTCGGCGATGCCGACCACGGCGGCCTCGCGGACCGCCGGGTGCGTGTAGAGGACGTCTTCGACCTCGCGCGGCCAGACCTTGAAGCCGGACGCGTTGATCATGTCCTTCTTGCGGTCGACGACGTAGACCCAGCCGCGCTCGTCCATGAACCCGATGTCGCCGGTGAGCAGCCGCCCGCCGGGAATCGACTCGGCCGTGGCGTCCGGGCGGTTCCAGTAGCCGGACACGACCATCGGGCCTTCGACGGCGATCTCGCCGGCCTGCCCGAACGGCAGCTCTTCGCCGTTCTCGCCGAGGATGCGGACGATCGTGTCGGGCACCGGCAGGCCGATCGAGATGGTGCCGGACGCCGGATCGATCGGCGCTTCGAGATCACCGGGGACGACGACGCAGCCGGCCGTGGTCTCGGTGAGGCCGTAGCCGTTGTGGATGTAGTGCCCGGTCTTCGCGCGGAAGGCCTCGACGACGGCGGGCGGCAGCGCGGCGCCGCCGGAGTAGAGCAGCGCGAACGACGCGAAGTGCTCGCGGCTGAAGGACGGGTGGGCCATCAGCGCCATGTAGGCCGTCGACGGCCCGACCGTGTACGACGGCTCGTGCTCGAGGAAGGCGTCGAGCACGACGCCGGCCTCGAAGCGGTAGGCCAGCGCGAGCGTGCCCTCGATGTCGATCGCGGAGCCGATTTCGCAGACCATGCCGGTGATGTGGAACAGCGGCGCGAGCCCGAATAGCGTCGAACCGGCGGGAAGGCCGCTGAAAGAGCCGAGCGCGGCGGCGTTGGTGCCGATGTTGCCGTGGGTGTTGGTGGCGCCCTTCGGCGTGCCGCTGGTGCCGGAGGTGTAGCTGATGAGGGCGACGTCGTCGAGTGCGAACGCGGGCTCCGGCGGCTTCGGCCCGGGTGTCTTCGCGGCTTCGAGGAGTTCGGTGGCGCCGGGCGTGTCCTCTCGCGTGACCTTGCCCAGCACGCGCTCGTCGTCGCGGGTCTGGAACTCGAGTTCGCTGGTGGTGAGGGCGATCGGGAGGTCGCTCGCCGTCTTGCCGATGTAGGCGTTCCAGCCGCGCTGCGAGCAGACGATCGCCTTCACGCCGGCGTCGGTGAGCACGTGGGTCAGCTCGCGCTCGCGGTACATCGGGTTGACCGGTACGACGATCCCGCCGGCCTTCCACGCGCCGAGCAGCGCGATGACGAACTGCGGGATGTTCTGCAGCACCAGGGCGAGCCGGTCGCCGCGCCCGAAGCCGTTGTGCGTGAGGTAGCGGGCGACGCCGTCGGAGAGCTCGTCGAGCTGCCGGTAGGTGAGCCGGCCGTCGAAGTAGACGATGGCGTCCCGGTCGGGCACGTGGTCCGCGGCCCGGCGGAAGCTCTCGGGCAGCGTCGTCGCCTCGACCGGTTCCACGGACCGTTCGCCGTAGCTCGCCAGCCACGGCTTCTCGTCGTACCAGCTCATCCAGTGACCTCCCTTGGACACCGACCGGTCGGTATGCCGACGCTAGGAGGCCGCGCCGGTCCGCGTCAAGACCCGGGAATCGCACCGCGGGCTTCCGGCGATTTCCGGAATACGCAGACGCCGTGCTTCACCCAGGAATACGGCTCCCGGTTCGACCTGGTTCAGATTTTCTTTTTCCGACAGATTCTCCTGGACAACCACCTGGTCAAGAAGACATCATGGCGCCTGGCCGCGCATATGTTCCCGTTAACCAGCACCGAACATGGGAGCCATTCATGCCTACTACCGGTGGACGACACCGCATTTCCCGGCGCACGAAACTCGCGACAGCGGCACTCGGCCTCGCACTCGCCGCCGGCGCCCTGGTGATCGCGACGACGACCGGCCAGACCGGCCAGGCCAGCGCGGCGAGCGCCCAGCAGATCACGTGCCCCGACGTCGCCGGGCAGCTGCCCGCGATCCCCGCCCAGGCCCAGGCCGAGGTCCAGCGCAACCTCGCCCTGCTCGACACCCAGCTCGCCGAGGCGAACAACCGCCTCGTCACCAGCGCCGGCCAGGGCGGCGCGAACTTCGTCCAGAACGCCATCCTCGGCCCGCTGAAGGACAAGCGGGCCAGCACGATCGACCGCATCGCGATCGCCATCGGCCGCGTCGCCGAGAAGCCCCAGGGCCTCGGCGGGCTCGCGGCCTGCACCCTCGGCGGGCAGCCGGCCGCCACGACGACCGCGGCCGCACCGGCCGCCACGGAACCGAGCGCGGCGGAACCGGCGTCCGGGCAGATCACCTGCCCCGACGTCGAGAGCCGGCTCCCGGCGATTCCCGCCCAGGCCCAGGCCGAGGTCCAGCGCAACCTCGACTTGCTCGACACCCAGGTCGCCGAGGCGAACAACCGCCTGGTGACCAGCGCGGGTGAGGGTGGCGCGAACTTCGTCCAGAACGCCATCCTCGGCCCGCTGGAGGACAAGCGGATCGCCACGATCAACCGGATCGCCACGGCCATCGGCCGCAACGCGGACAAGCCGCAGGGTCTCGACGCACTCGCCCCCTGCAGCCGGTGAATTCCCGCGGGTCAGCGGGCCGTGAGCGCGCTGACCCGCAGGAATCCCCGCGGCGGGCCGGTCATCGTGAGCCGCAGTTCGCCGGTGACGACCGAGCCGAACGTGAGGGTCGCCAGGTCGCCCGCCCAGGTGATCCGCAGGTCCCGCACCGGCTCGAAGCCCCGCGCCGTCCGGCAGGCGACGTCGATCGCGGCCGGGCGGGCCAGCGCGCCGGACACGACGAACTGCGCCGTGGCGACGCCGATCCGCCGGGGCGCGGGCCAGATGAGTGAGACCCAGTCTCCGGGCCGCGGCCGGCTCACGGCACCGAGCGTCGCCGTCGCCGGCTTGACGTAGTAGTTCGACCAGCCGGTCGCCGGATCACCGTCGAGCATCGCCGCCGGCAGCGTGTCCGGCGCGCCCGAATAACTCGCGTCGGCCGATGGACCGGCGGCGAGGCCACCGGCCGCTTCCCGGGCCCGCGCACCCGGACCGTTGCGCTGTCCGGGGCTCGTCCCCGGCAACACGATCTTCGCGGTCTTCAGGCCCGGCGCGGTCGCCGTGACGGTGATCGTCCCGCGCCCGGTCGCCGCGATCACGGCGACGGCCTGGCCGTGGAACGCCGGGATCGTCGGCTGCTGGTAGCCCTGGGCGAGCTCCTGCCGGCCGTTGTCCACCCCGGCGACGCGTCCCGGCCCGCGCACGGCGAACCGGAGCACCGGCTCGGCGCCGGGCACGACAGTGCCGTGCGCGTCCACGACGGTCGCCGTCACGAACGACATCACGCCCTCGGAGCGCGCTTCGGTGGTCAGCGTGAGGGCGTGCGGCGGACCGGCGGTGACGAGCCGGTCGCGCGCCACCTCACGCCCGCCCGCCGTGGCGATCGCGGTCAGGGTGCCGGGTTCGAACGGCACCGTCCAGGTCAGGTGCAGCTTGCCACTGCTGCCGTTCGGGCTGGTGTAGCTGCCGGAGGGATCGTGCTTGTCGTCGCCGGCGGGTTCGGTCGTCTCCAGGTACCCTCGTCCGTCCACAGTGGTCTTGCGGTCGAACTTCTTCACTCCCAGGGACTTCCCGTTGAGCACCAGTTCGACGGTGTCCACAGTGGAGTAGACCCACACGGCGACCGGCTCGCCCGCGCGGTGGTCCGTCCAGTCCATCGGGACCAGGTGCACCATCGGCCGGGTGGTCCACTGGCTGCGGAACAGGTGGAAGGCGTCCTTCGGCAGGCCCGCGCTGTCCACCGCGCCGAAGAAGGACGTCTTGACCGGGAAGACGTCGTACGGCGTCGGCTCGCCGAGGTAGTCCTGCCCGGCCCAGAGGAACTGGCCTTGGCAGAACTTCCGGTCGCGGTCCTTCTTCAGCGAGTACTCCCCGCTGAAGGTCCACGAGGCGAGGTTGTTGTCGTAGGACGACGTCGACCGGCGGCCGGGCGTGTGGTCCTCCCCCGTGTTCAGCAGGTCCGGGTCCTGGTAGACGCCGCGCGTCGAGGTCTCCGACGACGATTCCGACTCGAAGAAGAACTTGTCCGGGTAGGTCGTGTGCAGCCCGTCGATCGACTGCGCGGTGTTGTAGTTGACGCCGAGGCCGTCGAGCTGCCGCAGGATCAGGTCCTGGGGCGAGCCGGGCGCGGGCACGCTGCGGTAGCGGTCGGAGCCCATGATGACCGGCCGGGTGGTGTCGATCGCGCGGACCGCGGCGATCAGCGACGCGGCGATCTCCGGGCCGCCGGCCATCGAGGCGTCCGGGACCTCGTTGCCGATCGACCAGAGCACGACCGCGGGCGAGTTCTTGGCCGCGTGGACCATCTCGGCGATGTCGCGCGCGCTCCACTCGTCGAAGTCGAGGTGGTAGTCGTAGGCGACCTTGCCGGTGCGCCAGCAGTCGAACGCCTCGACCATCATGAGGATGCCGAGCCGCTCGCAGACGGTGACCAGCTCCGGGGCAGGCGGGTTGTGCGCGGTCCGCAGCGCGTTGACGCCCATCGCCTGCATCAGCCGCATCTGGCGCTCCAGCGCGGCGGGGTCGATCACGGCGCCGAGCGCGCCCTGGCTCGCGTGCAGGTTGACGCCGCGCAGCTTCATCGGCTCGCCGTTGAGCGAAAACCCGTGGTCGGGGTGGAACTCGAAGGTGCGGATGCCGAAGTCCGTCGTGGTCGTGTCGAGCACGCGCCCGGCCACGACCACGTCGGTGCGCAGCCGGTACAGCGCGGGGCGTTCGGTCGACCACAGCCGAGGGCGCTCGACCGGCAGGTCGGTGCTCGCCTGCCGCGTCCGGCCGGCGGGCAGCGGAATGGTCGTCGAGCCCCGCGCCACGACGCGGCCGGCCGGGTCGGTGACGGTGGTGCGCACCTCGGCGGCGACCGCCCCGCCGGCGTCGTTCACGACGTCCGTGGTCACACGCACGGTCGCGTGGCCGGCCGTGACGCCCGGGGTCGTGACGAAGGTGCCGTGCCGGGCGAGGTGCACCGGGTCGGTGACGACCAGCCGGACGCGGCGGTAGATGCCGCTGCCGGAGTACCAGCGGCTGCTCGGCAGCCGGTTCGTCGCGCGCACCGCGAGCACGTTCGGGGTGCGGCCGTCGGTGTGCAGCTTGCCGGTGAGGTCAAAGCTCCAGCCGGTGTAGGCGTACGGGTGCCGGCCGAGCAGTTCGCCGTTGAGGTGGACGTGCGCGTCCGAGTAGACGCCGTCGAACTCGACCGAGACACGCCGGCCCGCGAGCGCGGGCGGCAGCGTGAAGGTCTTCCGGTACCAGCCGAGGCCGCCGCGGAAGAAGCCGGACGCGCTGCTGGTGGCGCCCTGGTCGACGGGCGGGAGTTCGATGCTCCAGTCGTGCGGGAGGTCGACGGCCTGCCAGGCCGAGTCGTCGAAGCCCGGGTCCGCGTAGTGGTCTTCGGGGCCGGTGACGTCGTCGGCGTTCACCAGGACGAACCGCCAGCCGTCGTCCAGGTCCGTCGCCCGGCCGGTGACGGTGAGGCCCGGCCGGGTGAGCGCCTCGGCGGCCTGCGCGACGGACGTGAACGCCGACACGAGCGCGGCCGCGCCGACCCCGCCGAGCACCTGCCGCCTGCTGGGACCCGGATCGTTCGGCATGGGGCGTTCCCTTCCCGGCGACGGTGCTCGGTGGCGCGAAAGCACTATTGCACAGGATTTTCCCGCCGGACAAAGGCTTCGATCATTTCGAACCGTGACAGCGGGCCAAGCGACCGCTTAGTATGGGGACCGACCCCGAGGAGGCGGCCATGACCGAGTCCATTGTGGACGGCGTACGGTACGAACGGGACGGCGCGGTCGCCACCGTCACGTTCGACAAGCCCGAGCGCAGCAACGCGATGGACGTGCCGATGCAGGCCCGCTACGGCGCGGCCCTGCGGGAGGCGGAAGCGGACCCGGAGGTCCGCGCGGTCGTCGTCACCGGTGCGGGCAAGGCGTTCTGCCCGGGCGCCGACCTGGGGTTGCTGGACGGTATCGCCGCCGCCCCGCCGGCGGCCGGCGGCGGCCACGAGAACTTCCGCGACGTCCTCGCCGCGGCCACGGTGGACGTCCCGGTGATAGCGGCGATCAACGGCGGCTGCGCGGGGCTGGGGTTCGTGATCGCGTGCGCGGCGGACGTCCGGTTCGCGGCGGCGGGCGCCAAGTTCACCACGGCGTTCGCCCGCCGGGGCCTGATCGCCGAGTACGGCATCGCGAAGCTCCTCCCGGAGCTGATCGGCCCGGGCCGCGCCCGCGACCTGCTGCTCTCGGGCCGCACGTTCACCGCCGAGCAGGCGTTGGAGTACGGCTTGGTCCAGGAAGTCGTCCCGGCGGGCGAGCTGACCCTGCGCGCCAACGCGTACGCGACGGAACTGGCGACGCACAGCGCGCCGAGGTCCATGGCGGTGATGAAACAGCAGTTCACGCGGGAAGCGGCCCTGTCCTTGACGGAGTCGGCCCGCGAGGCGACGGCGTTGATGATCGACTCGTTCGGCCGTCCGGAGCTGGCCGAGGGGCTGGCGAGCTGGAACGAGCGCCGCGCCCCGAACTTCCCACCCCACCCGGCGGGCTAGTACTGCAACGGCAGTTAGGTGAGTGGGTAGCCCCGGCGTTTGTAGTGGCTGAGTCGGGCTTGGTGTTGTCGCCGCCGACGGAAACGGGACCAGGCCCAGATGTGGTCGGCGGCGTCGGTGACACGCAGGACGAGCTTGGTGAGCAGGCGCCGGATCTCCGGTAGCGTGAACCCGATCATGCCTGGCTCGGCGACACCGATTCCCCTTTTATGACAAGGGATCGTGAGACAGCGAGCCAGGCATGGGCGAGCATCGACAGGGTGATGTGGGCATACCAGGCCCGCCAGGACCGGACCTGATACTGATCGAGGCCGGCCTCGTTCTTGGCCTGCTGGAAACACTCCTCAATCCGCCACCGGGCCCCGGCGATCCAGGCCAGATCCAGCAGTGTCGAGCGGCGGGGTCCGTAGCAGACGTAGTAGGCGATCTCGGTCGGATCCGAGAGTGAGCGGCGGGCGAGCAGCCAGTGCCCGCGGCCGGGCTGCCAGCCGATCCGGATCGGCACCCGCGCCCAGTCGTATTCGCGTGGCCCGTGGGCGCCGGCCCCGACCGACAGCCGCCGCCAGGCCCGGGCGGGCAGGTCCGCGATCAGCTCATCAGCCCGTGCCTCGCGACCGCCGGTGGTGACCAAGGTGTCGTTGACCTTGGTGGCCAGCACGTGCGCGGCATCGTGGGCTTCCAGCCACAGCCGCAAGTACTTGACCTGCCCATAGGCCTCATCGGCGGTGACCCAGGCGAAGGGCACCTTCGCGGCGAACGCCCGGGCCAGCATCGCCATGGCTTGGCGGGGTTTGGTCTCGAACTCGGTCCCGTCCGGGATTCCCGCCCGCCGGCATCGGTCCGGGTCGGCGATCCAGGGCTCGGGCAGATAGAGCTCCCGGTCGATCAGCACGTGCCCGTGAGTACCGGCGTAGGCCAGGAAGGTTCCGATCTGGCAGTTCTCGATTCGCCCGGCGGTTCCGGAGTACTGCCGCTGCACTCCGGCCGACATCTTGCCTTTCTTCAGGAACCCGGTGTCGTCCACGATCAGCACGCCACCCGGTTCGCCGAGGTGCTCGATGACGTAGTCGCGAACGTCGTCGCGGACGCCGTCGATGTCCCAGTCCGCCCAGCGCAGCAGCCGCTGCATCCCGTCCGGTGACACCTCGCCGGCCTGCTCAGCCAGCGTCCAGCCGTTCTTCCGCTCCAGGCCCGCGACCAGCCCGGACACATACTCCCGCGCCCGGGCCCGCGGCTCCGACCGCGCGAACCGGCCCGCAATCCGCTCATGCACCCGGTCCAGCTGATCCATCACCACATCGACCACCACAACGATGATCTACCACATCACCACTAACTGCCGTTGCAGTACTAGGCCGCTCGGTTGGCCTCGCAGCGCTTGAACAGGTAGTAGCCCACGACCTCGCCCTTGACTGCGACGTTCTGGCCGGAGGACAAGAACTTGTCCCGGCTCTCTTGCCCTTGCTCGACGAAGACGAACGAACCGTTGAGGAGCTCCCAGCCCTCCCGGCAGACGGAGTTGAGGACCGAGACCGGGTCACCGGCCGTCTTGGTCGTCGTGCCGCCGATCATCGCCACGATGACCGCCCTCTGGTGCAGCACGTCTATGGAGTACTGGAACACCTGGTCACCGCGCTTGAAGCCGGCTCGCGCCCGACCTGCGGGCGACCGATCGAACGCTTCCCGTTCCTTCGCCGCTTGCTCGCGGCGCTTGCGTTCTTCCGCTTCTCGGCGCTGCTCCTCCTTCGCGGCGGCCTCCGCCGCGATCTCTTCGGGTGTCTTCTTCTTGAGCAACGCCACCGACAACCTCCGCATCGACCACCGCCCGTTCGCGGGTGTCCCCCTGTAGTCGACTGAGGCGGAGCGCAAGTTACTCGCTGTTGATCTCGATCCGGACAACGGCCCCATGAGGGCGAGCCGGATCCCGCCCCACCCGGCTTCCTGAATCCGTGAATGGCCCATTGAGGGACTCTAAGTCCCCCAATGGGCCATTCACGGATTTGAACTGCAGTGTCAGCCGCGGGTCCAGCTCTGGGCCGCGCTCTGATTGCAGTCGTAGATCTGCAGTTGCGTCCCGTCCACCGTGGTGCTGTTCGGGTCGTCCAGGCACCTGCCGGACTGCGGGTTCACCAAGGCTCCCGCCGTGCCTGCCTGCCACTTCTGGGCGCCCGAGCCGTTGCACTGCCACAGCTGGACCTTCGTGCCGTTCGCCGTGCCGCTGTTGCTGACGTCCAGGCAGCCGCCCTGGGCCTGCAGCGAACCGTCCGCTCCGGAGAACCACTTCTGCGCGCCGCTCGAGTTGCACGTGTACAGCTGCGCGTGCGTCCCGTTCGCCGTGCCGCTCGTGGCGACGTCCAGGCACTTGCCCGCGACGCCCGAGGACACCGGGCCGAGGTGCGGCAGCGTGCCCGAGTACGACGGCGGCGGGTTCGACGCCGCCCACGCCGTGTTCGCCGACGTCCCGAGGGTGAAGGCCAGCGTGCCGCCCGAAGTGATCGCCGACGTCGGGGCGTACGCGTTGTTCCACGCCCCGCCGTTCCACGTCGCGCTCTGGACGTACGGCGCGTTGTCCGCCGCCGCCGGGGCGTTCACCGTCAGTGTGTTGCCACTCGGCAGGCTGACCACCGCCTGGGTGAACAGCGGGCTCCCCAGCGCGAGGTCGGGCGTCCCCGGTGTCATCGGGTAGAAGGCCAGCGCGGAGAAGACGTACCACGCGCTCATCGCGCCGAGGTCGTCGTTGCCGGCCAGCCCGCCCGGCGCGTCCGTCCAGATCTGGTCCTGCACCTGGCGCACGACCTTCTGCGTCTTGTACGGCTGCCCGACGTAGTCGTACTCCCACGGCAGCTCGAGGCTCGGCTCGTTGCCGAGGTCGGCCTGGCTGCCGCCGCTGCCGTGGAACCCGGCCAGCACGCTGTCGAGGTAGCTGATCAGCGACGCGTTGCCACCCCGTGCCGCGGCGAGCCCGGCGACGTTGAACGGCACCATGCCGGTGTACTGCCACGACGTGCCCTCGACGAAGTTCGAGCCGCTCGCCGGGTTGAAGCCGGCGGTCCAGCCGCCGCCGGCGTCCTTGGGCTGCATGAACCCGGTGGCCGGGTTGAAGGTGTTCTTCCAGTTCTGCGCGCGGCCGGCGTAGACGGCCTGGTTCGCGGTGTCCCCCAGCGCCCCGGCGAACGCCGAGAGCGCGAAGTCCGCCGTGTTGTACTCCAGCTGCGTCGAGACCGGGCCGTAGAAGTTGCAGCACTGGTAGGTGCCGTTGGCCGGCAGGTACCCCGGCGCGTTCAGGGCGTTGAGCCCGGGCCGGACGTTGTTGGCCGCGCTCGCCTCGTGCAGCATCGCCTGCAACGCCGCCGACGTGTCGAAGTTCTTCGCGCCGAAGGCGTAGTAGCTCGCGAGGATCGCCGTGCCGGGGTCGCCCACCATCACGTACGTCTCGCCGTTGTTCTGCGCCCACTTCGGCAATCCGCCGCCCTGGGCGTAGTCGGCGATCATCGACTGCGCGATGTCACCGGTCTGCGCCGGTGCCACCAACGCGGTCAGTTGCGCTTGTGTCCGGTAGATGTCCCAGCCGGAGAAGTTGGCGTACTGCGCCGAGTGTCCACTCGCGACGGTGTGGACCTGGTTGTCGAAGCCGATGTACTGGCCGTTGCTGTCGGAGAAGACGTTGGGGTGCAACAGCGAGTGGTACAGCGCGGTGTAGAAGACGCGCTGCTGCGCCGTCGTGCCGCCGGCGACCTGGATCTTGCCGAGCATCGCGTTCCACGCGTTGTGCGCGGCAGTGTGGGTGGCGTTGAAGTCGAACGCGGGGATGTCCGCGGCCCGGTTCGCGACGGCGTTGGCCACCGAGACGTAGGAGACGCCGACCTTGGCCTGCACGGTCCGGTTGGTCGTCGTGTCGAACCGGACGTACGCGCTGCCCGGACCCGCTGCAGGAGCTGCGGCCGCGACCTTCGGCGCGGCGCCGTGCAGCTTGTCCGGCGACACCTTGGGCGTCACGGCGGGCGCGGCGGCGGTGCCGCTGGTGCTGAACGGCCGGTCGAAGACCAGGTCGAAGTAGAGCGTGTAGGTGAACCCGGCGCCGCAGAAGTGACCGGACGTGACCGAACCGGACACCTCGGTCGGGCTGACCACGGTCCACGTCTGGTTCGAGGTGCCGTTCTGGCTGCCGTTGAGCTTGAAGAGCAGGTTCGCCTGGGACGTCGAGGGGAACGTGAACCGGCTGATCCCGGACCGCAGCGCGGTGGTCAGCTCGGTCTTGACACCGTTGTCGAGGCCCACGGAGTAGTACCCCGCGTCGGCGGTTTCGTTCGTGTGGGAAAAGGAGTCCGTCGCGCCGGTGTCGACCGCGCCGACCGTCGGCAGAATGGGGACGTCACCGTCGGCACCACAGCCCGGACCGGACAAATGCGTCAGACTGAAACCGGTGATCGACGAATCCTTGTATTCGTACCCGCCGCCGTCCGGGCGGCTGGGTGTGTCGGGACTCCACTGCACCATGCCGAACGGCACGTCGGCGCCGGGGAAGTCGTCGGCGGCGTTGGACGTGCCGATGAAGGGATTCACCACGGACGCGGGATCGGCGACCAGTGTCGCCGCGGAAGCGGAAATCGGGATCAAGCCGGCCATGGCCAGCACGGAAGCGGCGGATAACCGCACGAGGGAACGCAAGACCATGTCACTTGTCCTTCGCCGTTGAGCACAAGTACTTGAGCTATGCGTTTCGAAACGGTCCTCGCGGGCTGACACCGTTGTCAACGGTCCGTGGTGATCCTGTCGCGTTCCGGACACGAGCGGGTGAAGCCGATGACTTTTCCGGCCGCGGGCCGTCAGTACCGAAGTCCGCGAAACCGCCTGAAGGAGACAACATGGCGAAACTGCTCTACGGCTTCAGCATGTCGCTCGACGGCTTCCTCGCCGGTCCCGGCGGCGACATGTCCTGGCTGACCCCGTACCTGCGCCCCGACCCGGTGGTCGAAGAGTTGATCCCGCAGATCGGCTCGCTGCTGGTCGGGCGGCGGACGTTCGGCGGCGACGACCCGCACCGCGGTGACCCCGAGCGCGAGGGCAAGGCCTTCGGCGGCGGCTGGGAAGGGCCTCAGTTCGTGCTCACCCACCGGCCGGCCGCGCCGGTCCCGGACGTCACCTTCGTCGGTGACCTGCACGAAGCCGTCGACGCGGCGAAGGCGGCCGCGGGCGACAAGTACGTCAACGTCCTCGGCGCCGACGTCGCGCGCCAGTGCCTCGAAGCCGGGCTCCTGGACGAAATCCTGGCGATGCCCGTGCCGGTCCTGCTCGGCGACGGCGTCCGGATCTTCGACCACCCCGGCGGCACGACCGTCCCGCTCGAGGTGGTGGCGCCGAACTGGTACCGGGTCGTGAGTGTTTAGGGCGGTTAGAACCGCCCTAAACACTCACGACAAGCTGCGGCAGACCATCCACCGCGGCGTTCCGGGTGGTCCGCTAGGGCCGCGTGCCGAAGGACGGGCGGCCCAGCAGCTTCGGGAGCACGGCGTAGGCGTCCGGCACCCAGTCGCACAGCCGGGCGCGGGTCTCGCGGGGGTCGATGACGTCCTCCACCGAGAACCGCTCGGCCGTGCGGAACGGCGAGCGGACGGCGTCGAGGCGGGCGCGGATCTCCTCGATCCGCGCCTCCCGGTCGTCGGCCGCGTCGAGTTCGGCGCGGTAGGCGGCTTCGATGCCGCCCTCGACGGGCAGCGAACCCCAGTCACCCGAGGGCCACGCCCAGCGCCGGACCAGGCGGTGCCGGTTGGTCTGGCCCGCGCCGCCGACGCCGAACACGCGCCGCACGATCACCTCGGCCATCGGCACCCGCGCCTGGTAGACGGCGGTCACCGCGCGGGCGCCGTGGCGGATCGCGCCCGCGCGTTCGGCCGCCGCGCCGATCACCATGCCGGCCTGGTCGGTCAGCGAAACCAGCGGCAGGTGGAACGTCTCGCAGAGGTCGACCAGGCGCGTCATGACGTCGGCGCCCTCGGGCGTCAGCGTCGCGCCGCGGTACGGGTCGGTGGCCAGCACGCCGACCGGATGTCCGTTCAACCGCGCCAATCCCGCGTACGCCGAGCCACCCGACACGGCGTAGTCGAACACCGAGCCGTCGTCGAAGACGCCCTCCAGCAACGGCCGCAGCCGGTACGGCTGACGCCGGTTGCGCGGGACGAGCGAGAGCAGCGCTTCGTCGCGCCGGCCCACCGGGTCCGAAGTGGACGTCACCGGTGGCAAGGAGTCCACAGAGGACGGCAAATATGACAGGAACTGCTTCAGCACCGCGAAAGCTTCGGCCTCGGACGACACGATCCGGTCCACCGCGCCGCTGCGACGGTGCACATCGGAACCGCCCAGTTCCTCCTTCGTGAGGTCCTCGCCCGTCGCGTGCTTCACCACCGGCGGCCCGGCGACGAACAGCTGCCCGGCCTCCTCGACGAGCACGCACAGGTGCGACATCACGGCCCGCGCGGCGCCCAGCCCGGCCACCGGGCCGAGGCACGCCGCGACGACCGGCACCGTGGACAGGTTGTCCACCACCAGGTCCCAGCCCGGGTTGACCGGGACGTAGGTGAACCCGTGCTGCTCCAGCATCTTGACGCTGCCGCCACCGCCGGTGCCCTCGATCAGCCGCACCATCGGCAGACGCAGCTCGTTCGCGAGCCGCTCGGCGTAGACCTGCTTCTCCATGATCGCCGCGTCGGCCGCGCCGCCCCGCACGGTGAAGTCGTCGCCGCCGATCGCGACGCGGCGCCCGTCGAGCCGAGCGGTGCCGATGATGAAGTTGGCCGGCGTGAACGACTCCAGCTCGCCGTCCACATAGGACGCCGTCCCGGCGAGCGCGCCGATCTCGTCGAAGGTGCCGGGGTCGGCGAGCGCCGCGATGCGTTCACGGACCGTGGAGCGCCCGGCCGCGTGCTGGCGGGCCACCTTCTCCGGCCCGCCCATCCGCTCGGCCAGCTCGCGCCGCCGCGCGATCTCGCCGACCTCCGGCTCCCAGGTCATGCGTCGCCGAGCGCCTGCTCGACCTTGCGCTGCAGCTTGTTCATCCCGCCGAGCCACCGGTCGGTCTCGGTGGCGCGCGCGGCGTAGTAGCCGGCGACCTCGGGGTGCGGCAGCACCAGGAAGCGGTTCTCCTCGATCGCCTTGAACAGCGCGTCCGCGACCTGCTCGGGCTCGATCGCCGACGCGCCCATGAGCAGCTGCCCGGCGGTGCCGGTGCTCTCCAGCATCGCCGTGCGCACACCCTGCGGGCAGATCGCCTGCACGGTGAGGCCGCGGTGGCGGTAGGTCGCCGACAGGTACTCGGCGAACGCCAGCGCGCCGTGCTTGGTGACCGAGTACGGCGCCGAGCCGAGGCTGGTGAGCAGGCCGGCGGCGGAGACCGTCGCGATGAAGTGGCCCTTGCCGCGCTCGAGCCACGCGGGCAGCAGCAGGTTGGCCGCGCGGACGTGCGCCATCACGTTGACGTCCCAGGTGCGCGCCCAGACCTCCTCGGGGCTTTCCGCGCCGCCGAAGGGCGCGATCCCGGCGTTGGCGCAGAAGATGTCGATCTCACCGAGGGTCTCCCGCGCGCTCTCGACCAGCTTCGCGACGCCGTCGACGCTCGCGACGTCGCCGACGAACGCCGTCGCGCCGATCTCGGCCGCGACCTCGGTGACCTTGTCGCCGTCGAGGTCCGCGACGACGACCTGGGCGCCGTCGGCGACGAACCGGCGGGCCAGCGTGGCCCCGATACCGCCGCCGCCCCCGGTGACGACGACGCCGGTCACAGGCCACCGCCCAGGGTGACGCCGCCGTCGAGGACCACGGTCTGGCCGGTGATCCAGCTCGCGTCGTCGGACAGCAGGAACGCCACCGCGCCCGCGATGTCGGACGGCAGGCCGAGCCGCTTCATCGGGTACGCCGAGGCGACCTCCTCCTCGCGGCCTTCGTACAGGGCGGTCGCGAACTTCGTCTTGACGACGGCCGGGGCGACGGCGTTGACCCGGATCTTCGGGCCCAGCTCGGCGCCGAGCTCGACGGTCAGCCGGATCAGCGCGGCCTTGCTCACGCCGTACATCCCGATGCCGGGCGAGGCGCCGAGGCCGGCGACGGAGGCGACGTTGACGACGGCGCCGCCGTGCTCGCCCATCCACGCGTCGCGGGCGCGCTTGGTCCAGCCGAGCGGCGCGAGCACGTTGACCCCGAGGATCTTGGCCGCGGCGCCCGGGTCGATGTCGAGCGTCGGGCCGTAGACCGGGTTGATGCCGGTGTTGTTGACCAGGTAGTCGAGCCGGCCGAAGGTCTCGATCGTCTTCGCGACGGCCTCGTCCTGGTGGTCGGTGTCGTCGGACTTGCCGGGCACGAACATGGCGACGTCCGGGCCGCCGAGGGAGCTGACCGCCTCTTCCAGGGCTTCGGGCTTGCGCGCGGTGATGCAGACCTTGGCCCCGCGCTCGACGAGCGTCTTCGCGATGCCGAGGCCGATGCCCCGGCTGGCCCCGGTGACGATCGCGACGCGATCCTTGAACGAGTTCACGGCAGGGTGTCTCCTTCGACGGTTGCCCGGAACATACTAAGCGGTCGGTTGCTGGTGCCATTATGCGCGATCCGCCCGCGGCCTCAAGACCGCGCGCGTCACACGCGGGGCGTCAGCTCAGCTCGTAGTGCACCAGCTGCGCGCCGCCGGTCGCGTAGTTGGCGACGTCCGCGGAGACCGCCTTGCCTTCCTCCGACCCCAGGGCGGCGGCCATGGCCTCGGCCGACTCGAAGTCGCCGTGGAAGACCGCGAAGTACGGGCTGGCCCCGCCCAGGCCCTCGACGTCGAAGGCGTGCTGCATCCGGACGAGCCCGGGGAGCTTCGCCGCCAGCGGCAGGTGGACGCGGACGTAGTGGTCCCGGAAGTGCGCGGGATCGGTGGGAGCGGGGTAGAGCACGGTGAGCCGGTGCACGAGCAGTCCTTTCGGCGACGACGAGGCGGTCCGCCGAGCGGGACCCGCGACCGGACCGTCTCCCGGACAGTAGCGGAGGACCGCCCACCGGGCCCGCCGGTTCCCGTCGTCGCCGAGCGATCGATCCGGCACGCCCCTGACGCGGCCCGCGGTCATCGGACCACTTCCGGCTCGCCGCGTGTACCGATCGGGCACCAGCGAGTCTTCGTGGCCGAACCCGGCATCGGCCCCACGTCCCGTCGCCGAGCCGGCGTTCGCCCGAGCTCCGGCTGCTCGGACCGTCTACAGCGGACTCGGTCCGACATCGCCGAACGCACCCCCGCGGCAAGAACATCGTCCGGCACGTCCTGGTGTCGACCGCGGCCGGGACCCGGGTGGGTTCTCCCGCACCGTCTCGGTAGTCATGCCGGTAGGTATTCACCGATAAGTCGCTGGTGTGCAACGGCTCTGCCAGTACCTCGCCACCATCCCGCCTCACCCTCACGGGTGGCTGCACAGGCGAGCGCCGTGACGTAGGGTGCCTTTCACCATGATCGAATAACCACATCGCCAGCAGACTCCGAGTGCGGTGAGCCCTTATGCAGCAAGCCATTCTCATCGGCCCGGACACCATCAACCGCGCGGCGGTCGCCGCACTGCTCGCCCGTGCCTACGACTTCGACCCGCATCGGGTGTTCGACTTCGAGCAGATCCCTCTCGCCCGCGCCGCACTCACCGACCGGGACACGCTCGTCTTCGTCCTCTACCCCGCCGAAACCGACCGCCACTGCCGGCCGGAGCCCGGCGATTCCGAAGCGATCGAGCACCACAACCTGATCTTCCTCGTGACGTCCTTGTCCAGTCACGACGCCCAGAAAATTCTTTCCCACAAACCACGGGGCGTGGTCTTCCTGGACGAAGGCGTCACCCACCTCCACGACGTCATCTACACCGTCGAAGAGGGACGCCGAGCCGTCAGCAACAGCCTGGCCCTGTCCGCCTGGGCGGCCAAAGAGTGTCCGCTGACCCCGCGGGAACGTGAGGTACTGACCGCTGCCGCCGCCGGAAGCCCGCCCAAAGAGGTCGCCACCGCACTCGGGCTGGCGACCGGGACCGTCCGCAACCACCTGGCCGCGATCCAGAGCAAGCTGCGCACCCGTTCTCTCGTGGACAGCATCCGCGTGGCACAGGACGCGGGCTGGATCACCTGACTCGCCCACGACCGACGCACGGGGGACAACGCCGGGACCTCGGGGGCGTCGCACGCGTGGATCGCCTGCGGCACAAAGCCCTCGATCGCCGCTCTCCGCACGGACCGGCCGCGCACCGAGGCCGGTTGCCCTTCTCGGCAGAGCGCTTCCCGGCGTTACAGCGCCTCGGCAGGCCAGGACCGTGGCGCGGTCGCCGGCAACGTCGGGGTGGAGAGACCACGGTCTCCGGGGCCGGGGTCGGCCGGGCGTAACCGGTTGGCCCGGCCCACCACCACCGCCGACACCAACGCGACCAACGTCACCACCACCAGTAACACCACCAAGGACCAGCGGTATTCGGTCGTCATCGAGTCTCACCCCCCGGGAGACGTCCAGCCTACGCCGGTCGCACTCACCACCGGGCCGGCAGACCGGACCAGGTTCGGGTGAACGGGCCGCCGCCCGGGCTACCGGGTTCTGCGGGTGACGAGCCGCTGCAGGACGATGAAGACGAACAGGAGGGCCCCGGTGATGATCGAGGTCCACCACGAGTTGAGGGTGCCGTCGAAGGTGATCAGCGTCTGGATGATGCCCAGGACCATGATCCCGAGCACGGTGCCCAGCACGTAACCGGAGCCGCCGGTCAGGATGGTGCCGCCGATGACCACCGCCGCGATCGCCGTGAGCTCCAGGCCGACTCCGTTGAGCGGGTCGCCGGAAGACTTGTACAGCACCAGCAGCAGCCCGCCGAGCGCCGAGCAGAGGCCGCTGATCGTGTACACCGCGATCTTCGTGCGGCCGGTCTTGAGACCCATCAGCATCGCGGACTGCGCGTTGCCGCCGATCGAGTAGACGGTGCGCCCGAAGTGGGTGAACGCCAGCACGTAGACCGCGACCGCGACGACGACCAGGGCCACGACCACGCTGATCGAGATGTGCAGCTCCCCGCCCAAGGGGATCTGCGTCTGGGCGAGGGTGGCGATCGTCGGGTTGTCGATCGAGTACGCCTCCGTGCTGATCGTGTAGCAGAGCCCGCGGGCGAAGAACATCCCGATCAGCGTCGCGATGAACGGCTGGATCTCGAAGAAGTGGATGAGCGCGCCCATTCCGGCGCCGAGCAGCGCGCCGACCACCAGCACCACCGCGATCGCCGCGTACGCGGGCCACCCGTGCTTCTGCATCAGGTCACCGGAGACCACTGTGGACAGTGCGACCACGGACCCGACGGACAGGTCGATGCCGCCGGTGAGGATCACGAACGTCATCCCGACGGCGACCACGAGCAGGAAGGCGTTGTTGATGAACAGGTCGAGCACGACCTGCCCGGACCCGAACGCCTCGTAGCTCGACGCGCCGAAGACGTAGGCCCCGACGAGCAGCGCCATCGTGGCGAGGATCGGCAGGTGCCGTTGCTTCGGCCGGTAACCGCGGACACGGTCCAGGGTCGTCATGCCGTGACCTCCACCTTCTCCGGAGCGGGTGCGGGGGCCGGCTGCCCGGGCCGGGGTGCCCGGCGGCGCCGGAGCTTGCGGCGGAACGCGGGCGATTGCAGCAGGCACACCGCGAGCACGACCACGGCCTTGAACAGCATGATCGCCTCGGGCGGGATGCCGAGGGCGTAGACGGTGGTGGTGAGCGTCTGGATGAGCAGGGCGCCGATCACCGCGCCGCCCACGGAGAACCGGCCCCCGGTCAGCTGGGTGCCGCCGACGACGACGGCGAGGATCGCGTCGAGCTCGATGAACAGCCCGGCGTGGTTGGCGTCGGCGCTGTGCACGTTCGCGCTGATCATCAGCCCGGCGATGCCCGCGCACAGCGCGCAGAAGACGTAGACGAGCCAGGTCAGCCGGGCCGAGCGGAGGCCGGCCAGCCGGCTGGCCTCCGGGTTGCCGCCGACGGCCTCGACGAGCAGGCCGAGAGCCGAGCGGCGGACCAGCAGCGACGCGAGCACGAACACGGCCAGCGCGATGAGGATCGCGCTCGGCAGGGTCAGCACGAACCCGCTGCCGATCCATTCGTACGGCGCCGAGGTGATGGTGATGATCTGGCCGCCGGAGATCAGCTGCGCGATCCCGCGCCCGGCGACCATCAGGATGAGCGTGGCGATGATCGGCTGGATGCCCAGGGCGGCGACGAGCCAGCCGTTCCACGCCCCGAGCACCAGCGACAGCCCGAGCGCGAGGCCGACCGCGACGAGCGTCGCGCCCACGCCGCCGGGGTGCTCGGCGATCCACAGGCAGGCGAGCGAACCGCTGATCGCGACGACCGCGCCCACCGAGAGGTCGATGCCGCGGGTGGCGATGACGAGCGTCATGCCGATCGCGATGAGGATCAGCGGGGCGCCGTTCTTCAGGATGTCGATGAGGTTCCCGTAGAGGTGACCGTCGCGCAGTTCGATCGAGAAGAACGCCGGGCTCGCGACGAGGTCGCCTGCCAGCAGGGCCAGCAACGCCACGACGGGCCAGAAGAGCCGGCGTTTCGCCAATCCGGTCAACGCGGTCATGCCTGCACCCCTTCGGCCATCGTGGCCATGACGTCGTCGGCGGTGAGCCCTTGGTTTTCCCGTTGCGCCACCACTTTCCGATCGCGCAGCACCACGACGCGGTGGCTCAGCCGGAGCACCTCGTCCAGCTCGGCGGAGATGTACACGAGGGCCATCCCGTCGGCCGAGAGCTGGGTGACCAGCCGCTGGATCTCGGTCTTGGCGCCGATGTCGATGCCGCGGGTCGGCTCGTCGAGGATGAGCAGCCGCGGCTCGGTGACGAGCCAGCGGGCCAGCAGCACCTTCTGCTGGTTGCCGCCGGACAGCGTGCCGACCAGCGCCTCGGGGTCGGCGGGGCGGATGTCGAGCGTTTCGATGTACTTCCGGGCGATCTCGTCCTGGCGGCGCCGGGTCAGCGGCCGCGCCCAGCCGCGGGAGGCCTGCAGCGCGAGGACGACGTTCTCCCGGACGGTCAGGTCCTCGACCAGGCCTTCGGTCTTGCGGTTCTCCGAGCAGAACGCGATCCGGTGGTCGAGACCGGCACGCGGGGTCCGCAGCGGGGTGACGCGGCCGTCGATCTTCACCGAACCGCTGTCGGCGTGGTCGGCGCCGAAGAGCAGCCGGGCGAGCTCGGTGCGCCCGGAGCCGAGCAGCCCGGCCAGCCCGACGACCTCGCCGGCGTGGATGTCCAGCGTGAACGGCTCGACGCCCCCTTGGCGGCCGAGGTCTTCGGCCGCCAGCAGCACCGGCGCGTCCGCGACTTCGGCCCGGCTCGGCCCGGAGTCCTCGAGCGTTTCGAGGACCCGCAGCTCCTTGCCGATCATCTTGGTGACCAGCTCGACGGGCGTGATCTCCGCGGTGCGGTACTCGCCGATCAGCTTTCCGTTGCGCAGCACGGTCATCCGGTCGGCGATCGCGAAGACCTGATCGATGAAGTGGGAGACGAACAGGATCGCCATGCCTTCGGCGCGCAGCGAGCGCACCACCGCCAGCAGCCGTTCGACCTCGCCGGCGTCCAGACTGGACGTCGGCTCGTCGAGCACCAGGATCCGCGCTTCGACGTCGAGGGCGCGGGCGATCGCGACGAGCTGCTGCACGGCGATCGAGCAGGTGCTCAGCTCGGCCGAGACGTCCACGTGGACGTCCAGCCGCGCGAGGAGCTCCTCGGCCCGCCGCCGCATCGGGCCCCACTGGATGCGGCCGAAGCGGCGGGGTTCCCGGCCGAGGCAGACGTTCTCCGCCACCGACAGGTTCGGGCAGAGGTTGACCTCCTGGTAGACCGTGCTGACGCCGGCCCGCTGGGCCTCGCCGGGGCCGCCGAAGGAGACGGCGGTCCCGGCGAGCGTGATCGAGCCCGCGTCCACCCCGTGCACGCCGGTGAGCACCTTGATCAGCGTCGACTTCCCGGCGCCGTTCTCCCCCATCAGCGCGTGGACCTCGCCCGGGAACAGGCGGAAGCCGACGTCGTCGAGGGCGGTGACACCGGGGAACTCCTTGCGGATCCCGGTCATGACGAGGATTTCGGCGGGCATCGCGACACCCCTCAGTACTGGCGCTGCGGCAGCGCGGCCTTCGCCGACGCCTGGTCGAACTCGGTCTCCTGGGTCTCGATCCGCTCGGGCACCTGCTCCCCCGCGTTGACCTTCTTGACCAGGTCCATCAGCTGCGGGCCGAGCAGCGGGTTGCACTCGACGACGTGGTTGATCTTGCCGTCGGCCAGCGCCTGGAGGGCGTCCTTCACGCCGTCGACCGAGACGATCTTGATGTCCTTGCCCGGCACCTTGCCCGCCGCCTGGATGGCCTCGATGGCACCGAGGGCCATGTCGTCGTTGTGCGCGTAGAGCACGTCGATCTTCGGCTGGGACTTGAGGAAGGCCTCCATGACCTCCTTGCCCTTCGCGCGGGTGAACTCACCGGTCTGCGAGGCGACGATCTTGTACTTCGGGTCGGCGGCGATGACGTCCCCGAAACCCTTCTTGCGGTCGTTGGCCGGGGCCGAGCCGGTGGTGCCCTGCAGCTCGACGATGTTCACCTGGCCGGTGGCGCTGCCGTACTCCTTGGTCAGCCACTCCCCCGCCTTCTTGCCCTCGGCGATGAAGTCCGAGCCGAGGAAGGTTTTGTAGAGCGTCTTGTCCGGCGAGTCGATCGCCCGGTCGGTGAGGATGACCGGGATCTTCGCCGTCTTCGCCTCCTTGAGCACGGTCTCCCACCCCGACTCGACCACCGGCGAGAAGGCGATGACCTTGACCTTCTGCTGGATGTACGAGCGGATCGCGGCGATCTGGTTCTCCTGCTTCTGCTGCGCGTCGGAGAACTTGAGCTCGATCCCGGCGGTCTTGGCCGACTCCTGGATGGACTTGGTGTTCGCGGTCCGCCAGCCGCTCTCGGCGCCCACCTGGGCGAAGCCGAGCGTGACGGCCCCGCCGGTGGTTCCCGTGCCGCTACCGCTACCGCCACCGCAGGCGGTGAGCAGGACCAGTCCGGCCGCCGCGGCCGCCGCGGCGGCCCATCGCTTCTTCAGCACGTGCACTCCTCGATCGACAGTGATCTTTGCTGTTAGCGTTAACAGTCTGCGAGACGATGACCCGCTGGCGCGGAGCCGTCGGCCCGGCCGGCCACCCTCATTGGGCCGGCCGGTGGAGATGCCTCCGCCACCAAGCAGTCTCTCCCTGCATTCACGTGACCCCCATCACTCTTTCGGGTGGCGACGGGGAGTCAGTGTTAGCGATAACACCAATCCGGTCAAGTCCGGCCGCGGTAACGGTCTCGTCACATACCACCGCGGCTGCCGCACCTGGCCGAACCCGAGACGGGCCCGCCCGCTCGAACCGGGATCAGCGGCCGGCGGGATGCCTGCGGTTGAAGTGCGGAGGTGCGTAGCTCAGGTAGCGGCCCGCGGTTCCGTCCGCGGCCGACGCCAGCCGGTTCAGCGTGCCCGGCGAGGTGTCGGGCCAGTACCCGGTCCGCGGCCGGTCGATCGCCACCTGCTGCTCACCCGCGGTGTAGGTGCAATGCCCCGCGGTCTGGACGTACGTCTGCCGCAGCAGCGACTCATCACCCGCCCGGCGGACCAGAGCGCCGTAGGACTGCCGCTGAGCCACGGTCGAGATCTGGTCACCCGTGCCCGTTGACCGTGAGCACCGGGACCCGCAGATCCCCGGTGAACACGATGCCCGCTCCAGGTACACGACGGCCGCGGGGTCGGCGGCCACGCGAGGCTCGGCAGCGAGCCGGCCCAGGTCGGCACGCAAGTCCAGGCCCGCCCGCCCGTCCAGCTGCCCGGCGTTCTGCTGGCTCGGCGCCGCCATCGAGAGCTGACGCGCGTAGCCCACCCCCGTGTTCCACGACGGGTTACCACCCGTCACCTGCTCGATCGCCCACCGGCTGCTGACCGCCAGCGCCAAGAACATCCGTGCACACCGTGTCGACCTTCTGGTTCGACTGACCCACTGCACCGCCGAGACCGCCGCACATCGGGACGGCCGCGTCGAACCGGCCCGAATGCACCTGCGCCACCCCGGCCGCGACCATTCAGCCCATCGAGCGGCCTTCGGCGATCGCGTACCGGGCCCGGCCGAACGCGGCTTCGAAGCGGTCCAGCGCGGCGGTCTGGTTGTCGATCGCCTGCGCGATGTTCCAGCCGGTGACCGTGCGTGTGATGCCGCCCACCGCGTAACCGCGGGCCAGGAGGCCCGCCGTCAGCGGGTTCGCCAGGACGACCGCGGCGAAGTCGCGAGGGTGTACGGCGTGCTGTCGGTCAACTGCCCGTCGACGCACCTCGCCGCGTCCGGGCAGGGTGTTCCGGGCTCCGCCGCCCGGGCCTCCGCCGCCCGGGCGGTCACGGGTAAGGCGGCGGAGACCACAGTCGTGGCCGCCATGGTGATCCTGGTACCCATGAACCGCTCCTGTCAGAGGCGAGGCGCGTTACCGCGGCGTGGCCGAGTTGAAGACCGGCTTCGGCACCGACACCTGGTTGAGGCCCCAGCGGGACATGATCCCGACGTACGTGCCGTCCTGGAAGAGCTCTTCGAACACCTGCTGCAGCACCGGGCCCAGCTTCGAGGACTTGGGGACGTACAACGCCAGGTCGTCTTTCGACGCCCCCTGCGCTTCGGTCTGGGTGACGTACTTGGTCCCGCCCTGCTTCTGCGTCACGTCGATCGCCGCGGCCTCCGTCATGCCCGCGGCGTCGGCGCGGCCCGAGCGGGTGGCCAGCAGCGTGGCGTTGGTGTCGTCGAGACCGACGGTCTGCGTGGCCTGGTGTTTGCCCTGCGTGCAGAAGTGGGACAGCTTGTTCAGCTGCTCCTCCACGACGCTGGCGGTCACCACCGCGATGCGCTTGCCGCAGAGGTCTTCGACCCGCGCGATCCCCGCTGTCGAATCCGCGGGGAACACGTAGGCCGTCCGGGTGGTCATCCAGGTGATCGTGTCGAACTGCTTCTCACGCTCCGCGGTGGCCTTGACCGGGCCGTTGAACGCGTCGTACCGGTCGCTCAGCATGCCCTGCAGCGCGGCCGGCAACCCGTTGACGATCACGGTCTGCGTCCGGACGCCGAGCACCTGCCCGATCGCGGCCTGGAAATCGGCGTCGATCCCGGTGACCGTCCCGTCCGGCGCGACCGTGCGATAGGGCGGGTGGGAGTCACCGGCGAACCGGATCACCCCGGCGTCCTTGATCGCCTGCGGCAGCGCGTCGTGCAGGGACTGCACCACCGCGAGGTTCGTCGCGGTCGCCAGGCTCGGGGAGCTGCTTCCCACCGTGCATCCGGTGGTGACCAGCCCGAGAGCGGCGATCGCGAGGATCGTTCTTCGGCTTCGTCGGCGAAGGGGTAATCGCATAGGACGTCTTCCTTGGCAGTGATCGGCTCTCGAACTCGCGTCCGGGGACGAGACCCCGGACACAATAGGTTGCTGACGCGGCGGCGATCGTTGCATAATCTGTCGCCTTGTTCAACCCCGCCCCGTCACGGCAGCGACATCGGCGGTAGCGATCCGGCCGCCGCGTTCCCCTTCGAGGGTGGAATGCCAACTCCCTGCCGGACGATCGTGCACGAAACTGGACCCGATGAGGTCCGGCTGCCGGGTGGACGCACGCGGCGCGGCCAAGTCGGGACGAACGAAGACCTGTCGCAATCGGGTGAACTCCTGCACCCACCCGCCGTCCCCCGGCGAACCAGTCGAAACTCGACCGAAACTCTTTGCCCCACAACAAACAACCGTGTTCTCCTGCACCCAACGGACGAACATCATCAGCACGTCCAGGTCACCGGCGACTTGGTCCCCGGCTCCCCTGGGCGCACGCCCGGAAGGAGACCACCGATGACACACACCCCAGCAACCCCACCCCACAAGCGATGGTGGCGCACACCCACCACCCGACTACTCACCGCCGCAGCCACCCTCACCGCCACCGCCGCCGTCCTCATAACCGCACCCGGCGCCGACGCCGCCGCCGGCACCCTCGGCGCCGCCGCCGCCCAAACCGGCCGCTACTTCGGCACCGCCATCGCCGCCGGCAAACTCGGCAACACCGCCTACACCACCCTCGCCGCACGCGAATTCAATATGGTCACACCCGAAAACGAAATGAAACCCGACGCGACCGAACCCAACCAGAACCAATTCACCTTCTCCGCCGGCGACCAGATCTACAACTGGGCCACCAGCCACGGCGCCCACGTCCGCGGCCACACCCTCGCCTGGCACGCCCAGCAACCCGGCTGGATGCAGAACATGGGCGGCAGCACCCTCCGCAACGCCATGATCAACCACATCCAGAAAGTCATGACCCACTACCAAGGCAAACTCGCCTACTGGGACGTCGTCAACGAAGCCTTCAACGAAGACGGCAGCCGCCGCTCCTCCAACCTGCAAAGCACCGGCAACGACTGGATCGAAGTCGCCTTCAAAACCGCCCGCGCCGCCGACCCCACCACCAAACTCTGCTACAACGACTACAACATCGACAACTGGAACTACGCCAAAACCCAAGGCGTCTACAATATGGTCCGCGACTTCAAATCCCGCGGCGTCCCCATCGACTGCGTCGGCCTCCAAGCCCACTTCACCGGCGGCAGCTCCGTCCCCAGCAACCTCCAGACCACCATCTCCAGCTTCGCCGCCCTCGGCGTCGACGTCGCACTCACCGAAGTCGACGTCACCAACGCATCCACCACCCAATACGCGGCCCTGACCCAAGCCTGCGTGAACGTCGCACGCTGTGTCGGCATCACCGTCTGGGGCGTACGCGACAGCGACTCCTGGCGCTCCGGCGAGAGTCCGCTTCTGTTCGACGGCAACGGCAACAAAAAATCCGCCTACAACTCCGTGCTGAACGTCCTCAACTCCGGCGGCGGCACAACCACCACACCCACCACCACCCCCACCGGCCCCACCACCCCCACCACCCCGACCACCACACCAGGCAGCGGCAACTGCACCGCCACACTGTCGGCGGGACAATCCTGGAACGACCGCTACAACCTCAACGTCTCAGTCAGCGGCTCCAGCACCTGGACCGTCACGATGACCGTGCCCAGCCCGGCGAAGATCAGCGCCACCTGGAACATCAACGCGACCTGGCCCAGCAGTCAGGTGCTCGTCGCGACACCCAACGGAAACGGCAACAACTGGGGCGTCACCATCCAGCACAACGGAAACTGGAACTGGCCCACCGTCAGCTGCAGCACCTCCTGAAGCCCGACACGACAAGCCAGCACCAGCTCGTCCACGAAGGCACAGCTTCGTGGGCGAGCTGGTGACGTCCTTGACTCTGAAGCCGCTTGAGACCCCATAGTCCGACGACGACCGGGACTGCCTCGTCGCCGAATTCCGGGACTTCGTGACCGAAAGTCTCGACGTCCATCCCGCCTACGTCGCGGGGCTGCGCAGCCGACGGCCAGCTTCATGCCGGCTGACTTGGCCGGCCTCTGCGCGGCTTTGCCGGTGCGGTCGGATTCGGGTGATGGCGCGCCGGGCTTTTTCGGGGTCGCGTTTCCCGGTCATGGCGGCGGCGAGGTCGGAGCTTGCTCTGCTCGGTGCTGAAGGTGCGGCGGTGGAAGTCTGCTGACCCGGTACCAGACCCTGGTCGCGACGATCAACGGCGTGCCCGTGCCGGACGCGGACCCGGACAAGGCCCCGGCACTCCGCTACCGGATCCGGAGTTCATCCGGTCCGGGCGGTTCCCTGCGGTTTCCCGCCCGAGCACGAACTGGCCGCCGAACCGAGGATTTCCCGCAGTCCGACGCGAGAAGCGGGAACTGAAGCCCCACGGGGACATCACGTTCGACCGGCGGTCATCGGACACTCGGTGGCCGAGCCGGCTTTGCCGGGTTCCGGCACGCCGGGACCACGCGCACGCCCTTCCCAGCGAGCATCCGCGCCGCCCGAAGCCGATGCCGGAGTTCACACCGGTCACCCCTGCCGAGGACAACGGCGGTGGCTCGCGCCGGGACACGTGCCTCGCCGATCCGAACCGGTCCGCGGGGTGCCTCGGCGATCGGAAATGTAACTTTCATCGCCCGCCTGTCCTTTGTGGACCTGCCTCGACGGCCGTGAGGTGGCCCGTCGCCCCGCCCGGCGGCCGGGTGCCCGAAGACCCGGCCGCCCGGATTGACATTCCTTCTCCCGGAAGCCCAGGGTGACGCACCGCATGTTAGCGATAACACTCGTCTCGCTCGCCGGGAGAAGGTCGCCATGAACAGAGGAACTACCAGCCGCAGGATCCAAACCCTGATCGGTGTGCTCACCGCCGCGTCGACCGTGGCGCTGGCGGTGATGCTGGGGTCCGGCGCCGCCGCGGCCGACGTCACCGGCGCGCTGCGCGGTGCCGGTTCGGGCCGGTGCCTGGACGTCTCGAACGCCAGCCAGGCCGACGGCGCCCTCCTGCAGATCTACGACTGCTCGGGCGGGGCGAACCAGCAGTGGACGTCGACGTCCGCCGGCCAGCTGACGGTGTACGGCGGCAAGTGCCTCGACGTGCCCGGCAGCGCGACCGCCGGTACCCGGGTGCAGATCTGGACCTGTCACGGCGGGGCCAACCAGCAGTGGCGGGTGAACTCCGACGGCACGATCGCCGGGGTGCAGTCCGGGCTCTGCCTGGACGTCACCGGCGCCGCGACGGCCAACGGCACCGCGGTGGAGCTCTGGACGTGCAACGGCGGCGGCAACCAGAAGTGGACCGGCCTGTCGACCACGACCACGCCGACCACGACCACGACCGGCGGCGGCACCAGCTGCTCCCTCCCCTCGACCTACCGCTGGAGCTCGAGCGGGGTGCTGGCGACACCGAAGAACGGGTGGGTCTCGCTCAAGGACTTCACCAACGTCGTCTACAACGGCAAGCACCTCGTCTACGCGTCGAACGTCTCGGGATCGACCTACGGCTCGATGGCCTTCAGCCCCTTCACGAACTGGTCCGACATGGCCTCGGCCGGCCAGAACGGGATGAGCTCGGCCGCGGTGGCGCCCACGCTGTTCTACTTCGCGCCGAAGAACATCTGGGTGCTGGCCTACCAGTGGGGCGCCTGGCCCTTCATCTACCGCACGTCGAGCGATCCCACCAACCCCAACGGCTGGTCCTCGCCGCAGCCGCTGTTCACCGGCAGCATCTCCGGCTCCGGCACCGGCCCGATCGACCAGACCCTGATCGCCGACGGCTCGAACATGTACCTGTTCTTCGCCGGTGACAACGGCAAGATCTACCGGGCGAGCATGCCGATCGGGAACTTCCCGGGCAGCTTCGGCTCGTCGTACACGACCGTCTTGAGCGATTCGACGAACAACCTGTTCGAGGCGGTCCAGGTCTACAAAGTGCAGGGCCAGAGCCAATACCTCATGATCGTCGAGGCGATCGGCGCGAACGGGCGCTACTTCCGCTCGTTCACGGCGAGCAGCCTGAACGGCTCGTGGACCCCGCAGGCCGCCAGCGAAAGCAATCCGTTCGCGGGCAAGGCCAACAGCGGCGCCGGCTGGACCAACGACATCAGCCACGGTGACCTGGTCCGCACCAATCCGGACCAGACCATGACCGTCGACGCCTGCAACCTGCAGCTGCTCTACCAGGGCAAGTCCCCCAGCGCGAGCGGCCCGTACGACCAGCTGCCGTGGCGGCCGGGCGTCCTGACGCTGCAGCGCTAGCCACGTCCGTCCTCTCGGGGAGGAACCCGGCCGGGTTCCTCCCCGAGAGGACGGCATCATCCCGAGGTGCGCGCGACGAGCCGTGACTCGGCGAATGACGCAGTCCACAAAGGACTGAGCGGTCGGCTCCCGGAGAGGCGGCGCTCGTCGATCGCGCCTAACCTGCTGATGAAGTTCGATTGGCGCTGCAGGTGACAGCCTCGCGCACGGCCGCGAGGCGGTGGCGATGCCGAGGGGAAGTCGACGTCACCGCGGTCGAACCGGCCGGCTCACACCCGGCCGATCGCCGAGAGGATCTTGCCGGCCTCCCGCACCACGGTCCGGCCGGTTCCCCTCCGCGCCGCGGCTTCCTGCCCGCCCGGAAGACAGCCGGGACCGAAGGACCCCTTTCCCGTCCGCCTCACGCCGGTTACAGTGGGCCGATATGGGAGCGCTCCCAGTCGCCAACGCCGACGACGCTGTGAGGACTCATGAGAGCGACGAAACAGGTACGCGTTCCCCACGGACGCACCACCCATCCGGCCGCGCGAGACGGCCGGCCGGACCGGATCCCCGGCGGGCCCGGGAAGAGAAGCACCAAGTTCGCCGTCGCGGCCCTCGGCGCGACGCTCCTCGCCGGCGCCACCGCACTCACGGTCGGTGGCAGCGCCCAGGCCGCCTCCTCGCCGTTCTACGTCGACCCGGGCACGAACGCGGCCCAGTGGGTCGCCGCGAACCCCGGCGACTCGCGGACACCGATGATCCGGGACCGCGTCGCCGCCACCCCGCAGGGAAGGTGGTTCACCACCACCAACACCTCGGCGGTGCGCGCCGAGGTCGACGCCTACGTCGGCTCCGCCGCGGCTGCGGGCAAGGTCCCGATCATGGTCGTCTACGACATCCCGAACCGCGACTGCGGCGGGGCCAGTGGCGGCGGCGCGCCGTCCCACGACGCCTACCGGGCGTGGATCGACCAGGTGGCCGCCGGCATCGCGGGCCGCCCCGCGGCGATCGTGCTGGAGCCCGACGTGCTCGCGCTGATGTCGAACTGCCAGTCGGCCGACCAGCAGAACCAGACCAAGGCGTCGGTGGCCTACGCGGGCAAGAAACTCAAGTCCGGTTCGACGCAGACGAAGGTGTACTTCGACATCGGCCACTCCGCGTGGCTTTCACCCGCCGAGGCCGCGTCGCGGGTGCGCGCCGCGGACATCTCGAACAGCGCCGACGGCATCGCCACCAACGTGTCCAACTACCGCTCGACCGGCGACGAGGCGGGCTTCGCCAAGGCGGTGCTGAACGCGGTGGGCGACGGGCGGCTGCGCGCGGTGATCGACACGAGCCGCAACGGCAACGGGCCGCTGGGCAGCGAGTGGTGCGACCCGGCGGGACGGGCCATCGGCACGCCCAGCACCGACGCCACGGGTGACGCGCAGATCGCCGCGTACCTCTGGGTCAAGCCACCGGGCGAAGCCGACGGCTGCCTCGCCGCGGCCGGGCAGTTCGTCCCGCAGCGGGCCTACGACCTGGCGGCCGCCGGTGCGCCGCCGGCCAGCACCACGCCGACGAGCGCCACCACGACCGCGACAACCCCGACAACGCCGACAACGCCGACGACCCCGACGGGCAACGGCTCGTGCACGGTGACGCACCGGGTGGTCAGCTCGTGGCAGAACGGTTACACCGGCGAGGTCGTCATCGAGAACCGGGGAACGCCCCTCGACGGCTGGACACTGACGTTCTCCGCGCCGGGGGTGACCGTCGGCCAGGGCTGGAACGCGACCTGGACCGACACCGGCGACACCGTACGGGTCGTCAACGCCTCGTGGAACGGCAAGCTCGGCACCGGTGGCACCGCGACCGTCGGCTACAACGCGGACTACAGCGGCGGCACCCCGCCCTTCCTGTCCCCCACGCTGAACGGAGTGTCCTGCTCCTGAGCCCCACCGCCACCGGACGACCACGGCCCACGCCGAGCCGTGATCGTCCGGTGGCGGACGAGGATCAGCCGAAACGCGGGAGGCGACGATTACAGCTGAGCCGAGCGACGCGTCGAGCGGCCGGGAAAGCCGCGAAGGCGGTTCAGGTCCCGCGCGGTAGCGGCCTCCTCGACGAGATCGCGACCACACACCGGCAGGTACCGGCCACGTGGGTGACCCGCACCCGATCGGCCGACGAAAACTCCCCGTGCCCCTCGGCCCCGAATCCGATCCTGATGGTGTCGGGGGAAAGCGGGGCGAGCACCGTTCCACGCCGCACTCGCCGGCTGCCGGTCGCCGGGTCGGGCGCGCCGAACACCAGCACCCGGTCGCCCGCGGCGAAATGGTTCCGATAACCGCCGTCGAGGGTGTTCCAGGCGGCCGTGAACGCCTGCTGGACCGCCGGGAAATCCGCACCCAGCGCCGCCGCCAACCGCAGCAGAACGGACTCCGGCGGGGGCGCGGTCGGAGGGCCGGCCATCTCCGGCGTGACCCACGACTGCAAGAACCGGGCGGGCATTCCGGCACTGTCGGAGATCGCCTGAACCGACCACTCCGGCCGGTAGCGTTCGAAGAGCTCCGCGACACGCGACTCGGACTTCACAACTCCTCCTGTCCCGGGTCCGCGCTCACCGGACCGTGGCCCAGAAGCCGGTCAGGACCGCGGCGCCACGGGCCGGGTCTTCGGTCATCCACCAGTGGCCCAAGCCTTCGAGAACTTCCACCCGGGCACCCGCGCGGCCGGCAGCTCGTCGACGCTGCCCGTCGGTGCCGACGGCCTGGTCCGCGGTGGCCAGGATCGCCAGCCCCGGACGCGCCGCCGCGCGCTCCAGGTCCAGCCCGAGCCCGAGCGTGCCCGGATCGGCGGCCGAGCGGTACAGCGCGAGGACCGCCCGTCCCATCGCAGCGTCCTGCCCGGCCGCGACGCGAGCCGCGACTCGCCTGCTCACCCCCCGCTCCGCCAGCACCTCCGCGCGCTCCTCGGCCGTACCGCCGAACCGCGCGGCGACGTCGGCCTCGCCGGCACCCGGTGTCTGCCACCGGCGGGCCGGCTCGTGCCACCGGTAGCCGGGGTCGTAGATCCCGAGCACGTCGCTGACCCAGCTGCGGACGAGGTCCGGGCGGCTCAGCACCACGTTCACGACGTGCCCGCCGCCCCAGTCGTGCCCGACCAGGTCCACGGGCTCGTCCAGCGCCGTCAGCTCCTCGACGAGCCAGTCCCGGTAGTCCGCCTGGGTGGCGCCGAACCCGGCGGGCAGCGGCGCGCCGAAACCGGGTGGTGACAAGCAGATCAGGTCGGACCGGACGCCCGCGAGCTCGGCCAGCAGCGGTTCCCAGGCCGCCGTCGTCTCCGGGTTTCCGTGGACGAAGACCGCGGGCATCAGACGGCGAACGGCGTGGTCGGCTGCAGCACCGATTCCACCAGCGCCGCGCTGCGCAGGTGGGCGACCGCCTGGTAGTCGGGGTCGCGGATCATGGCGGCGAACGCCTGCCGGTCCGGGTAGCGCACGAGCACCACCATGTCCCAGGCCTGGCCGTCCTCGGCGACCAGCGCCCGGCCGCCGTCACCCAGGTACTCCAGGCTCAGGCCGTAGCGGGCGTTGATCGTCCGGCTGAGCGCCTCCGCGTAGCGCTGGTAGCTCTCACGGCCGCCGTCCGGGCGGAATCGCAGCAGGTTGAGCATCACCACCGGGCCGCCCGGGTCGTCGACGAGCAGGGTCTCGAGTGCGCGGTCGTCGATTTCGATCATCAGGACCTCCTGGAGTCGGTACGCCGGTCACCTTACACATACTTGTTGGTCGACACGCAAGTTACTTTGCTAGACTCCGGGGCATGGCCACTACCCGCCGCACCCAGCAGGAACGCCGAGACCAGGCCGAAGCCGCGCTGCTGACCGCCGCCGCCGAACTGGTCGTCGAGCACGGCGTTCGCTCACTGACGCTGGCGCGGGTCGGGGAACGCGCCGGCTACAGCCGCGGCATCGTCACCCACCATTTCGGCGGCAAGCAGGCACTGGTGGAACGGCTCGCCCGGACGACGCAGGCGGGGTTCGTGCCGGGCCTCGACGACCTGCCGCCCGGGCTGGACCGTCTCCTGCGGCTGGTCGACGGCTACCTCGGTGAACTCGCCCGCCTCGACGTGTTCAACCAAGCCTTCCTGCTGCTGTGGGCCGAGGCCGCCACCCAACCCGACTTGGCCACGATCTTCCGCGAGCGCGACGACGCCTTCCGCGCCGACCTGCGCGACGACATCGAGGCCGGCATCGCGGACGGTCTCGCCGACCCCGGTCTGCGGCCCGGGGACGTCGCGGTCGCCATCGTCGGACAGCTACGCGGGATCGCCCTGCAGCGACTGCTGGACCCGAGCGGTGTCGACGTCGAGCAGGTCCGCCGCAGCGTCACGGGCTACTGGCGCCGGGCACTCGCCCCGGCATAGGCCGCCGCGCGTCTACCAACGTCCTGTCATGCCGATGCGAGGGCAACCCGAGGCGACGCAGAGCAGACAGGGTCTCGGGTCGCGATCACGGCTCGGTGAACGCTCAGTCCGGCACGGTTTCGGTGGAGAGCTCCGGTGGCGACTGCAGGTCGTGGGCGCGGAACAGGACGGCGTGCTCGACGCCCATGGCCTTGCCGCTCATCGCGGTGAACTTCGGGATGAAGTCTTCCGGGGCCGGGTGGTCCGGGAGCGCGGCCAGGTACGCGGCGTGCGCTTCGAGCGAGGCGATGCCGCGGCGCAGCGGCTCACCCGTGACCTCGACGCCGTGCGTCGCGAGGCCGGCGAGACCGGGGCGGATGAACCAGCGCACCGAGTGCGGTTCGAGATCCTCGTCGTCGACCTGCTCCGGGAAGACCCACCGGTTGCCCGCGTCGCGCACCGCGTCGAGCGTCGCGAGTCCGGCCGCGCGGTGGTCGGCCTGGTCGAAGCCATAGGGCGTCTCGATCTCGTAACCGGTGCCGAGGACGACGTCGGGCTTGAACCGGCGGATCTCCCGGCAGATGTCCCGGCGCAGATCGAGGCCGTAGACGAGCACGCCGTCCGGGTGTTCGAGGACGGTCAGGTGCGTGACACCGACGACAGCACAGGCGGCCTGCTGCTCGGCGACACGCAGGCGCGCGGTCTCCTCGGGAGGGTTCGGCATGCCGGCCTCGCCGCGGGTGAGCAGGAGGTAGCCGACCTCGATGCCGCGCGCGGTCCAGCGAGCAACCGCCGCGGATGCGCCGTACTCCATGTCGTCAGGGTGCGCGACGACGCAGAGCACGCGGTGGAAGGACTCCTCGGGCAGGGCCGGCAGTGTCATGTCGCCAACCTTCCACACCTCGGAACCCGCCGCCCGCCGTTCGGCCACACGGACGTTCCGCGGTTGCCGGTAAGCGCTCGGGAACCCCGACACCTCCCATCGAGGCGTGAGCTCCCCGGACCCGGCCCGGCTCGAACGGTCTGTCGGCATGGTTTCCGCGGATCCGTTACGCGCGTTGGGAAGTCGGCTCGCGACGCAGGACAACTCGACGGAAGGCCGGTGACGCCGGAGTGGATGAAACACCAACGCCGCGGGCAGGCCACCGAGCGTCCGGGCCGGACGGTCGCCGGCTCGCCACCGGCCTCACCTGGGAACTGCGCGACGAGCAGGACACCACTTGTCGCGCCCACCGACGCCACCGGCACGATCGTGCTCCTCACCGAATTCCCCATCCCCCGACCAACCACACGACGCCGAGCATCCGGCCGCGGCGCGGTCGACACCAGCACGGTGCCCGCGCATGCCGATGAGCGGATGTTCGGCGGCATCAGACCGCACGGTCGCGGCTTCAGGTCGATCGCGCACCGGAGCCGGCTCTCCGGACGTCCTCCCGCACCGCCGGCAGATGACGCGGGTCCGCCGGATCGGCGATGCCCCGGTTCCGGCGCACGCCTGATCGGAGCGCTCGCGCGTACCGTGTCAGGAGGAGGCCGACCTGGGGAGGCGCCGGATGCGTGGACGTTATTGGCTGCCGCTGTCGTACTTCCTGCTGGCGACCGGGCTGTGGCTCTGGACGGACTACTGGCCGTGGCTGCTCTGGGCGTTCCCGATCGCGCTCGTCTTCACGTTCCTGGTCGTCGTGTCCGGGTACAGCATGGAGTTCACGATCCGGCGGCGGTGGCGCGAGATGCGGAAACTGGCCGCGCAGATCGGCGCGCGCGACGGCGAGCTGGTGCGTGAGAGACGGCGGCGGTGGGCGGTCATCGGCCACCAGGCTTCGATGTACCTGCAGACCATCCGCCCCGGCACGGTGGCCGAGGTCCGGCGGGCGCTCGCCGAGCGGATCAGGGCCGCCGGGTACATGTCCCACTCCAACGGTTATTGGTGGGCCAGGACCGGCAAGATCACGCTCAACGCCACCTTCGCGACCAAGCACCCCTTCCACGTCATCCCCGAGGGCTACGTCTTCACCGAAATCCACATGGAGGAGGAGCTCGGCGGAGTTCGTAGCGGCTGAGACGGCTTGGTGACGTCGTCGACCTGAGGACCCACCGCCGGATCACCTGACTCGCAAGGAAGATCAGGCGCGTCATCGGCACCAAGTCAAGACGCGGGCTCATACCGATGAGCGAGCACAGGGCCGGCGACGGCGCCCGACATCGGCGGGACCCTGGCCCCATTCGGTGGCCAGACAGAACACGGCCCCCGAAGAACGCCTCGACCGAGCCCTGATCGCACCACTCTGTGCCGCGGCGCGGTGATCCCGGCAGTCGGCTTCGTGTTCGTCGCCGACGCGGCGTCGATCGTCAGTCGAGGCCTTCGACGATGCGGAAGTCGCGCTCGACGCCGTCGGCAAGTGCGGCCAGCGCTTCCTGGTAGGCCGCACTCGCACGTGCGGCGACCGCCTGTTCGAAGCTGTCGAACTCGATCAGGATGGTGCGCTCGGCGATGCCGGCGTCGTGTGCCACGACCCGGCCGTCGCGGACGAAGGTCCGACCGCCCGCGGCTCTGACGGCCGGACCGGCCAGTTTGTTGTAGGCAGCCAGCTTCTCGGGGTCCGAAATGGTGCGGTAGACGCTGACCCAGTAGCCCTTGGGCATGGAACCTCCAGTGTGGGGATGAGTGCATTTTGACTTACGGGCCGGTCTCGGACGAGCGCCGGGGAGCACCCGACGCTGCGGACGACGTAGTCGAAGCTCATGGCGCTCGACGTCTCGCTCGTGAGGATGACGCCGGTCACGAGCCGGGACGGTGTGGTGGTTCAGGACGGGCAGTGCCGGGTTCCGAGATCGAGGCCTTCGAGTCGATGGGCCCGTCCGAGGTGTTCGGTGCGGAACTGGTGGCCGAGGTGCGACCGATTTCTCCTCCAGCTTCGTCCCGGCGGTTCGGTCATCGATGGAAGCTGCCTTTACTCGCCGCCCGAGGCTCGGCGGCGAGACCAGGCGCCGGCGTCTGTGGCGTAGCGGACGAGGAGCCGCGCGAACTGGGTGCGTTCCTCCGGCGCCCAGGCGGCTGTGATGTCCTCGAAGGCCGCGCGCTGATCGGTGGCGAAGCGGATGCGCTCGGCCTCACCACGATCGGTGAGCTCGATCACGGTCCGGCGGCCGTCGGCCTGGGAGGCCGCCCGCCGCAGCAGGCCCTCGGCGATGCAAGCCGCGACCGTCCGGCTGGCCACCGGCTGCGCGACGCCCATCTCCGCGGCCAGCCCCCCGACGGTCATCTCGCCCGGGGCGTCGGCGACCACGTTCAGCACCAGGTTGCGAGACACGTCACGACTCGTGGCCGGGGTGCGCCGGCGCAGCCGGGACAGGGCCGGGCCGATCTGGTCCAGCAGGGCGTCTTCGGCGGAACTGCTCACCTCACAGATCGTAGTACTCCGCACATTTGCATACCAGTCATAAAGTGCATAGCATCAGGTATGTAACTGCGAGCGAGAAAGCGAGGCCGCCATGGCCACCACCGCCATCACCGGAGCCCGGGTCTTCGACGGGGAGAAGACACTGGGGGTACAGACCGTCGTCCTCGACGGCCGGAAGATCCGCCAGGTCGGCGGCGAGGTACCGGGCGGCGCCGAGGTCGTCGACGGCCGGGGCGCGACCCTGCTGCCCGGACTGATCGACGCGCACGTCCACTCCGCGCCCGGCTCCCAGGCACTGGCCCTGCGCTTCGGCGTCACCACCGAACTCGAGATGCAGGGCCTCAACACCCGCGAGAACCGGGCGCACATCACCGAGGACGACACGGTGGCCGACATCCGGTCATCCGGCTTCGCCATCACTCCGCCCGGCGGCCACCCCAGCGAACTGATGCCCGAAGGGTTCCGGCCGGCCGGCGACCTGCCGCCGGTCATGCCACTGATGCCGTTCTCCACCACCCCGGACCAGGCCGCCGCGTTCGTCCCGCAGCTCCTGGCGCGGGGCTCGGACTACATCAAGTTCATGATCGACGACGGCAGCGTCGAAGGGCACCCGGGGCTGCCGATGCTCGACCAGGCCACGCTCGACGCAGGTGTCGCCGAGGCCAAGAAGCACGGCGCCCTCACGGTGGCGCACACGCTGACCCTCGACGCCACCCGGATGGCCGCCGAAGCCGGCATCGACGGCGTCGTCCACGTGTTCATGGACCGGCCGCACACCGCGGAGCTCGTGGACCTGATCGCCGAAGCGGGCATGTTCGTCGTGCCGTGCGTCTGCCTCGACGCGTCGATGATGGGCATCACCGGCAGCGACCTCGCCGACGACCCCCGCGTCGCCCGGCGCCTCGACGGCAAGTGGGAGGAAACCCTGCGGTCCAGCTACAACCGCTATCCGCAGGGCAAGCTCGAAGACGTCCTGGAAACCGTCCGGGCACTGGCCGACGCGGGTGTGGACGTCCTGGCCGGCACCGATGCTTCCATGGCCGAGACGTTCTTCGGCGGCCTGGTACACGGAGCCAGCCTGCACCACGAACTGCAGTACCTCGTAGCGGCCGGACTGACACCCGCGCAGGCGCTGCGCGCCGCGACAGCGACCACGGCCCGCCGCTTCGGGCTCGGCGACCGGGGCCGGATCGCCGAAGGACTCCGCGCCGACCTCGTGCTCGTCGACGGCGACCCGACGACGACCATCGGCGACACGCTCAACACCCGCGCGGTCTGGCGACGGGGCGCCCGGCTCGAGCAGTAGTGCTCCGCTTTGCCGGCTGACGGCGCTCGCGTTGAGGACATCCCCATACGGAACACGCGAAACATGACCGTCCACTTGCAGGCGACTACTCACTGTCATAGCTCGTGCAGGTGGCGACGTGAGCGATCGATTTGTCACACCTCTGGCCCAGCCCGCGGTCATCGGACCGCTCAGCGGGTGCGCGGCGAGTTCCCCCGTTCGACGCGCGCAGGGCGGTGGCCGGGGACGACCCGGCCCTGTTCACCGGCGAGACGACCTACCCGTCCCTCTTCGACCAACCCTGAAGCGGAGCGCTCGGCCCGCGGCTCCGACTGTGCGATCCGGCCCGCGATCCCCTCATGCACCCGATCCGTCACCACATCGACCCAGCAAGGACGATCTACCACACGCCATCCAAATGCCATTGCAGAACTAATGCGTCAGGTAACAGAACTTCGGAACGTTCGCCAACGGGTCAGCGCCAAAGACTGAGGCCATACAGGGGGTGCCGCCACTGAAAGTTCGATACAGATAGGTGCCATTCGCGCCGAAGGCCACCGTTTGCTCGTTGGCGAAGGAACAATTCTTGGTCTCCTCAGCGCACTCGACGGGAAATCCGGCCGGCGGTCCAGTCCGGGAGTAACATTGCTTTTCTGTGCCGTAAATCGGATCGTTTCCGAACGTGCTGACGTCGCAGACGGTGGCACCGTTTGATGTACCGAAGGCGTAAGCTCCGTTTGCGCCATAGGCAACCGGCTGCGCACCCGTGACAGCACATGAGCCATTCTGGGATGCGCATTGAATCCAGGTGCCCGGCGGACCGTTCGGAGCTGTATAACAATTCTTCGGAACGCCGACCAGTGGATCACCGCCGAATGCGGTCGCGATGCAGTCGGTCTCGCCGGTGATGGTCTTGAAACGGAAGGCGCCGTTGGCGCCGAAGGCCACTTCCCGCGTTCCATCGACAGTGCAGGTGGCCTTATCAGTCGCGCAGGACGTGTACCCGCCGGGACCACCGAGCGGCGCCAGATAACACGACTTCAGGATTCCCGGGGCCGGATCACGGCCGCCGAAGGTGGCCGACGAGCACAAGGCCGGACCGGTGATCACCTGGTACGAGTACGTACCCGCGCCGAAGGCGATCACCTGGGTACCGCTCGGTGAGCAATTTTGCCCTTCGGGAGCACACAACGTGTACCCGGGAGGCAGCTCGCCGGCCCACAGCGAAGTCGCGAAGATCGATTTCGATGCGGCTGGTGGCGTTTCGGTGCTGCGGCCTGACGCGGGGGGCGGCGTTGTGCCGGCCGTGTTCCTTGGACCAGCAGCAGCCGGGTCGGTTGTGCCGCCATAGCTGTAGCCCAGGATCACTGCTGCTACCAGAATGGCGACCGCGGCTACACCCCCAGCTGCAATAGGCCAGCGCCGGCGGCCGGGTCGCCCCCGGGATGCCGGCGTGGCAGCCGGACTGGCTGTCTGCAGTGTCGAGGCAAGGGGCAATGGCACATTCTCCAACAGGGTGTGTCCGTCACCGGCCCCCGTGAGCAGCCGGCGAAGGTCAGCTTGCTGTCGCGTGACGAGTTCGTGCATCGCGGGCGGCCAAGCCGACTCCGACGGCAGGACCTCCCCGATCAACGTCAGTAGCCGGGCCGCGGTGGGCCGCTGCACCGGGTCTTTGTCCAGGCACCTGCGGACGACCTCACGTAGTCGCAGCGGGATCGCGCTGAGGTCTGGTTCGGAATGCACAACGTTGTACAGGGTCTGCAGGGCAGAGGCGCCGCTGAACGGATCATGCCCGGTACAGGCCAAAAACAGCACCGCACCCAGGCAGAACACGTCGCTGGCCGGGGTTGTCGGCTGCCCCATGACCTGTTCCGGCGACATGTATCCGGGCGAACCGACTACCTGACCGGAGCCGGTCAACGTGCTGCCGTTGCCATCGGCGGCCCGCGCGATGCCGAAGTCGATCACCCTCGGGCCATCCGCGGCGAGCAGAACGTTTGTCGGCTTGAGATCGCGATGTATCAAGCCGACACGGTGGATCTCGATCAGCGCGGCAGCAAGTCCCGCAGCCAAGCGAAAAGTTGATTCTTCCGGCAGCGGGCCGATCGCGTCCACCATCGCGCGCAGTGACGGCCCGGGCACGAACACCGAAACGAGATACGGTGCTTGCACGTCAACATCTGCGTCGATCACCGCAGCGGTATAGGCGCCGGACACCTTGCGGGAAGCAGCCACCTCGCGACGGAACCGTGACCGGTACTCGTCATCCTGGACGAACCGCGAATGCACCTGCTTGAGCGCGACCAGCCGTCCATCCGGAGCGGCGCACAGCAACACCCGGCCCATTCCCCCCTGGCCCAGTTCGGCAATCGTCCGGTACGGTCCGACCTTCGCGGGGTCGGACGTCCCCAACGGTCTCATCTCACCCTCACGATCAGTCGAACTGTGGACCAGATGTTTCGTTCCCAGGAGTACGGCCTTGTGGAAGGCATCCAGCTGGCAGACAAGAAGAAAAGCGACTTCGAACTCGAATGGACGTTCCGTTCACCTTCTCTGCAAGGATACTCACGTTGGTTCGGGCGGCCAAGTCAGCACCGCCTGGGTTGCCCTCGGACATGGGGTGCTGCCGGCGCGCCTGCCCGTTGCGGCGAAGGAACCGCAGTACGTGACGGGAGCCGAGGCTTGCGAGCCCGCGCAAGCTGAGAGGTAAAAGCCGATATCGGCCAGGCTCACCGGGGTGGACCATCGGTTTCCGACGAGAGCAACTCGCCGAGGACATCCTGGATGAGTACCGCCGACGATCGATGGCCGCGGTGGCGTAGACCGACGGGGAACGCGAGACGCTTCGACGGTGGACACGGCGGCCGGAATCGTCGCAGGCATTGGCGCAGCCGCGCGGATCGTGCTCGGGTGCGCGAACGGCGGCTCCAACCAGGATGTGGCCCGGATCGGGGGATCTTGCCGCAGACGTGGGCAAGTGGCGGCTGTTCCCCGGACGAGCCACGTCCGGGCGCCTGCGCACGATCGCCGACGAGCAGGTCGAGGAGGGTGCTGGTGGCCAACCTGGAGCGGACCCCCGTCGACGCCGCGCACTGGTCGCGGTCCGCGGTGGCGGCCGAGAGCGGACTGTCCACATTGACGGACGGCGGATCTACCCTCAGGCGGCCCCGGTGAAGGAACCGCCGTCAGATATGAATGTTCATGTCGCCCACGTACCACACGTCTTCCTTCTTCTTCACCCTCAAAGTAAGGGTGAACGAGCTCGTATCACCCGATGAGCCGATCAGCTCGAGGTCACGCAGCGTCTTGTCACCGATCTTGATCGAAGTGTCCGACACCGAGGCGGAATCGCCCTGTACGGCGACGTCGTCGACTTCGACGTTCACCTCGGGCGGCAGCGGAATGCCCGGCTTGGCCCACGAGTCGTGGAGCTGCTTCATCGCGGTGACAGCGTCACCGTCGCTCGCGCACATCTTCGCCGGGTCTCCGGCCTCTGGCGGCGCCACGGCCGCACTCGACCGGCAGGCCTTGGCATAGTCCTCGTTGAGGACCTGGGTGACCCACTTGACCACCGCGAGGCCGGCAGTATGACCGCCACTCGGGATGCTCGCGCTTTCCGAGGTCGCCGACGGCACAGAAGCGGCGACCTGACCCTGCGCCGGAGAAACCGGCACCGCAGTCCCGCTCTCCGAACCGAGTTTCCCGTTGCACGCGGTCAGCCCCAGCGAAAGACCGATTCCCACCGCCGCCAGGATTCCTGCACGAAACACGCGGCGAAGACCCACGGCACCAGACCGTTCGTTTTCCACAAGTACTCCTAGTCGACTGTCCACTGTCACCACACGCACCCTGTTCTCGTTCCTGCATTCGGTTGTACGCCCGTCCGCGTCGCCATTGCCGATGCCCGGCCGATCCGACGCGCCGCCGGCCCGACAGGAGCAGAGAGAACCCAGATCACACTGTTGCCTCGGATGCGCCGTACGTAGGTCCGGAGCTCGGCGGCATGCCCTGATCCGGGAGGTCAGTGCCGGGGTGGCGGGCATTTGCCGGTCGGGCACCAATCGAATTGATCTCCGCGTTCGAACGCGGATCCCCCGCGTAGTCACGCTGGTCCGTGCACGACCCAGCCTGCGTCGCCGCGACCGGTGCGCCCCCTCCAGAGCCACCGACCGGAGAAGCGGGCGGGCTACCCGAACACCCGGTCAGCACATCCCCCGGAGTGCCGTTCCGGTCACCACCGGCATCCCCATGCGTTTTCCGCTGGTCACCAGCCCTACTGACCTCTTCGAACCGGAGGGCGTCTTCATGGGTCTCGCCTCCTGGGTTTGTCCTGAACACCCGTAAAGACGTGCTATCGCATGCGCCGTTGCCTCGTTGCCCGATCGTGCAACGAGCGGCGCCCCTTCGTACTCGGCGGGCGGGACGTGTCCGAGTTCGCTGTGCAGGCGCTGGGTGTTGTACCAGTCGATGTACTCGACGGTCGCGATTTCCAGGTCGTCGAGACCGCGCCAGGGACCCTTGTTGTGGACGAGTTCGGCTTTGTAGAGCGAGTCGAACGCCTCGGCCATCGCGTTGTCGCAGGAGTCGCCGGTGGATCCGCCCGAGGTGACCCCGCCGGTCTCGGCGAGCCGCTGGGTGTAACGGATGGCTAGGTATTGCACTCCGCGGTCGCTGTGGTGGACCAGCCCGTCAGACCTACGCCGGCGCCAAGTGCGGAGCGTTCGATCAGCCACCAGCACGACAAGGTCGCGGCCCTCGCGGCCGGCCGGTGGTCGTCGATGCGCCACTACGTCAACGCCCAGCCTGCTCCAAGGCGCTGCTGTCCTCATTCTGTTCCTCACGGTGTTCGGCTGGGCACTGCGGCTACCCGCGTGCGCGCGCGTTTCTGGCGGTGGAGGAGGATGCGGCGGTGGCCTCCGCCGACCTGGGTACCGCGCCTGACCAGCCCGATGACGCTGGGCAAGCTCCGTCAGCGCCGCGGGTGATCGGGGGGCGTTACCGGTTGGGCGCGATGCTCGGGCGCGGCTCGATGGGCACGGTGTGGGCGGCCTACGACGAACTGTTGCGGCGGGACGTGGCCGTGAAGGAAGTCCTGCTGCCGCCGGGGATGCCCGACGGCGCGGCCATGGAATTGCGGGAACGGGCCATGCGGGAGGCTCGCGCGATCGCCGCGCTGTCGCATCCGAATCTGGTGACCGTGCACGACGTGGTCCGTCAGGACGACGAGCCGTTCGTGGTGATGGAACTGGTTCCCTCGGTCAGCCTGGCTGCGCTGATCGCCAAGCGTGGTCCGCTGGACGAGGTGCGGGCCGCCGCGGTCGCGGACGCGGTGGCCGCGGCGCTGCAGGCGGCCCACCGGCGCGGTATCACCCACCGCGACGTGAAGCCGGGCAACGTGCTGCTCGGCGAGGACGGGCTCGTCAAGCTCACCGACTTCGGCTTGGCCCGCAGCGTCTCCGAGACCACCCTCACCCACGCCGGGCTGATGATGGGCACGCCGGCCTACATCGCTCCGGAGCTGGCCAGCGGCCAGCCCACCACTCCGGCGGCGGACCTGTGGGAGCTCGGCGCCACCCTGTTCGCCGCCTTGGCGGGCCGGCCGCCCTACGACGTGAACGGCGACCCGCTGGCCACCGTGCACGCGGTCGTGCACGGTGACGTGCCGAGATTGGCAGCAGCGACCGGGCCACTGCGCGCGGTTGTCGCCGGGCTGATGGTCAAGGACCCGGCAGCGCGGATGCCACTGACCGAGGTGCGCAGGCTGGTGCGGCCCGTGCTGCCCGACCCCGGCCAGTCGCTCTGGGACATTCCCCCGGCCACGGGCGACGCCCGGGCGCTCCCCCGCGATTCCCCGCAGGGTGGAGCGTTCGCCTCGGCCGGCGGGGCCGTGTCGGCGAGCGAGCCCACTCCGTTGGCCTCCGGCCCTGGACCGCTGCCGTTCGCGGAGCCACGCGCCTCCCCGGCCGCGGAGTCCCACCACCGGCTTCGAGGCCGCGCCCTCGGGTTGGCCGCCGCTGCGCTGGCGGTCACGGCACTGGCCGTCGGTGGGATCATCGTCTTCCGGCCGACCGGCGAGAACCCTCCTGCCCCGGCCTCGACTCCCGCCCGCAGTCCTTCACCGACCCCATCCCCGAAAGCGAACTTCGTCGACCACACCGGCACCATGAGAGTGGGTGACGAGCCGGGTACGGCCTTCACTCTCAAGGTCCCCGAGACGTGGGTCGAGTACGCCGATCCACACACGAGTGATGGCCCGCCGCCGCACGTCGGCACCGTCAACTACGTCTCCCCGGACGCCCGCCAGGAGATCAGGGTCGAACGCCTGGCAGGCTTCTACGACATCAATCCCAGCACCGAGGATTACGTCGACAACCTGCTGATACTGCCGGGAGTGGTACACGACGGCGCCCAGGTGACCACGGCTGAACCGTCCTCACCTGCGACTGTGGACGTGTTCTACCGCAGCCGCGACCTCGGACCGGCCCCTGGCCGCAGCACCAAGCTCCGTGCGCTGCCCCACGGCCGGGACCTGTGGACGGTGGCGATCACCGTCCCCATCGACCACGAGCCGGACCTGCCCCGACTGTTCGCCGAGGTCGCACCCAGCTTCACACCGTCCGGCTGAAGCCCTGTGGATCAGGGCCTGATCCGACATCGACATCGTCCTGGATCCGGGGCGAATTCGGCGCAGGGATCACGTGAGCGGTGACCCCGCAGGCTGTACTCGGCGACGCACGGGCTCCCTCGCCGACCCAATTTCCGCCGGCCCGAAACCCGGCAGCCGGGCGAATTCCCGGCTGCCGGGTTTCGATTTCCTGGAATCAGGGGTGATAGATCTCCTTGACCGTGGCGATCTGGTCGTCGCCGTTCACGCTGATCTGCGCGAGCACCGGGTTGCCGTCCTTCAGCTGCTGGAGCAGCCGGTCCTGGCCGCACGGCCCGTTGCCGTAACCCTGGTCGTCGATGGTGACCGAATTGCCCGGGCACAGGGTGGCCGCGCTGAGCACCTTGCCGCCCTTCTGCAGCGGAAGCCGGTAGGTCTTGCCCTCGAGCGGCACGTAGTGGCCGCCGTCCGGACCGCCCTCCTGGCGGGTGACCAGCTGGAAGCGGACCATCTGCGCACCGGCGTCGTACCCGGCGAACTGCACCGCTTGGGTGGTGTTCGGGAACAGCCGGACCTGCCGGACAGGCGTCTTGCCGGCGCCGGTCGAGGGCCGGGTCTCCAACTGCAGGGAGCTGTTGGGCACGCCACAGACCACCGCACCCTGACTGCCGCCTGCGGAGTCCGCCTGACGGGCGCAGGTCCACTTTCCCCCGACGTCGAGAACCCGCTCGCCCGGGCCTTCGGCTTGCGGCAGTTTCTGGTAGTACTCGGTGATCACGGTGAACGCCTCGGTGCAGCCTGGCGTGGTTCCGTCGGTGGCGGCCACCGCGATCAGGTCCATCTTCGGCCGTCCCGGCGCGCCGACCTGGCCGCCGTGCTGGCTGCAGTTGACGTCGCCGTTGGGCGCGGTGCCGGAATCCGCGGCGCTGGAACCTCCGGTGGCGGCCCCCTGGCCGCCGCCGTCGGGCACCTGCTCCACGGCCGCCGCCGGCGCCGGCGTGTTCGCCGCCGGAGAACTAGTGCCCGCGGCATTGTTCCCGGTGCACGCGGAAAGCAGAGCGGTGGCAGTGAATGCCCCGGCGACCATGGCGATTTTGATTGTCTTCTTCGCGGTGAATTCCATCTCGGCGCCCCTCTTGCAGCTTTTGTTGAAGCTTTGTCTCCGAAGACGTCGGAAACGGAATCACGTTGCTCCTGGGGGCCGGCAGACCGCAGGGTTGCCCGAAAGTCCAGCTGTCCGGTCTCAACGGGCAGTACTCGGCCGGGTTCGCAACCTGGGTGCCACCCACTGAACATCCTCAGCCCCGGGGACGCATGTGCCGTCGCCGGTCGGAGTTCGGAGTGCAGGTCGTGAACCGGGCGCGGCGTCTCCACGAACTCCGTCGCGCCGTGCTCGTGCGCGGGGACGGGCGGCACCGGGGCCGGCAACGCGCCGTAGCCCCGGAAGAAGTCGACGAAGTTCTGCTCCGGCGCCGAGATGCGCACCGGTTCGACGATCACGCCGGTACTCTGCAACGCCTCGGCGGCGGCTTGCACGGTGGCGGCGACCTCGGGTCGACGGGACAGAAGCCCGGCTCGACCAGCCACCCCACTCGCAGCGGCCGCTCCAGGACCCGGCCGACACCAGCGTCCAGACTCAGCGGGCTGGTGGTGTGCTCGGCGGCGTCGGTGACACGCAAGACCAGTTTGGTCAGCAGGCGGCGGATCTCCGGTAGCGTGAATCCGATCATCGGTGCGCGCGTCGGCCGCGGACACGGGCATCGTCGCACCGAAGCCGACGTCTGGGCCTGGTCATCCTTCCGCCGCCGACGACAACACCAAGCCCGCCTCAGCCACCACAAACGACGTGGCTACCCACTCACCTGACTGCCGTTGCAGTACTGAGCCGCCGGGGTGTCTTCACACCGGACAGCTACACCTCCGCCTGTCCCTGGCAGAACAGCAAGGTCGAACGCCTCAACCGCTCGCTGCAGACCGAATGGGCCTACCGTCAGCCGTTCGCCGGCAACACCGAACGTCGACTTTGGCCGGTTTTACAGCAAACGGCACCGTCCTCATCGGAGCGGCAGGCTTTCGAGGGAGAACACCGGGCTGGTCAGCGGGGTGCCGTACAGGTAGGTGTCCATCTGGGAATTGGTCACCAGCAGCCGATCGCCGCTCACGGCGACGCCGGTCGTGGTGTCGGCGCCCGGGTAGGTGCGTTCGGAGACGACGGTGGCCCGGGTGCTGTCGCCGGAGAGCCGTACGGTGTCGACCTCGTTGTCGACCGAGCGGGCGATGTAGAGGGTGTTCCCCCGCAGCGCGATGCCGTCGGCGCTGGGCAGGGCCGGTGCGGTGATCTTGCGGACTTCGCCGGTGGCGAGGGTGAGGCGGTAGAGCGCGCCGCTGTACCAGTAGCCGATGATCAGGGACTTGCCGTCGGGGGTGGCGACGATGCCGTTGCCGTTGGATTGGCCGGCCACGTAGTCCGGGAGGCGGTAGGCCACCTGCAGGGTCCGGTGGGTGCCGGTGGCGGGGGCGTTCACCTCGGCGGCCGGGATCCGGTAGACCACGGCGCGGAAAGAGTCGGTGATGTAGACGTCCCCGCCGGGGGTGACGGCGGCGTCGTTGACGAGGGTCGGTTCGCCCGTTTCCGGCACGGTGTAAGCGGAAACGAGCTTCCCGGCGGCGGTGTAGGTGAAGAACCGGCCGGTGAAGGCGCCGGCGACCAGGAGGCGGTCGCCGGCGATCTTGATCCCGGTGGCCTGGGTGCGGCCGTCCCGACCGGCGGGCAGGAACGGGTCAAGGGTCTTCGCCCCGGTGCGGCCGCGGTAGACGGTGCCGTCGCCGATGCTGGTGGTGTAGACGTACTGGTGGTCGGCGGCGACGCTTTCGGGGAAGGCGTCGGTGCCGTTGATCGTGACCGGGTGGACCCCGCCCTCGTGGGCGGTGGCGGGAGCGGCGAGCGCGACCAGGGCGACAGCCGTCGCGACGAGGGTGATCAGGGTGGTGCGCGTGGACATCGTGGGGTTTTCCTTTCTGGTGCGGGGAAGTGTGGCCGGGGTCAGCGCAGCGCTTCGGCGACCGCGGTGGCCAGGGACGTGGTCGGGCGGCCGATCAGGCGGTTCAGGTCGCCGGACTCGGTGAACAGTTCGCCGCGACCCAGGCCCAGGTCGGCGTCGGCGAGGACGTCCGCCAGCTCGGCCGGCAGCCCCGCGCCGAGCAGCGCCGCGGCGAGTTCGTCCGCCGGCAGGTCGGTGTAGGTGATGGGCTTCCCGGTGGCGGCCGAGACCGTCGCGGCGAGCTCGGCCAAGGTGAACGCCTCGTCGCCACCCAGCTCGTACACCGCGCCGGTGTGGCCTTCAGCGGTCAGCACGACGGCCGCGGCCTCGGCGTAGTCGGCGCGGGTTGCGGCGCTGACCTTCCCCTGGCCCGCGGCTCCGATGACCGCGCCGTGCCTGCGGACCGTGGGCAGGGTGGCGGTGTAGTTCTCCAGGTACCAGCTGTTGCGCAGCACTACATGGGGGACGTCACACTGCCGCAGGTACTCCTCGGTGGCGCGATGGGTCGCGGCGAGGATCGTGGTGGCCGTGTCGGCGTGCGTCATGCTCGTGTACACCACTGAGGACACTCCCGCGGCCAGCGCGGCGTCGATCGCACGCCGATGGTGGGCGAAGCGCTCGTCCACGGGGAACGAAGCCGAGATCAGCAGCAGTTTCCCGGTACCGGCGAAGGCATCCGCGAGGCTGTCCGGATCGGCGAAGTCGGCCCGGCGCGTCACGACGCCGCGGTCGGCCAGGTCCTTGAGCGCCTCGAGGTTCCGGCCGGTCGCGACGATCCCCGAGGCGGGAACTCCACGCCGCAGCAATGCCTCGACGGTGAGCCGGCCCAGCTGGCCGGTGGCTCCGGTGACGACGATGGACACGTGCGATCCTCTTTTCCGCCGCGGCCCTTCCGCGGCACGGGTCCACCATGACTCCATGGCTTACCGTCGGGAAGTAGCCACCATTTGGTAAGGTAGCCACCTGTCGGAAAGCAAAGAGGTGGGCGTGGTGACGACCAGCAAGGCTGTGACCGAGAAGACAACGTCGTGGGACCCGTATGCGCGCGGCTGCCCCTCACGGGATCTGCTCGACCGGATCGGCGACAAATGGTCGATCCTGGTGCTGGGCGAGCTCGGCAAGCAAGGGCCGAGCCGGTTCACCCAGCTGCGCAACCGGCTCTCGGGCGTGAGCGAGAAGATGCTCACCCAAACACTGCGCGCCCTCGAGCGCGACGGCCTGGTCTGGCGGACGATCCACCCGGCGGTGCCGGTGCGCGTCGAGTACGGGCTGACTCCGCTGGGCGAAACCCTGCGGGTGCCGCTGAAGGCGCTCACGGAGTGGTCGGTGCAGCACCTGCCGGAGGTTCTCGCCGCCCACGACGCCTACGACGACCGCGACAAGCACGCCGGCTGACGTGTCGCGCGGCGAGCCGGCCGACGAGGTAGTCCCGGCCGGCCGCGAGGTTCGAGACCGACACCGACCTCGAGCGTGAGAGTGAGCAGCCGAAGCCGCGGCACTTTTCGGCCTACTGCCCGATCGCGAGGAGCATCCTCCATAGTGGACGGTCGTCTTGGTGCGCTCGACACCGGCGGCGCATCAGGACGGCGTCGGCGCACGGCGGGCGAACGCCGGTGCACGCTCCGGCCGAAATCCGACTCCGATGAGATAAGCGCCCAACGCCTGCAAGACCGGGAACCGCCGGACCGCAGCAAGCATCGGTCCCGGCGGGCCGGCCAACGTTCCGGTTCGGAGCGGGCCGGCGAGATCTGCGTGCATGATCCGCTGCAACGCCTGAACCAGCAACGTCGCCGGCAACCGACGTCGGCGCACGCCCGCGAGGTCCCTGCCACTGACTGTGCCGCGACGAAGCCGCTCAGCCAGTAGTGTCGCGGTCGCCACCGCATCCTGGATGGCCAGGTTGACACCCATACCGCCGACCGGCGACATCGCATGTGCGGCGTCGCCAATGCACAACAGCCCATCGACGTGCCACTGGCGGAGCCGGTTGAACTGGACATCCAGGTGCTTGACGTCGTCCATCGAGACCAGCTCGCCGACCCGATCGGCGTACTCCGGGACGAGTCCGGCGACCTCGGCCCGGAACGCCGCGATGCCGCGTTCCCGCAACTGCTCATCGGTCCCTTTTGGCGCGACGTAACCGATCTGGAAGTAGTCTGGCCGCGGAATGACCACCGCGAAGCTCCCCAGACCGGCCTTGCGGGTCAGCGCGCCACTCTGTTCACCTTTCCGGCGCGTAAGTCGAAACCACCAGGTGTCGAACGGAACTTCGAACTCCCTCACCGGCAGCCCCGACGCCGCACGCAGAACAGAACGACGGCCATCGCAGGCGACCGTGAGATCGGCCCGGATCTCCCCCTCGACCTGGGTACCGACACCGGACGCCGACCGGTACCGGACGCCGACGACACGACCGTGCGCCCGGACGACCGAGGTCGCCTCGGCACCCATCCGCAACCGGAACGCCGGCTCCTCCCGCCCAGCGGCGGCGAGCAGATCGAGCAGATCCCATTGAGGAACGACCGTCATGTACGGATGACGGACACCAATCCTGCTCAACAAACCGAAATCGCCGATTCGCTGCAGCCCGCCGTCCTCCCCGGGCAAAACCACCTCAGTGACCTGAGAGCGCGGCAACGCCGCGAACCGCGCGCCCAAACCCAGGTCGTCGAGCAGGTCCAGAGTTGCCGGGTGGACCGTATCGCCTCGGAAGTCGTCCAAGAAGTCCTGATGCTTCTCCAGCACTGTGACGGAAACACCGGCACGGGCAAGCAGCAACCCGAGCATCATCCCGGCCGGGCCGCCGCCGACCACACAACACGTCGTCCGCTCCAACGGAACCATCCCCTCCCCTGCCTTCCGATCCGCCGGCACCCCCGGCTGAGAGCGGAAAACGTGCCACCTTAACGCGATCGCGCCACCAACAGTGGCCACATTGCCGGGTTGCGTCGGAGTCGGGCAACCTGCGCCGACGGCAATCCGCTCGTGCAGCCGGCCCGAGGCGCCAGATCGCGGCGGTCCCGAAGTCGCGGGCCACGGGTGCCAGGTGCGGTCAAAGCTCGTGGGCGCGCCGCACGCGGCGAGCGGGATTGTGGGAGTGAATCCTTGCGCACCGGCCGCGCCGAAGGGGCCGCCGGGCACATTACGGAGTTGTGACGGACCGGACCGGACGAGCCGCATTGCCATTACCGGCTGTGGACGCACCTGGCAGACGGTTCCCGGCCACTGAGCAACGTTGCCGCGTAAGGGATCCGTAAGGCTTTTCACGAGGTTCGGCGGTATGCCGCAATATCGGCTCGCGGCAGGTTGGAGACGCAAGCACGTCCATCGGGCCACGTTGCGGCCCCGGTAAGGGAGGACTCCTCACTGTGCATGTCGCACTGGTTCGCCGTCTGTTCGCGGAGCTGGCCGGCACCGCAATCTTGTGCACATTCGGTATCGGCGCAGCCGTGGCGGTCACTGCCGCCTCGGCCGGCGGCGGAGGTCTGCTGATCGTCGCGCTGGCGCACGGTCTCGCGCTCGCCGTGGCCATCTACGCCTTCGGCGCGACATCCGGCGGCCATTTCAATCCCACGGTCACCCTCGCCCTGGCCGCGCGCGGCAAGTTCGCCTGGCGCGAGGTTCCCGCTTACCTGGTGGCTCAGCTTCTCGGCGGATTCCTCGCCGCGGTACTGGTCTACGCGGCGTACACGAGCACCGCACTCGACGCCGGCCTCGGCGCGACATCCTTCGGGCCGAGCGTCTCCGTTGCGCAGGCCATGCTCGCCGAAGCCGTGGGCGCCTTCATCCTGGTCATCGCCGTGTTCGCTTTGGCCGTCTCGCCGGACGCACCACGAGGCGTGCACGGGTTCGGCATCGGCTTGGCGTTGGCGACCCAGATCATGGTGTTCGGACCGCTCACCGGCGCATCGGTCAATCTGGCCCGCACCCTCGGCCCGGACGTCGTGCTGTCTCTGGCCGGCCGGAGCGTGCCCTGGTCCCAACTGGCCGCATACCTCGTCGCACCTCTCGTGGGTGGCCTGGCCGCGGCGTTCCTGCACGATCTCGTGACACACCGTGCATCAGCGAAAACCGTTACCACGGAACAGGTATGACTCGCCATGGCCCACAACCCGCCGCCCGCGACCTCGTCGTCACAGTCAAGGGCCGACCTCGAAGCACACCTGATCTGTGCACGCACCTGCCAAGCGGCGGCTCAAGGCTGGCTGATCGACGGCATGTCGGTGACCTTCTCGAGTCACCGACCGGCTGAAAGTGAACACCTGAGCGTCCAACCTGACCAGGACAGGGCCGCGGTTCGGCCGGTGGCGCCGGAAAACACGACCTGAGCCGGTTTCGCCTCCCGGATCTCGCCGGCGAGGTGCGCCGCGGTCGAAGCCATGCCGAGCCGGACCGCCGGCTCGGTGTCGTCGATCCCGTCGTCCGCCCTGATGAGTGCTGAACGAGAAGCCGGAGGACGAACTGATCACGATGCCTACGCTGCTCCCGAAGGCCATATCGTGGGCGTTCATCCGTTGCCGGGCCGCGCCGGCGGACCTGACCGCCGGCCGCGGGCTCGGCGAGGTCCGCGGCAACGCCGAGCCGGATCGGCGGACTCGCGCCATATGGCGTCGCCCTGCTCGCTGCCTCGGGTCGAGGGCGGCGAGCAGAGCGATCTGATGTTTTGCTCAGGCGTGGGAGGCGCGGGCGCGGATGTAGCCGCGCCGGTGGGCCATGCGCAGGAAGAACAGCGTGGGCACGAGGCAGATGAGAATGGTCACCAGACTGGCCTCCGGACCGAACGCGCCACCCGTGAGGACGGCCGGGCCGTCGGAGACGCTCTGGAACAGGCTGGCGTAGGCGTGGTCGCCACCTGAGGCGGTACCGCCGAACACGCCGACCTGGACGAAGTTCCAGCCGAAGTGCAGGCCGATCGGCGCCCAGAGGGTCCGGGTCGCGGCGTAAGCGGCGCCGAGCATCAGGCCGGCCTCGATGGCGATGGAGATCGCGCCCCACAGCGTCGCGTGGGGATTGAGCAGATGGATGACGCCGAACAGAGCACCGGAGATCGCCAGCGCGCCCCAGGTCCCGAGCAGGTTCTCGACGATGCGGAACAACACACCCCGGAAGAGCAGTTCTTCGGCGATCGAGACCGAAGCCATCAACCCGAAAATCGACAACATGCCACCAAACGAACCCCACCCCGTGATGGTGTACCCGCCGAACACCGCGATCAACGCGACGACGACAGCGAACATCCCGGCTCCGAGCGCGAAACCCTTGCCGCCCGGACCTTTCACATCCTGTAGCGACAGTTCGTCCGCCTCCCGGTGCTCGACCTTCCGGACGACGAACCGGTAGAACCACACGATCCCCGCCGCGGCGATGAACCCGGTGAAGAGCCCGAGTACCGGCACCGTGCCCGCCGCCCCGTTCACCAAGCCGTTCACCAAGACCACACCGAAGAAGACCACGCCCAGCAGAACCAAGCGAAGCAGAGAGGACTTGACCGGGATGTTCCGGGTCGTCGAATCGTTCGGCAAGAGCGGCATGACACGTCCTTTGGTCGCACACAATGACTTCGTGCCACAAAGTTACGGTCACCGGCGCCCCCGGACGTCACCTCCCGGTGGACACTCGTTGTCCCCCGAGAGAGCTACAACTCCACCCCTGTCGGTCGTGAGGCGATGACGTGGCCGCCCCGACTACCCGCAAGAGCGGCGCGGCGGCGCAGAGAGCGGCCGTCCGGGAGAGCATGGACTGTCCAGGTCGGACGGACAGCGGTTCCCGGTCAAGCAAGTCGGCTGTGGCGAGGCGTGGGCTCCACCGTGTACGCTTGACAACGCCATCGTCAATGGCAAATTCTTGATAAGCACCCTAAGAACCATGGCTGCCGGCCGGTCGCATCAGGGACCTTCGGTGAACCGGCCAGTGCGGACAGGAGCCTCCGTCATGCTCGATCCACAAGCCGCCGAATTCCTTCGAATGGTCGCGGGATCGCCACCGCTGGACAGCATCCCCGTCGAAGTCGCTCGTGCCGCCGCCGGTGACGTCGCTCAGCTGGCAGGAACGCAACCTGAAGGCGTTACCGCCAAAGATCTCACTATCGCGGGGGTCCCCGTCAGGTTGCACCTGCCGAGTTCGGAACCCGGACTCCCGGCAACCATTTACCTCCACGGTGGCGGCTGGGTCCTGGGCGATCTCGACAGCCACCATGCGGTGTCGGCGGATCTGGCCCGCTGGTCCAGGGCCTCTGTAGTCGCAGTGGATTACCGGCGCGCCCCGGAGGATCCATTCCCTGCTGCTCTCGATGATGTGATCGCGGTTGTGGAGGAGTTGCTCGGCAACGGCGACAAGTACGGCATTGATCGCACGAGGGTCGCTATCGCCGGCGACAGTGCCGGCGGAAATCTGGCAACGGTCGTCGCGCTGCGATTCCACGAATTAGTACACCAGGCGCTGATCTTCCCGGTCACGGACGCGGCAAGTGTCGGCTCGACGGAGAGTTACCGCAAGTTCGGGGAGGGACACTTCCTGACGACTCGTGACATGGAATTCTTCGTCGACTCCTACGCCGGGAAGACAGACCCGTCGGATCCGAGGATTTCCCCGTTGCGTGCTCCTGACCTGGCCGGGTCTCCGCCGGCGACCGTGGTGACGGCCGAATACGATCCATTGCGCGACGAGGGTGAAGCCTATGCGGCCCGGCTCGCAGATGCCGGCGTGGCGGTAGAGCTCCGTCGTTTCGACGGACAGGTTCATCCCTTCATCGCCCTCGGCGGCTTGATCGAGGACGCGAATGTCGCCCGTCGTTGGATCGGGGAACGTCTCGCAGCGGCCTTCCGCACCCACTGACACAGCCCACCGCTCAGGCCGCGATTCGCACAACTCCACGCAGAACTACCCCATCAGACCCATGGCCGGACGTCGTCACCGGCGAGTTTTGTCCAGTTCCCCGAAGAAGCGCCAGATGTTCGGTGCCCAGCCGGGATGACCGGTCTTGACGAACCTGATCCAGGCGCCATGGGTCTCGTCTGCCAGTGCGAAGTCCGGTTCTCCGGCGCCGAGCAGACTGCGCGGTCCACGCAGGGAACGCAGATCGAGCCGGTCGAACACGAAGGGCAGCTCGACCCCGTGACACGCTCCCAGCCGGCCCTCGTAGGCGCTGGAGGCCCACCGGAACTCGTAGGAGAACGTGTGGCCTTGTGAACGAGCGATATGTGCTGCGGCCAGCCGGCGGCTGCCCCCGGTGAACGCGTCGGTGATGACCCTGGACAGCAGCTGACCTGGGGACTTGTCCGGGAACAGCTCGCGGTAGCCGTCCAGGCGGGCTTCCGGGTCGGGAAAGCGGCGTCGCGCCGCGGCCAGCAGATCAGCTTCACCGGCGGTCTCGCTCAAACCGTTCGGGACGGTGTAGAGGTTGGCCTCGTCGGCGGTACTGCCGATCAGCAGATCGGTGCCGAGTCCGGGGCGAAGGGTGTCGGCCGGCTGACCGGTCAGCAGCACGCCGTCGATCACCGGTTTGAACGGGCTGGCCCCCACCGCGGTGTCGAGGAAGCCGTGTGCGGCGTGGTCGAGGGGCGGTAGCGCGGTGGCCAGCTCGATCAGCCGGTCATCGCCCAGGTCGCTCAAGGACGCCGCGGTGGCGTCCCGGCCCAGCAGCGACGAGATTCCTCGCGTGGCCAAGGCCGCTTGGCCCCGCTCGAACGCGCAGTCCCCGCTGCCGCTTTGGCTGATCGCCCGCTGGAACAGCCCTTCGGCCGCGGGGCAAGCCAGCAGTGCGGCGACGATCATCGCGCCGGCGGACTGGCCCGCGACCGTCACGCGGGCCGCGTCACCACCGAAGGATGCGATGTTCTCGGCCACCCAGCGCAGGCCGGCGAGCACATCGAGGAGCCCCCGGTTGGCGGGGGCGTCGGGGACGTCGAGCCAGCCGCTCACGCCGAGCCGGTAGTTCAGCGTGACCAGCACGACGCCGTCTCGGGTGAAGGAGCTTCCGTCGTACACCTCGGCGGACCCGGTACCCGCGGTCAGGCCGCCACCGTGGACGAACACCAGCACCGGCAGGCCACCGGCGTGAGGATCGGGCGTGCTGACCGTCGCCGTGAGGTAGTCGTCGCCGGTGTGCCGGCCCGTGCCGAGGATCGGGGTGAGGTCCAGGGTGCCGAAGGACCGGCGCGGCGTGGGGGCGCTCGGCCCGGCCGCGGAGGCGTCACGAACCCCCGTCCAGGGCGCGGCGGCCGCGGGTGGCGCGAATCGCCGGGGGCCGGCGGGTGGTGCCGCGTAGGGAATCGAGTGGAAGACGACACCGGTCGGGGTGGCGGCTCCCCGCACCAGCCCGCCGGTGACTCGTGTGGTCAGGGAGATGCGCGTGGTCACAGAGCCTCCATGGTGGATCCGATGCGGGATGCCGCCGGCCGGGCGGGTGGGTTCCGCCCGGCCGGCGTACGGGCGCGAGTCAGCTGACGCGGACCTGGCGCAGGGTGAAGCCGGTGTTGGGTTGGTGCTGGAGCAGATCCGCGAGGCCGCCGCTGACGGTGTAGGTGGAACCGTGCGGCCCGGCGGTGATGCCGCTGGTGATCGGGTCGGGCACCGTGTCGGTCACGGTGACCTTCGCGCTGCGCCAGGAGCTGTCGGGACGAACGCGTTGCACCACCGCCGGCTTCTGGGTGAGCAGGCCGCTGCTGACCGCGGCGATCGAGCCGTCCGGCAGGACCCGCAGCGACGCCGCGAGCGGGACCAGGCCGGTGTCGAGCTTGACGACGGAAGCCTGGCCGGGGTGCTGGATCGGCACCCGGACCAGGGTGCCGTCACCTTTGGCGACGATGAGCAGGTTCCCGGGCACCAGCGCGATAGAGCTGGCGGCGATGTCGGGCAGGACGCCCGGGACGCCGAGGCCGGGAGTACCCGCCAGGAGCGGGCTGGTCAGCAGGACGGACGCCCGGCCGGTGCGGGAGACGCGGAACAGGGTGGGGCTCTGGGTGTCGACGACGTAGGCGGTGCCGTCGGCGTCGACCACCACGTCGGCCGCCAGGTGCGAGGTGCTCGTGGGGGCGACGGCGGCCAGGTCGGTGTACCACTGCCGCCGGCCGGTGCGCAGGTCGTAGCTGCCGACCCCCGCCACCTTCAGCGGTCCGGCCGCGCTGGTGGTGTCGGCGGTGCCGAGGTCCACGTTGGTGACCAGCACCCGGTTGCGCTCGCGGTCGATGCGGACGCCCTGGACGGACACCAGCGTCGGGTCGTTCACGAGGGTGCGTGCGGTTCCGTCACGGCCGACGACGGTGACCGTACCCTTTTTGAGCGACCCCACCAGGAAACTGCCGGTGCAGGGGTCGTAGTCGGCGGAGTGCGGGAAGACCTCGGGCGCTTTGACGGCGATCGTCGCGAGCGGAGACCGCGTGGTCCGGTGGGTCCCGGTGAGCTGTTCGGCGGGCCCGGCGTAGGCGACGGATCCCAGCAGCAACGGGGTGGCGAGCACTGCGGCGGCGAAGACGCCCCTCATGCCGGGGAAACGCAGATTCATCGGTGACCTCTCACTCGGTACAAAGCTGTCGATGTCGTTGCGGCCGCTGAATTCGCGCACCAGGATGCGTGGCGATTCCTGGGTTCGGGCCGGCGCAGATCGTGCGGCGCGCTGAGCCGATAGTGCGTCACCCGGCCGCGGATAGCCTGACCCTGGCGGGATCACCTTCGACCCGGGAGGCTTTCCGGGCTGCCCTACACTCGCAGGGTCAGGCAGCCACCCGCGGCGCCGATCCATACTCGACTCCATGACCGGCGAACCGGAGCTCGGACAGTTCTTGTCCGGTGCGGCCGCACCGGCCATCACAGCGGCAGTCACTTTCACGTCCGTTCCCGCCGAGGCGGCACCACACTCCCCGGCCACCATGGGTCCTCGACGCGGCGTACGTCACCCAGACCGACCCCCACCTGCTGACCGCACGCTTGCGCGACTTGCACTGATCGGCAACCCGGAATTCTGTCCACAGTAGACACCGAAGGAGAAGAACATGTCCGCGCTCTACACCACCGAGGCGATCTCGACCGGCGACGGCCGCAACGGCGAGGTCCGCACCACCGACGGCGTGCTCGACGAGGTGCTCGCGATCCCCCAAGAGATGGGCGGTCCCGGCGGCGACAAGACCAACCCCGAGCAGCTGTTCGCGGCCGGGTACGCCGCGTGCTTCCACAATGGGCTGCGGGTGATCGCCCGCGAGGAGAAGGTCGCCGTCGCCGGGTCGACCGTGACGTCCACGGTGAGCCTGCTGGCCCTGGACACCGGCGGCTTCACACTCGCGGTCGGGCTGGCGGTGCACCTGCCCGGGCTGGAGCAGGCCACGGCCGACAAGCTCGTCGCGGCCACCCACCAGGTGTGCCCGTACTCCAACGCCACCCGAGGCAACATCGACGTGACCCTGACCGCGACGGTGTGAGCCCGAGCGCGGCCGGAACTTCACGAAGGGTAACCGCATGAATCAGACTTTGACGCTGGGATCGGTCGACGTCACCCGGGTCCTGGAGTACACGGGCGCGACCCGGCCGCCGGAGGCGATGTTCCCGGGACTCGACCGCGCCACCTGGCGAGCGCACGAGGACTGGCTGGCGCCGGCCTTCTGGAACCCGGCCACCGACCTGCTCCAGACCTGCGTGCAGACCTGGGTCCTGCGCACCGCCGACGAGACGATCCTCATCGACACCGGCGTCGGCAACCACAAGCAACGACCGGGGGCACCCGCGTTCGACCGGCTCGACACCGATTTCCTCACCCGGCTGCGGGCCGCCGGCACCGAACCGGAAGACGTGACCACCGTCGTTCTCACGCACCTGCACGCCGATCACGTCGGCTGGAACACCCGCCTCGTCGGCGGCGACTGGGTGCCGACGTTCCCGAACGCCACCTACCTGCTGACCCGGGCGGACTTCGAGTACTGGCACCCGGAAGGCGGTCACCGGCCGCGTCTCGCCGCGGCCAACGAGGGCGTCTTCGACGACAGCATCCGGCCGGTCGAGAGGGCCGGGCAGCTTCGGCTGTGGGAGGACGTCCTCGAACTGGGCCACGGGCTGCGCCTCGAGGCCGCGCCCGGCCACACACCCGGCTCCGCGATCCTGACCCTCACCTCCGGCCGGGACCACGCCCTGTTCGTCGGTGACCTGCTGCACAACCCGATTCAGATCGTGGCGCCGGACCTGAGCAGCTGCTTCTGCGAGGACCCCTCGGCCGCGAGCACGACCCGGCGGCGCACCCTCGCCAGGGCAGCAGGGCAGCACGCGCTGGTGTTCCCCGCGCACCTGGGCGGCGGCCTCGCGGTGGAGGTCACCGAGGCCGGGCCGGGCTTCGCGGTGCGGCGCTGGGGCTTCGGGCAGTGACGGACCGAAGGCGGCTCGGCGGCCGGGACCTGCCCTACACCAGCAGGGGCAGGCAAACACCGCGGCACCGATCCATACTCGACTCCATGGCCACCAAGTCGGAGCTCGGACGGTTCCTGCAGACACGCCGGGCGCAGCTGCAGCCCGCGGACGTCGGACTGCCGATGTACGACGAGCGGCGGCGGGTGCCGGGCCTGCGTCGCGACGAACTCGCCCAGCTGGCGGGGGTGAGCGAGTCGTACTACACCCGCCTCGAGCAGGGCCAGTCGCTCAACGCGTCACCCGAGGTGCTTGACGCGCTTGCCCGCGCGCTGCGGCTGGACGAAACCGAACGGCGCCACCTGCACGACCTCGCCGGCACCGCGCGGCAGAGCGGCAAGGGCCGGACTCGCCGGCCGGCACCGGAACGGGTGAACGCGGCCACCCGGCAACTGCTCGACTCCCTCGGCGACACCCCGGCCGTCGTCCTCGGCCGCTACAGCGACATGCTCGCCTGGAACCCCCTCGGACACGCGTTGTTCGCCGGCCACCTCGACCCGCGCAGCCCCGACCAGCCGGGCCGGCGCCCGAACAGCGCGCGCATGGTGTTCCTCGACGCCCACGTCCGCGACCTCTACGACGACTGGCCGAAAAAAGCCCGCGACGTGGTGGGGAAGCTGCGCTTCGCCGTCGGCCAGTACCCGGACGACCCGGTGCTGGCCGAGCTGATCGGCGAACTGGTCATGCACAGCAAGGAGTTCACCACCCTGTGGTCGGAGCACCGGGTCCGGGACTGGGACATCGCGACGCACCGGATGCACCATCCCCTGGTCGGCCCGGTGGACGTTCTCCAGCAGGCGATGCCGCTCCCGGACGGGCGCGGGCAGCGGATCGTCATCGTCACCACCGAACCGGACTCCGCCTCGCGCGCGGCGCTCACCCTCCTGGCCCAGCTCACCACCCCGGAAGCCGGCGAGCGGGAATCGAACCCCAGGCCGGTCGCCGGTCAAAGCCCCCGGCGATAGTCGGGTCTGCCCAAGGTTTGGTTGACACCTCGCGTGTGAGCTTCGATCTCCAGGGCTTCGGTCAGGTGCGGGAAGGGGGTCGATGCCCGCAAGTGCGGGCCGCCGGCCGGTCGCAGCCGGCAGTACCCGAGGAACGGCTCGATCAGGGTCGGCCGCGACCTGGTGGGTGGTCTCGGTCAGCTGGTCCCCTGGGCCGCGGTGGCCCGATCCGGACGCCAGCCTCGTACTGACAGTCAGTGGCTAAGGGCGGGATCAGGGCGTTTTCCGTCGCTATATTCGGCCCATGCTTGACGACAGCACAGACAACTACGACGGCCCGGTAACCGTGATCGGCCTCTTCCCGGTCGCGGCGGCCGAACAGGACGAGCTCGTGAAGGCGATCGGCGACACCGGGCAGATCATGCGGGCACAGCGGGGATTCCTCGGTTCGGCGGTCTACGCCAGCCTGGACGGTACCCGCGTCTTCATCTGCTCGCGATGGACCAGCGTCACCGAACTCCACGCCGCCCGCGAGGACCCGGTAGGTAGGGAATACGCCGATCGCATGTTCGCGATCGCGACGCCGGACCCGACAGTGTGCGTCCTCCGGTCGGAGCTTCAGCCGTCGCTCTGACCGCCGGTCAGCGACTCAGCGAGAAGCCGCAGTCGCTCGCGGGTGCCGGTGCCGGGGATGGCGTGCAGGGTGATGAGCCGCTGGCGCGACAGTGCGCCGATAGCGACGGCGCAGTCGAACTCCAGGCGGCCGACGCGGCCGTCCTGAACGTCCAGGGTCGAGCAGGCCGGGGCCGACACCCGGTGCTCGTCCCACATCCGGGCGAATTCGGCGGAGGCCGCTCGCAACGAACGCACGAGCGCCGCGGCGGCTGAACCACGGTCGTGGTCGGCGATGATCGCGCGCAGGTCCGCTACGTACGCCTGACCGGTCATCTCGTGTTGAGCCGCCGGGCTGAGTGCCGCCCGCCAGCCGGGTGCGGTGAACCAGCGCCAGATCATGTTCCGCTCCCAGCCGGGCCGGCCGGCGAAGGAGCCGAACAATGCGACGTGCAGCTCGTTCTGCGCCAGCACGGAGCCGAGATCATCGGTGATGAACGCGGGGCACAGGGCGTCCACCGCCGCGAGTAGCGACCGCAGCCCCTCGTCGACGTCCACCGCCTCACCGGACCGCAGCAGACGAGGGGCGACGTGCCCGGTCAGCCGGTACAGATAGTCCCGCTCGGCGGGGTCGAGCCGGAGCGCCTCGGCCAGGCCGCCGAGGATGGCGGTCGACGGCTGCGGCCCGCACCCGCGCTCCAGCCGCTCGTAGTAGTTCGCCGACATGTTCGCCAGCTGCGCGACCTCGTCCCGGCGCAGCCCCGGGGTGCGGCGGCGCCGGCCGGGCGCCAATCCGACCCGCGCCGGAGACAGCGCCGCCCGCCGGCTGCGCAGAAAGTCCCCCAGGTCGTCACGCTTGGCCGACGCATGACTGGTGGATCGCTGCCCCATGAATTGTTGCCCGGTGGATGCCATGGCCATTGAACGATCATCGCACACGCGGAACGGTGGAAGTCTCCTTGCGGCCGGGCCGCCGGCAGGAGACTCCGGAATCAAGGTATCGCCGGGGAGGTGTCCATGGCTGGACGCGGATTGTGTTCGGCACCAACGGATCGCGGGGTTCGGTCGCCGCGTTGCGAGGAGCAGCCGACGAGTTCGGTGGCGGCAGGGCTCCGCGGTGGGTGATCGTCGGCCACCACCGGAAGCCGGGCGCCGCCGTTGTGTACGCGGCGGTGGGCAGGCCTGTCCGGCCGTGGCCGGCCTCGACGTGACCGGAATCGAGCGCGGATCGATCGGCCGACGACGAGGGTGCCGCACGTGCGCGTCGGCGGCGTGTAACCGCACACCGTTCTGCGGCTGAGACGTACGCCGAGGTCACCGATCGTCCGGGGTTGCGATGCCGATGGGCCACCGGGGATGCTGTCGGCCATGACTGACACGCCCGGACCGGCGCCAGGCCTGCGGGCCGACGCGCGCCGCAACCAGGAGCGGATCCTCGACGCGGCGCGTGCGGTGATCAGCGAACAGGGGTCCGAGTTCGGGGTCAACGACGTCGCGCTTCGGGCCGATGTCGGGCTGCGCACGGTTTACCGGCGCTTCGCCGGGCGTGAAGACTTGATCAGCGCGGTATTCGAGCAGTACGTCACCGCCGAGGTGCAGCCCGTCGTCGAGGCCGCGACTGCCCATCCGGACCCGTGGCGGGCGCTGGCCGACGGTCTGGAGGCCACAGTCGTCACCGTAGCGGCCAACTCCGCGCTGCTGACCGCGGCGCGGGACACCGCGCTGGTCACCCGGGCCACGGCCGAGGGTTTCGTCAAGCCGTTGAGCCGGGCGCTGGAGCGGGCGCAGGCGGCCGGGGTCGCGCGCCCGGATCTGGACTCGAGCGACTTTCCGTCGCTCATCGCCATGGTCGTGGCGACGATGCTCGCCGTGCCCGACCTGGAGACCGCGCAGCCCGCGCGCTGGCGCCGGTACCTCGCGCTGCTCCTGGAGGGATGTCGGGCGAGCGAGGCCGGCGGTGTGCTTCCTCTGCTCTGACCGCCGCGAGCACGACAAGCATGCTAAGTGACATGCACGTGCCACTTAGCGCTAGGCTGCCGGAGGTCAGCAAGAGCCGCCTCTGGGAGTTGCCCATGACGACCGACACCGCGAACCTGCCCCGACTGCCGTTCGACCGCCCGGCGGTCCTCGACGTCGGACCCGTCTGGACGGACCTGCGGGCCCGGCACCCGATCGCCCGCGCGATGACGCCCGCCGGGGACCCGGCCTGGCTGGTCACCGGCTACGCCGAAGCCAGGGCGCTGTTCAACGATCCGCGACTGGGCCGCTCCCACCGCGAACCGGAAACAGCTCCCCGGATCTCCAATTCGGGGTTCAACGGCGGACCGGTCGGCGAGTTCGACGCCGAGCCCGCCTTCAACGCCCGCCTGCGCCGGGTCCTGGTGCCATCGTTCTCCGCGCGCCGGATGCGACACCTCGAGGACGGGATGCAGCAGCTGGCCGACTCCCTGCTCGACGACATGATCGCCGCGGGCGGGGCCGGCCGGGTCGTCGACCTGCACGAAGCCCTGTCCCTGCCGCTGCCCATCTTCGTCATCTGCCAGCTGCTCGGAGTGCCCTACAGCGACCGCGACCACTTCAAGGACCTGTCCGAACGCTCCGCGACCATGACCGGCGACGACCCCTTCACCGCGATCGTCGAACTGCTCGCCTACGCCGGCGAGCTCGCCGACGTCAAGCGACGGGACCCCGGCCCGGACGTCATCACCGATCTCGTCCAGGCCCAGCGCGACGATCCCGCGTTCACCGATGCCGAGCTGACCCACGTGGTCGCCGGCGTCCTCTTCGCGGGACACGAGACCACCGTCAACCGGATCAGCATCGGCGCCCTGTTGCTGCTGGAGAACCCCGAGGTACGCCGGCGGCTGGTCGACAACCCGGCGAGCCGCCCGCACATCGTCGAGGAGATCCTGCGTCTGGCCGCGCCGGAGAACTTCGGCTTGGCCCGCTACGCCCGCGAGGACATCACCGTCGGCGACGTCGAGATCGCTGCCGGGGACGCGGTCATCATCGCCACGCTGGCCGGAAACCGCGATGAGGCGGCTTTCCCGGACCCCGAGGCCTTCGACCCCGACCGGCCCGCCGGCGCGGCCCATCTGAGCTTCGGGCACGGGGCGCACTACTGCATCGGCGCGAGCCTGGCGCGGACCGAACTCAAGGTGGCGCTGACCACGCTGTTCACCCGCCTGCCCGACCTCCGGCTCGCGGTCGACGCCGGCCGGCTGCGCCTGCACACCGAGCGGCTCACCGGCGGTCTGCACGACCTGCCGGTCACCTGGTGACCCCAGCCCCGTCTCATCCGTCCACAAGGGAGAGTCGATGACCGCCACCCCCGAGTTGTCCGCCGGCGGCCTGCGGGCCGCCCCCTAGGCCGCGGCGGAATTCCCTCGGTCACCTCAAGGGTCGAACTGATCACCCCCGATACCCAGTCCGTCAAGGCGATCGGCCCCGACCCGGTCTCGTCCTGCTTCACTTCGGCCGTTCCCCTCATCGCCAGCGCTGCCGCGTCCGCCGCCGGCAATCCGGCCGGTCGATGGGTGATCAGCGGGGTGTCCGCCTCGAAGACCGCGAACTCGGCGAGCGAACCGGTGCTCAGCGACGGCCGGCTGGCACTGACCACCACGCGCGTGGCGCGGGGTACCGCTTCGCCGAACACCTCATCCCCCGCCCGGCAGGCGGATGTCGGTCGGATTCAGCGACGCGGCGGAAATCCGGACCTGGATCTGCCCCGGCGCCGGCCGGGTTCGCGGCACCTGGGGTCAGCGCAAGGCGTTGGCGACCGCGGTGGCCAGGGAGGTGGTCGGGTGGCCGATCAGGAGGCTTGGGTCGCCGGATGCAGTCAGTCGGCCTAGCCTGGGTTGATGTCCGCCAATCCACGAAGGATCCACCCGACGAGCTCTGTATCTCCCGGTCCCGTGCCAATTCCCGGCCTGAACCGCGACGATCACGAACACCCCGGGTTCGTCATGCATTGCGAGGACAACACTTCCGGCCACAAGACGTACCACATCCACCTCGAGGCCAAGCCGGGCCGGGAAGGCGCGCGTCAGGAGTTCCTGTCCGACACCACCGCCGGCGTCGAGCCTGAGCCGCTCACCGCCCCATTGTTCGCACCACGCTTCCCGAAGACGACATTCGGCACCTTCGGGGCGTTCCCACACGCCAACGCCCGCTACACCCGGGCCTACCCCGCCCAGCTATACCGCCAGGACGTGCCGCACAGGAAGTACGACGTCGTCCTCGGACACCAGCCGGCTCCGGTCGGCGCCCTCGCGCAGCAAAACCAGCACCGACCGGCGACTCCCGCGTGACCTCGCACATCCACGGCAAGGACGTGCGTGCCGACGACCTCCGCTTTTTGGCTGCCTTGGCTGACACGGGCCGCCTGATGACCGCCGCGAAGCTTCTCCGCGTCGATCACACCACGGTCTCGCGGCGCCTTCGCGCCTTGGAGAACGCACTCGGTGCGCGCCTTTTCGACCGTGGCCTCGAAGGGTGGGAGCTGACCGAGACCGGTCGCGCTGTGGTGGAGCACGCCCGAACTGTCCAGAAGGCGGTGGACCGTGCGATTCGTGCCGTGGCCGGCACCGAGGCCGACGCCCTCACCGGCACCGTTCGGGTGACCGCCGCAGACGGTTTCGGAACCCGGTTCGTCGTTCCGGCCATTGCCCGAGTGCAGGCAAAACACCCGGACCTGAACGTGGAACTCATCACCGGTGCACGTGAACTCGCCTTGCGCGAGTCGACCTTCGATCTCGGCATCACGCTCGGGCAACCGCCGGTCACGAGATTGGTCACCGAGAAACTCTGTGATTACGATTCTGGGTTCTTTGCGAGCGAGACGTACCTGACGGAGCACGGCGATCCGGTCTCGTTCGAGGAGCTCGAGCGCCATCCGCTCATCTTCTTCGTCGATGCTATGCAGAGGGTAAGAGAGGTGGACCTGGGCAGATACCTCCCGAACGCCGTAGTGCGGTTCAGCTCGACGAATATTTTCGCTCAGCTCGAAGCAACCAGGCGTGGTGTCGGGATAGCGCTGCTGTCGAAGTTCATGGCCGGCACCGCGCCGGACTTACGTCCCATCGCTGCTGCGGTGCCGCTCCCGCGGGTGCCGGTCACGCTGGCCGCGCGGCGAGAAGCGTTGACTCGGCGGGAGGTGCGGGTGGTGCGCGAGGCGCTGCTCCGGGAGGTTCACAACCGCCAGGATGAGCTCATTTGGCACGCTGACCCGCCGGCGGCCATGACCGCGGACGTTTAAGCCGTCCCGTTCAACGCCCCTCACCCCACCGCCGTTTCCCCTGGATTGGGTGGACGCCGCATGGCTCGTCGTTCACGGGGCGTCGGCGCGATGCCGTGGGTTAGCGGCCAGTACTGGCGGCTGCGCACCGAAGGCTGTCATGCGTTCACAGAAGGTGGCATCAAGCTCGTCTCGCTGATCGCAAGATCACGACGTGGGTCGCCGACCATCAACTTCGGGTCGACCACCCGGTCGAACTCGTCCGCGTCCACACCTTCGGCGAGGGCGGCCTCCCGTAGCGTGCTGCCTTCGTCATTGGCCTTGTGCGCGATGGCGGAGGCCTTTGATGATGATGGGACGCATGGCGTTGAGTTCGAAGTTGCCTTGGGATCCTGCGGCGGCGACGATGCCGTCTTCGCCGATGACCTGCAGGCACACCATGACCATGGCCTCCTGCTGGGTCGGGTTGACCTTGCCAGGCATGATCGAGGACCCGGGTTCGTTCTCGGGGAGTTTCAGTTCGTGCAGCCCGGCACGAGGTCCCGACGCCAACCACCGCATGTCGTTGGCGACCTTCATCAGGGCGACGGCGACGCCACGCAAGCCCGCCGAGACCGCGACCATCGCGTCCAGGGACCCTTGCGCCGCGAACTTCGACGGCGCCGTCCGCAGCGGCGCGTCCGTCAGTTCGGCCAGCTTTGCGGCCATCTCTTCGGCGAACCCGTCGGGGGCGTTCAGCCCGGTTCCGACCGCGGTTCCACCTGCCGCCAGATCGCAAAGCCCTCCGAGACTCTGCGCGAGACGGTCGGCGGCCTGCCGGATCTGAACCGCCCAGCCGGACCATTCCTGACCGACTGTGACGGGGGTGGCGTCCTGAAGGTGGGTGCGGCCTGTCTTGACGACATCGACCCACAACTGTGCCTTGACCATGATGGCGTCGGCGAGCGCCCGAATCTGCGGCAGCGTACTGCCGCGGATCTTGAGCATCGTCGCGATGTGCATCGCCGTGGGGAACGTGTCGTTCGAGGACTGGCCCAGGTTGACGTGGTCGTTGGGGTGCACCGGTGTCTTCGTGCCGAGTTCCCCGCCCAGCAGCTGACTGGCGCGGTTGGCGAGCACCTCGTTGATGTTCATGTTCGACTGGGTACCGGAGCCGGTCTGCCAGACGTAGAGCGGGAAGTGGGCGTCGAGATGGCCCGCGATCGCCTCGTCGGCAGCCTGCACGATGGCGTCCTTGCGCGCGTCGTCGATGCGGCCGGCGGCGTGATTGACCAGCGCGGCGGCTTTCTTGACGTAGCCGTAGGCGTGGTAGACGGCCTTGGGCATGTGGTCGTCACCGATGGAGAAGTGAATCAACGACCGCTGGGTCTGCGCGCCCCAGTACCGGTTGGCGGGGACCTCGATGGCGCCCATCGAATCGGTCTCGGTGCGCTTACCGGTGGAGCCGGTGCCGATGGGGACCTCCCGCAGGGTGAGCTCCTCGCTCTTGCGCACCATCAGACGTCCTGCTCGTTCGAGTAGACGGGCTGCCACATCGCGTCCTGCACGGCTTGGGTGAGGTCGTCGTGCTCCTGGGTGGCCACACCGTCGCGGACGGCGGCTTGGGCGACGGCGTAGGCGACGGTCGCCGACGAGGCACGCAGGTTCTCCACCGGAGGCAGCAGTGAGGCGCCGAGCGCTGTCGGGTCGACCTGCGACGCGACCGCTTCGGCCGCGGCGAGCAGCATGCCGTCGGTGACGTGGGTGGCACCGGAAACCACGGCGCCCAGGCCGAGACCGGGGTACAGGAGCGCGTTGTTCGCCTGTCCGATCGTGAAGGTGGTGCCGTTGTGTTCGACGGCGTCGGCCGGGATCCCGGTCGCGACGAGCGCTCTGCCGTCGGACCACCGGATCGCGGCCTGGGGCATCACCTCGATGCGTTCGGTCGGGTTCGACAGCGGCAGCAGTATCGGTCGCTCGACCCCGTCGCACAACGCGCTCACGACCTCTTCGGTGAACGCACCGTGCACCGTGGAGGTTCCGATGAGGATCGTCGGCTTGACCTGTTGCACCACGGTGATCAGATCGATCCGGCCGTCCGTCCTGGTCCAGTCGCTCACCTCGGCGGCGGGGCGGGCGTACACCTGCTGGTAGTTCGGCAAGTCCGGCATGTCGTCGATGATCAGGCCCTGCTTGTCGATGAGCCAGACCCGCTTCTTGGCCTCTTCTTCGGACAACCCGTCGCGGACCATGCCGGCCGAAAGCTGGTCGGCCATCCCCGAGCCGGCTGTGCCCGCGCCGAAGACGACCAGTCGCTGGTCGGCGAATCCCTGGTGGGTGACCTTCATCCCGGACAACACGGAGGCCACCACGATGGCGCCGGTGCCCTGCATGTCGTCGTTGAAGATCCGGTACTCGTCGCGGTACTCGTCCAGGATGCGTCGGGCGTTCTCCGGGCCGAAGTCTTCGAAGTGCAGGATTGCCTTCGGAAACAGCTCGGCCGCGTGCTTGACGTAGTCGTCGACGAACTGGTCGTAGCGTTCACCGGCCACCCGCGAATGACGGTTGCCCAGGTAGGTCGGGTCGTTGAGCAGCGCCGTGTTGTTCGTTCCGCAATCGAGGTTGACCGCGATGACCCGGCCTGGGTGAATGCCGGCGGCTGCGACATAGACGGCGAGCTTGCCGAGAGAGATGTCGACACCGTTGACACCCCAGTCGCCGATGCCCAAGATCTCTTCGGCGTCACTGCAGACGATGAGGTCGACGTCTTCGGCACCCAATCCGAAGGACTGCAAGGATTCGCGAATGTCATCCACGCGGTCCACAGAGAGGAAGACGGCCTGCGAGACGCGGTAGTCGCGGCTCCAATCCTTGATCGCCTCGCCGACCGTTGGGTCGTACACGACCGGAAGAAGCTCGGCGAGATGGTCGGTCAAAATCTTGAAGTACAGGACTTCGTTGCGGTCGTGCAGCATGTCGAGGTAGATGAATTTGTCCATGGCCGTCGGCCTGCGCGACAGCTGCTCGTAGCAGCGGCCTGCCTGCTCGTCGAGCGATTCGATCGCAGACGGGAGCCGGCCGACGAGACCGAGGGTACGGCGCTGCTCCTCGCTGAACGCGGTTCCGCGGTTGCGCAGCGAGTCGCGCAGAACCATCTGGGCTTTATCGGCGGCATGAGCGTTCATGGAAACCTCGAGACTCTGGACTGTTGGGACCCTTTGGTAGCTGGGCGGATCGTCGATGTCACCGGCCTTGGCCTCGAATGGATGTGGCAGGCCGTTGGGCCGGGCGCGTTGTCCTCGCCGCTTCAGGTCGGGAATTGGCGCGGGCCGGAAGACGGACTGCTCATCGGGTGGCTCAGTCGTCGATTGGCCGAGACGGCAGCGCGGGGATGGGTTCCTGATCGTCTCGAAGTTGTTCGGGAGTCATGTCGAACGCCTTCTGGATGCCGTCGTTGCGTTCTCCGAGACCGTCGGTGGTCTTCTTGCTCCACGGTGCGTCGATCAGGCTCTTCGTTTCTTCGAGCATCGACTTGGGCTCGAGGTTGCGGTAGCTGTCTATCTCGCCTGCTGCGAGCGCCGTGAGCGTCGCGTACACCGGCTCCGGGTTGAATTGCGCGCGCGGGAAGGCGAGCTTCGCGTAGTCGAAAAGGCGCTGTGACGGGTCATCCTCCCAACCCTCCCAGGTCTGGAAGATCCGGTCGTTGAATCCGGTCAGGAACGGCCCCGGATTCATGGTCGCAACCTCAACGCCGAACTCTTGCAGCTCGTCCTTCATACTCTCGGCGATAGCCTCGACTGCGTGCTTCGATGCGGCGTAGATGCCGGTGAAGGGGTTCACGTTCAGCCCCTCGCGCGAGGACACCCAGATGATGCGGCCGGTGCCGCGCTTGGCCATCTGCTTGGCGATGCCCTGGGTGAGCAGCAGCGGCCCGGTGACGTTGACCTCGAACTGGTGGCGGATGTTCCAGGCAGGAATGTCCACGGTGGACCCACCCTCGCCGATACCGGCGTTGTTGACGAGGATCTCGATGCCCCAGTCCAGCGCCTTGCGTCGATCCCCGTCGTTGGTGACGTCGAGCTTCTCGACCTGCAACGTGACGCCTCGCTCAGCTGCCTGTCGCTTGAGGGTTTGCACCTGACCGTAGATCTCGACCGCGGCCACGACGTCGAAACCCTTCTCGGCCAGGCGCATGGCCACCTCGTATCCGAAGCCTGTTCCGGCTCCCGTGATCAGGACCTTCTTCAGCGAAGTAGAGGTGGTCATGCGTTTGGTTCCCTTCGTAGGTCCTCGGCTTGCGAGCGCCGGGTACGAGGTCAGGCGGGTGGGGCGACCTTGTGCTGCACGCCTGACGTTGCCGGCCACCCACCTGTTCGCGAAGTCGACGACACGCAACCCGCAGCACATCGGTCGATGAGCCATACGTGGCCTTGCGCCCGAACCCGGCTGGCCCAGTAGCGGGTTCGGATACCACGCTAGGTGGTTGCGGGTCAGCCCGGAAGGAGGCAGATCGGCAGGCCGAGCTTGCAGATCTGCACAGCAGACGATGGCGCTCTCTCCGCGTCATCGACCACGTCCACGGGTTCGGCGGCCAGCGCTGCTGACATTCTGAACTCCGCTACAGGCTCGCCAAGCACCCCTGGAATCCACTGACCTCACGCGGCACTGCTCCTCGCGCGGGACTTGCTCCCAGCTATCCGCACTGCGGCGCAGGTCCGCTGAAGTGACAATCGTGAGCAACCGGTCGTTCATGTCCAGTCGCGGAGCGAGCGTGCCGTCAGATGTCGGCGAGCGTGCCGGCGGCGCGGCGGTGGTCGCGGAGGGTCTTGAAGTTCTTCATCCGGGCCAGGACATGTTCGACGCGAGCGCGGACCTTGCGGTGGGTGGCGTTGAGATCCTCTTGCCAGTCTGGGAGTTCGCTGCCGTCGCGAGGTTTGCGGTAGGGTATGACGGACCGCGGGGTTGCCTTGATAGCCGCCGTCGGCCATCACCGGGGCGGTGGCCGCTGCCGTGAGTCCGGATTCCGAGTCAACCCACGGATGCCGAGAACGCCATCGCGGAGCCTCACACCGAACTCGAGCAACCTGATCAGTTACCTTTGCATGTCGGCCTCTCCTTGATCGCGTCCGATGGCGATCACACGCCCTCTCTCCGAAGGCGTGTGCCGCCGCCGGCCGAGGCAGCCTCAGAGTTGCGACCAGCCCCCGTCGACCGGAAGTTCGAGGCCGGTGATGAAGGTCGCGTCGAAAGCGAGGAAGAGGACAGCCGTGGCGAGTTCCTCCGCCGTTCCGAAGCGCTTCATCGGATTGGCTTCACGCAGCTGCGCGGTGACCTGGGCTTCCAGATCTTTGTCGGGCATCGACTTGCCGGCGATCGGCGTGTCGGTAGGGCCGGGTGATACCGCGTTGACGCGAATCCCCCGGGGAAGAAGCTCGGCAGCGAACATCCGAGCGAAGTTTCGCAGCGCAGCCTTGGCTCCTCCATATGCGGCGAGCAGGGGCATCCCTTTGACGTTTGCGGTCGAGGTCGTGAGGACAATGGAACCGCCGTCAGTGATCAGCGGCGAAAGTTTCTGCACGGCGAAAAACGGGCCCTTGGCGTTCAGGTTGAACATCTCGTCGAAGGTCGCCTCGGTCGTTTGCTCGAGGGGGGCGAAGAGGCTGAACCCGGCGTTGACGAAGAGCAGATCCAAGGTGCCGAACTCCGCCTTCGCCCGATCGGCGAGAGCGTCGAGGTCCGCCAGCGAACGCGCGTCGCTCGAAACCACGATGGCGTCCTTTCCGATCTCCTCCTGGGCCGAATCCAGGCCTGCCTGCGAGCGCCCGGTCACCAGAACGCGCGCACCTCCGTCGAGGAGCATCTTCGCCGTTGCGAGCCCTATGCCGCTGGTGCCGCCGATGATGACAACCTTTTTACCTTTGTACCGATCCATGGGTGTTCTCCTTGCGACGCCGGGGCGTCCAGTTGGTTTCAGACCATTGCACGAATGTCTTTAGGCGATAAAGCGGTGGATGGCCTCGTTAGCGTGATCCTGAAAGGACGGGTTGGCCAGGTCGGGGAAGATGTCCGCCTGGTCGACCAGGGGACCAGTGGTCGTGTTGGCGGCGCTGGCGTAGAAAACACCACTCGACAGGGTGGGATCGGTGACACCGTCGACCAGTCGCCCTGCGCCCACCTCAAGTTTGTGGGAGATCTTCAGGACTGGCATGACGTATCTGGCCGCCAGGCGCAGCGGGAGGCCCATATCGTTGGGCCCTTCGGTGCCGGACGTGTTACCAGGGCTCATGGTGATGAATCGTCGGCCGGGGTACTGGCGGGCCAGGTAGGCCATCCACAGGGCCGCGATGTACTTGACCTGCCCGTGGGCCAGGTTGCGGTCGGGCTTTCTGTCCGCGAAGTAGCTGCCGTTGATGACGGTCGCGAGTTCATTGGCGGAGGTCGAGACGAACGATGGCCGTTTCATCCCGAACTTCGGGACTCCCCTGGCCGCTTCGCTTCCGGCGTAGACCGCCACCTCGCCGAGCCGGTCCTCGGCCAGGAGCGTCTCGAGCAGGACGGCGTGACCCAGAACGTTCACCGCGAAGACTGTGGTGACCCCGTCGGCGGTCAAAGCCGTCGGCGTCCGGCCGCCGACTCCGCCGGCGTTCATGACCAGCGCGTCGAGGGATCCGTTGATGCTGGCCAAGGCGGCGCGGACCGAACCCGGGTCGGCGACGTCCATGAGGACGATCTCGAAGATGTTCCGGCCGGTCTTCGCTTCGAGTTCGGCCTTGGCCTCGCTCGCCCGATCTCGGTTCCGGCACGCCAGGTAGATCCGCGCCACCTCAGGGCGCAATGCCAGCTGCCGGGCCACATCCTTGCCGATTCCGGCGTTGGCGCCCGTGATCAGCACGGTCTTCACCGGGACTGCGCTCATCGTGATGCCCTCGCACCTTCCGTGGGCCCAGCCAGGCTGATCACAACCTTCTTGCGTGCATACCGGCTCATGGGCGCCCTCCGTAGTTAGTCAGTCAACTAACACACTAGCCGGACACGACGGCGTCGTCTACAGTAAGTTAGGTGACTGACACACAGCCTGATGCTGAGCGAGGTGACCGAAGCGATGACTGAGGGCGGATCACGAGCTCAGGAGCGCCGAGGGAAGCGAGACCGACTGATCGCCGGTGCTTCTCAGGTGTTCTACGAACAGGGAGTGGAGCGGACGACGATCGCCGACATCTCTGCTGCTTCCGGCGTTCCCCTGGGCAACGTGTACTACTACTTCAAGGCGAAGGACGACATCGTCGATGCTGTCGTCTCCATGCGGATAGCAGAGATCGAGTCAACGTATGCGGCTTTGGCCGAGCGGCATGACGCTCCGGCCGATCGACTCAAGGCACTGTTCAGATCACTGTCGGAGGAAGCCGAGATGATTGCGCAGCGCGGCTGCCCCATCGGCTCTCTCTGCACCGAGCTCTCCAAGCGCGTGACGGGCCCAGAGCCGCATTCGGCCAAGCTGATGCAAGCCCTCGTCGACGGGGCCGAGCAGCAGTTCCGGGAAATGGGACGCAGCGACGCTCATGAGCTCGCCGTCGAGATGATCACCGCCTACCAGGGGACCGCGGTCCTCTCCCATGCCACGGCCTCACCGGAGCTTTTGAGACGCGAGGCTGATCGCGTCGACCGCTGGATCGATGAAGTTCAGCCAGGCCTCTGACGGCGGTGCGCGACTTCGCACCACGTCATCGCCGGCATCGAGTTGGCGCTGGTGCTCTCGGTCGCCGTAATCCGAGTCCTCAAACGCCTGCGTCATCCGAGCCCGCGCCGGCCGTCACCACCACAGCTGGCGGGACGGCGTTGCAAGCGAGCTCACCTGCGGGCCCGCCGTTCCGCAGCGGCAATGCCGTCACCGCAGCCTGCAGCTCGTGCGCCCCACTACAGATTGGCGAAAGACATGACCATCAGCTTGATCGACCCCAAGGAACTGCCGAAAGTGGGCTTTTTCCGGCAGGTCTCAATAGCCACCGGATCGAAACTTGTGTTCATGGCCGGCCAGGTCGCCTGGAACGCGGACGGAACCTTGGTGGGCGAAGGTGATCTCGCCGCACAAGTTGAGCAATGCTTTCTCAACGTCGGCGCGGCGCTCGCCGAAGCGGGCGGCTCGTTCGACAACGTCGCGAAGCTGACCACCTATGTCACTGATTGGAGCATGGACAAAATGAAACTGGTTACCGAGGGTCGTGATCGGGCCCTCGCGAAACTCGGCGTTACGCTCCACGCGCCAGGAACGCTGATAGGCGTCGCCGCCTTGTACTCCCCCGATCTTTTGGTCGAAGTCGAAGCCATTGCCGTGATTGACTAGGGGCGGCACGTGCCGCCGTAGCTGGTGGCCTCGTCGGCCGGATCGTCATCGAACCCGAACAGCACGTCCAGCTCGGCCGACGCCTCGTCGCCGACATGCGTTCGGCCGGCGCGGGCCGGTCGAACGGGACAGTGAGCTGCGCGCGCAGTGTCTGCGACCGACCCCCGACGGGTCACTCGGCAACTACTACCAGCCGTCGACCGGCGAACCGCTGGGTCCCGCAGGCAGTCGTGGACCCCGATCGTGGTGTCGGACCGACTGCATACGGGGTAGCACGACTCGGCCGATCGGGTTATCTGTCCGAACGGCAGTTAACGGAAGCGCGGTCCCCGGCGATTCCGTGACGGCTGACCGGCACGTGGCGACGAGGAGCGGACCATAGATGTTGATCAAAGGCTCGGCGTGGGGCAAGGGTATCCAGGACGGCGACAAGGCCAGGTTCGCGGCCCTGGTGACGACCGGCGAGCAGAAGATGGTCGACGGCGTCATGGTGATGCAGTACCTGGCGTCCACGTCGGATCTGTCCGTCCCCCACTTGACCGAGCTGCGCGGCATCCTCGGTCGCGGCCGGGCGCCGTGGGTGGAGGACGTCGCGCTCAAGGACATGGACGTCGTCCTCCAGCAGCGCAACGACCCCCGCTGGATCGCCGAGCAGAAGGAGAAGGCCGAGCAGCGTGCGGCCGTGCAGGCGGCCACCGAGGCCGAACTGCTCCGGCTGGGCCGGTCGAAGCTGGGCGGCGCCGGCGACACGTGGGCCGAACGCAAGCACGAGATCGACGCGTGGTGGTCGCGGGTGCGCGACGCCGAGGCGGCCGAGACCTGGCAGACCGCGTTCGCGCAGAACCGGATGTCGGCGCGGCAGATCGGGTCGACGTCGGTCATGGGCGGCACGTTCACCGTGCAGAACAAGTTCGACCGGCGGAACGCGGCGCGCAGCCGCGAGATCGTGCTGGACCGGGGCGCCGGCGGCATCCTGGCGCGGCTGGAGCCCACGAACTTCTTCGACCCCGAGACCGGCCGCCGCCGCAAGTACGAACTCGGCCTGCACGACCTGAGCGCGACGCTGCTGGACAGCACAAAAGAGCCGCTGACCGTTCTTGGCCAGCTCAAGCCGTACAAGGACTCCATCGTGGTGTTCATGCCGGTGCCCACCGAGGACGACGCGCAGATCTTCCACGCGATCACGACCCTGCGCGACCCGGATGGCACCGACCTGGGCATCAAGCGCAGTTCGTTCACCCACCTCCGGTTCGCCCAGGGCAGTGACATGCACACGACGCTGGTCGACGTGAGCCGGCGGCCGGAGGACCCGCCGAAGATCCGCTACGGCGTCACCGGCCGGGTCCAGCGGGCGCGCGGCGAGGACGAGGTGATGGCGGACGACACCGACCTCGCCGCCCGGCGGACCAACGCGCTGCAGCACAGCGTGATCCTCGGTGCGGGCGCCGTGCAGAAGGTGAACGAGATCGTGGTGGCCTACCGCGCACACCGCTCCGCGCTGTTTCCGTTGTTCGCGAAGTGGGACGGGAACACGAAGCGGTTCAACGCCCTTGCCAGGACGACGTTGCGGCCCACCGGCGCCTACCTCACCGAGAGCGGCGAGTGGCGCGACCGCTGACCGGTCGGCAGGAGGTCATGGCAGCGGACTCGCCCGTCGCCGAGTCGTCCGTGGCGACGGCGTGGCTGAGCACCACGACGAAGCCACGGCGCCGGCATCGTGGGTGCCGCAGGTCGCGCCAAGTGGCCCCGCGGTCAGGGCCGCAGCGGTAACGGCCGGCCGAACCCGCCGGTGACGGTCCACTGTGGACCATCACCGGCGGGTCGGGCTCAGGCGGTGACGCGCGGGGTCTTCGGCAGCGCCCGGACGAACGCGCAGACCAGCACCGCGCTCGCCACCAGCAGCACCGCGCTGACCGCGAACGCCACGTGGTAGCCGTGCATCGTGGCCGCCACCGCGTCGCCCGGTGTGGTGGCGAGGTAGGACGCGACCGATGTCGTGAAGATCGTGTTGAGCAGGGCCGTGCCCAGCGAACCGCCGATCTGCTGCGACGTGTTCACCAGCGCGCTCGCGACACCCGCGTCGGCGTAGTCGATCCCGCTCAGCGCGACGTTGTTCATCGGCGTGTACACCAGCCCCATGCCGACGCTCATCACGACCAGCACCGGCAGGATCAGGCCGAAGTACGACGAATCCGGCTCCAGCAGGGTCAGCGCCAGCACGGCCACCGCGGCCAGCGCCGCACCCAGCGTCATCAGCGCCCGCGCCCCGAACCGGGGCAGGAGTTTCGCGGTGTAGGTCGCGGTCAGGACCACGCAGATCGGGAACGGCAGGAAGACGATCCCGGCCTGCAGCGCCGAATACCCGAGCGTCTGCTGGACGTAGTACATCATGAACAGGAACATGCCCATGCTGCCGACGCCGAGCAGGACCGACGTCAGGTAGGCGGTGCCGCGGTCGCGGTCGAGCACCACCCGCAGCGGCAGCAGCGGGGCGCGCACCTTCGCCTCGACCACGACGAACGCGGCCAGCAGCACCAGCGCGAACGCGATCAGGCCGAGCGTCAGGCCGGAGCCCCAGCCCTCGCCGGCCGCCGTGGTGAAGCCGTAGACCAGGGCGATCAGGCCGACCGTGCCGAGCAGCGCGCCCGCGACGTCGTACCGCGCGCGACCCTCGATCTTGCTCTCCCGCATGTTCGGCACCGCGAAGGCGAAGGCGATGGCCACCACCGGGATGTTGAAGAACAGGCACCAGCGCCAGCTGGCGTACTCGGTGAGCACGCCGCCGACGAGCGCACCGACCGCGGCACCGGCGCCGCTGACCGCGCCGAAGATGCCGAACGCCTTGGCCCGCTCCCCCATCTCGGTGAAGGTGACCGTGATCAGGGACAGCGCGGCGGGGGCGAGCAGCGCGCCGAACACCCCCTGCAGCCCGCGGCCGACGAACAGCATCCACCCGGTCGTCGCCGCGCCGCTCAGCGCGGACGCCACCGCGAAGCCGGCCAGGCCGATCAGGAACACGCGCTTGCGGCCGGCGTAGTCCGCGACGCGCCCGCCGAGCAGCAGCAACCCGCCGAAGGTGAGCGTGTACGCGGTGATGACCCACTGCCGGTCCGCGTCGGAGATGTGCAGCGCGTTCTGCGCGGACGGCAGCGCGATGTTGATCACCGTGGCGTCCAGCACCACCAGCAGCTGCGCGGTGACCACCACGGCCAGCAGCACCCAGCGCCGGGGGTCCGGGGCCGGCGGCGCGGACACCTCCGGCGTGTCGGCGACAGCGCGGGCGGCGCGGGCGGCGTGGTCCTCGGACATGTGCGTTTTCCTTTCTGTGGTCTTGCCGCGGGACCGGCTGGAGGCCGGAAAGCCCGGCCTCCAGCCGGAAAGCGTCCTAGGCGGGGTTGCGCAGGACGACGAGGAGCACGCCGACCGAGGGGGCGCCGTCGCTCATCGCCTTCAGTTCCTCCGGGCTGGGCGCGATCTCCAGCACCTGCGTGATCTCCGGCGGGACGTCGTGGGTCGCGGCGTACTCGCGCAGCGGCCCGTAGAACCGCTCCTCGGTGTACTTGGTGTTGAGGGTGATGTCGGTGACCTCGATGACCTCCAGGCCCGCGGCGGCGGCGAACGTCTCGTAGTCCGCCTCCGTGACCAGCGGCGCGGTGTGCCACGACTCGCCGACCGCTTCCAGGTCCTTCTTCTTCTGCGCGTTGGCCGCGGCGTCGCGGTCGCTGAAGTCGGTGAGTGCGACGAACCCGCCCGGCTTGATCACCCGCGCGATCTGCTTGAGCGCCTGGACGCGGTCCGGCACGCAGACGATCGACTCGAGCGCGAAGACGTGGTCGAAGGAGTTGTCTTCGAAGGGCAGTTCCATGGCGTCGGCGCGCTGGAAACGCACCCGGTCGGCGACGCCCTCGCGCTCGGCGCGGGCGTTCGAGACCTCGACGTCCCGGGCGCTGATCGAGATGCCGGTCAGGTCCGCGCCGGTGCGGACCGCCGTGCGCACGCCCGGGTTGCCCTGGCCGCAGCCGACGTCGAGGATTTTCTCGCCCGCCGTCGCGCCGAGCTTGCCGGTCAGGATGTCGGTGAGCCGGTCGGCCGCCTGCTCGAACGTGCTGTCGTCGTCCGGACCGGTCCAGTAGCCGTAGTGCGTGCTCCCACCCAGGAACTGGGTCATCAGGTCGTTGGTCGCGTCGTAGAAGGTGCCGACTTCTTCGGGCTTGGGCAGCGACTCGGTGGTCATGAAGCTCTCCTTGACGTGTGGTGCGGTCGGATACACGGGCTGTGCCTGGAAGTTCTCGGAAGTTGCGTGACTCCTCCCGTCGTAGGAGCCGCTCAGCTGGAGACGGCGAGCGGCAGCGTGTGCGCGTTGAACATCTGGTCGGTGCGGATGAACTGCGGCGGTTCATCGGGAATCGTGGCCAGGTGGGGGAAGCGGTCCAGGAGCGTGTTCAGGGCGACGCGCCCCTCCAGCCGGCCCAGCCCGGCGCCGACGCAGAAGTGGATGCCGCGCGAGAACGTCAGGTGCGGGTTGGGGTGGCGCTCCGGGCGGAACTCCGCCGGCGCGTCGAACACGCGGGGGTCGCGGTTGGCCGTGGCCATCCACACCATCACCAGCTGGTCGGCCGGGATCGTCTCGCCGCCGAGCTCCGTCTCGACCGCGGTCACCCGGGAGGTCACCGAGAACGGCGGCAGGTAGCGCAGCGACTCCTCGACCACGCCCGGCAGCCGCGACCGGTCCTCGCGGGTGCGCCGGAACTCCTCCGGGTGCGCGTCCAGGCACAGGATGGTGTTGCTGAGCATCATCGTGGTGTTGAGGTGCCCGGCGAGCAGCAGCGTGTCGACGAGGCTCGCGACTTCCTTGCCGGTCAGGCGTTCCCCGTCGACCTCGGCGTGCACGAGCCCGCTCAGCAGGTCTTCGCGCGGCTTCTTCCGCCGGTCGTCGACGAACTGCTGCAGGTACTCGGCGAACTCCCGGTGCCGCTGGATGACCGTCTTCGTGACCTCTTCCTGGCCTTCGAAGCGGCCGACCAGCTGGACGTCGTCCGAAGTGGACGGCATCAGCGACTCGGCCTGCTTGCGGAACAGGTCGCGATCGCCGGCCGGGATGCCGAGCAGCTCGCAGATCACGGTGACCGGCAGCGGGTAGGCCAGCTCGCTCACCAGCTCGAGCCGGTCCGACGAGGCGACCTCGTCGAGCAGTTCGTGCGTCAGGGCCGCGATCTTCGGCTCCAGGTCGGCGACGACCTTGGCCGTGAACGCGTGGCTGACGAGCTTGCGCAGCCGGGTGTGGTCCGGCGGGTCCAGGTACAGCAGCTCGTCGTAGGTCTCCTCCGGGTTGTCGCCGCCGATCTCGGCGCCCATCACCCGCTGCAGGTTCGAGGAGAACACCTTCGGCTTGCTCAGCAGCTGCACGTTCTCGGGGTGGCCGTACACGTGCCACATCCGGGTCTCGGGGTCGTGGCCGACGGCCTTCTCGGGCTCGATGCCGCGCAGCCAGTACTGGCGCTCGTCGACCCCCCACTCGTCGAATCGGGTGATCACGTCAGGCTTCCTTTCCGTAGAGGGTGTCGCACAGCCGCAGCACCTTCTCCAGCGACTCGGGTGCCGTCATCACGTCGGTGTGGTTGGTGGTGGCGACCTCGGTGACGAAGAAGTCGTCGATCTGCTCCTCCCATTCGCGCCAGTACTCGACGCCGTCGAGGCCGGGCAGGTCCGGGTTGGCGAAGAGCACCATGTACTCCTCGAAGTCGCCGAAGAACCGGCCGCCGCGGTTGCGGACGTAGTAGCAGCGCACCGCGTCCCGCCGCGGGAGCGGATCGACGACGTGGTCGCCGGTGTGCAGCACCTCGAAGAACCGCGCCAGCTGGGTGACCTGGGTGCGCAGCTGCGTCTCGGTCTTGGTGATCCCGGTGGCCAAGGCGGCCTTCAGCAGCGAGTCGAGGAACTCCGGGTACTCCAGGCCGGGGTCCACCTCGTCGCGGTGCAGGATCGGGGTGCGGCCGTCGTTGGCGTCCAGGCGGTTGTTGCCGAGGACGATGTTGACCGCGCGGAAGGCGCAGACCTTGGCGATGACGTCCGGTTCGGCCCGGCCGCCCTGCATGATCGTGTTGACGCGGTTGGTCGCGGCGGCGTCCAGGGTGTCGAGCATGACGAGGGTGTTCACTTCGGCGCCCTGCAGCTGGAGCTGCCGGACGACCTCGTAGGCCAGCAGGCCGCCCAGGGAGAACCCGCCGACGTCGTAGGGTCCGTCCGGTTGCACCGCGCGGATGAGGGCCGCGTAGTGCTCGGCCATCGGCACCTGGCCGCTGAGGATCTCGCCGTCGCCGAGCCAGCCCTTCGGCTGGATGCCGTAGAACGGCCGGCCGCTGTGCTCGGCCAGTGGCCGGTAGGACTCGACTCCCCCGTTGCCGTGGTGGATCCAGAAGACCGGCCGGCCCTCGCCGCCGCGGTTCATCCGGATCAGCTCGGGGACCTCCGCCGTCGTGGCGGGTGCGGCCGACGCGCCGACGCGGCCGATGATGTCGTTCAACGTCTCGCACTCGGCGATGACGTCCAGGGTCATCGTGTCGTCGAGGTGCTTCTTCACCGAGGACAGGAACTGGGCCATGAAGATCGAGTCGAAGCCGTAGCGCCGCAAGGGCACGTCCGGGTCGAGCTGTGCGGGGTCGATCTCCAGGACCTCGGCCATCAGCTCGGCGACGCGGCCGGCGCTGTTCCCCGCGACCTTGTCCACAGTGGACTTCACGGCGGGCGGGGTGTCCCGCCGCGGTTGGCGGACGGCGCCGTCGCTCTCGGCGACGATCACCTGCTGGCCGAGGTCGTCGGCCCCGTCGGCGGCGGGGAACGCGCCGCGGAAACCCGTTTCGGTGAGCAGCCGCTGCCAGGTGGCCGGGGCCAGCGTGGGCGTGCCGGGCACGCGCGGCGCGGGGTCGTCGTAGCGCCACCAGCCGTCGAGGAGGCCGAAGGTGAGGTGGCTGAACAGGCTGCCGCCGCTCAGTTCGTTGAGCAGCAGGATTCCGTTGACGCGCAGGGTCGCCTTCGTGTTCCGCAGCGTGGCGCGGATGTCGCGGGTGGCGTGCAGGACGTTGGTGGCGATGGCGACGTCGAAGCCGCCGGCCGGGATCGGCTGTCCCGCCAGGGGTGCCTCGACGTCGAAGAGCTGGGTGTCGAGGAAGGGCGCGGCGAACTCGCGCCGGGCGTGCAGCAGGAACGCCTTGGAGATGTCGGTGTAGCAGTAGGTTTCGAGGTGGTCGGCCCACGGCTCGAGGTGCCGGAAGACCGTTTCGGTGGTGCCCCCGGTGCCCGCGCCGATCTCCAGGACACGCACCTTCGCCCCGGGGTCGTCGGCGACGCGGCGTCGCACGTAGTCGACGAGCGTCCCGGCCAGCACCTCGTTGAAGTGGTCGGCGACCGGGTTGGCCTTGTAGACGCCTTCGACGAGGTCCATCGACGACGCCGGGAACAGCACGTCGGTGGCCGGGCGGCGGCCGGTGAGGATGTCGGCCAGTGCGCGCAGCGTGGTGTCGACGAGCGTCGTCTGGGCTCGGGTGGACGCCTCGGCCAGCCAGCCGTCGCGGTGCCGGTCCCAGTCGGCGGTGTCGGTATGCGCGGCCGGTGCGGCCGAGTAGCGGCCGTCGTCGTGGTGCAGGTGGCCGGTGCCGGTCAGCACGTCGAGGGTGTGCCGGAACCAGCGGTCGTACTCGCCGGTGATCTTCCCGTGCACCCGCCATTCTTCGGCGGTGGCCGCGCGGTCGTCCTCGAACAGGCCGAGTGAGCGCAGCACGCGCCACAGGACCGGTACCAGGGCGGCGTCCAGCTTCTTGTCGTGCCCGTCGATCTTCTCGCGGAGCCGGGCGACCTCGCCGGTGCGATCCGGCCGGCTGGCACGCAGGGCCGTGATCAACGCCGGGGTCCGGGCTTCGAGCTGCTCGACCACGTCGTCGTCGGACGCCTGGGTCGCCTTCAGCAGGGCCAGCTGAGGATGCCGCGAACCCAGAAGCGTGTCGTAGGTGGCCATGCCTTCGGCCGGCTCGATCGACTCCACACCGGCCCGGGCCATCCGCTCGCGGTGGGCGTCGTCGGCGACCACGCCGACCCCGCCCCAATAACCCCAGTTGACGACCTTCACCGGGCAGTCGAGCCGGGTGCCGAGGTGCTCGGCGTAGGCGTCGGCGAAGGTGCAGCCGGCGGCGTAGTTGGCCTGGCCGGGCGAGGTGAGGAAGGACTGCAGCGACGAGAAGAACACCACGAAGTCGAGGGGCTCACCGGCGAAGGCGTCGGCGAGGTTGACGGCGACGTCGGCCTTCGCCGCGTAGGTGGAGGTGAAGCGCTCTTCGTCCATGCGGGCCAGGCTCTGGTCGCCGAGCACGATGGCGGAGTGCAGCACGCCGCGGACCGGGCCGTGGCGGCGGACGATCTCGTCGCGGGCGCGGCGCAACGCCGCCGGGTCGGTGGCGTCGGCCTGGATGTAGTCGGGCTTGGGACCGTGCGCCGCGAGCCGGTCGCGGCGGGCTTCGAGGTCGGCGTCCAAGGGGCGACGGCCGATCCACACCACGCGCACCTTGTGGCGGCGCAGCAGGTGCTCGGTCCAGACGGTGCCGATGCCGCCGGCGCCGCCGATGGCCACGACGACGTCGTCGGGCTGCAGGTTCGCGTGCGCGGGCTCCGCCGGGACGGGCGCCGCCAGCTCCAGCAGGCGCTGCCGGTACCACTCGCCGCCGCGGTACGCGAGCAGCGCGCCCTGCGGCTCGGGCGGCAGGGTCAGGACGGCGTCCCACGGCACCGGGACTCCGGCGGGGACGTCCACGACGCGCACGGGCCAGTGCGGGTACTCCTGGGCCAGCGAGCCGAAGAGGCCGTGCAGCCCGGCGGCGGCCGGGTCGACGTCGGGGTCGCCGGGCAGCAGGCGGGCCTGCCGGGTGACGACGGTCCAGCCGGTGTCCCCGGTGGCCGCCTTGATCAGCCGGAACGCCGTCCGGACCTCGGGCGCCAGCAGCACGACGTGGTCGAACCCCGCGGGCGAATCGCCGGCGTCCAGCACCGTGGCGTCCGGGTAGTGGCGGCGGAACCCGTTCTGGTCGTCCGAGGTTCCGCCGACGAGCGCCACCCGGGCTGCGGCGGCGGGCCACTGCGGCACGGGCTCGACGGCCACCGCGTCCCACACCGGCGTCATCAGGCGGGTTTCGGCGTTCGCGGCCGGCGGCAGGGTCCGTGTGCTGAACCCCAGCAGGCGCACGCAGACGCGGCCTTCGGCGTCGCACACGTCCACATCCAGGCGGCGTACGTCGCCGCCGCGGTCGTCGGGGTGGCTGCGGATGACGACCCAGCCGTCCGCGGGGGTCGGGGCGTGCACCTGGACCTCCCGCACGGCGAACGGCAGCGCGAGCTGGGCCGCCGTGCCGTCGTCCTCGCCCAGCCAGACGCCCAGGACGGCCTGGAGCGCGCCGTCGAGCAGGCTGGGGTTGAGCACGAGCGGCGACTCGGCCTCGCGCGGCAGGCTCAGCCGGGCCACGGCGATGCCGTCGTCGTAGTGCAGGGAGCGGACCGCGCGCAGGGCCGGGCCGTAGTCCATGCCGATGTTTTCGTACGTCCGGTAGAACCCGGCCACGTCCAGGCTGTTCCGGCAACCATCGCGGAGTTGTTCCACCGCAACGGTTTCCGCGGTCAGCGCGGCGACCTCACCGGTGCCTTGGGCGTAGACCGCCGCGTCGCCGTCGACGTGCACCGCGAACGCGCGTCGCCCGGCCGGGTCCTTCGGGTCGAGCCGGACCTCGACGCGGCGCGGTTCGGTGACCTCGATCGGCCGCAGCCAGCGGACGTCGCTGATCCGGACGCCGGTCTCGGCGCCGAGCGCGTCGCGCGCCAGTTCCAGGTAGGCGACGGCGGGCAGCACCGGGACGCCGCGCAGGCAGTGGTCGCGCAGGTAGTACTCGCTGCCGTCCAGCACCCGCTCGCGGGGAGGGGCGGGGGTGCGGGCGGCTCGGTCGGCGATCCAGAAGCGGCGCAGGTTGAACGGGTACGTCGGCAGCGGGATGCGCCGCGGCGGGGTGTCGCCGTGCAGGCGCCGCCAGTCGAAGTCGAACCCGGCGGCCCACAGCTCCAGCAGGCGCGGCAGCTTGCCCTTGGCGACCCAGGTGTCCATCGCGGCGGCGATGTCCTCGTCGCCGGCGAGCACCCGCCACAGCGCGTTCGGCTGCGGGCGGCCGCGGTGCAGGTCGCCGCGCGGCTCCCCGGCGACGAACGCCCGCAGCGCGTCGCGCAGGTCGTCCATCGTCCCGACGGTGAACGCCAGCCGTTCCGGCATCGCGACCCGGCCGACCTGCAGGGTGTAGGCCACGCTCGCCAGGTCGTCGTCGCCGCGGCCGTCGGCCCAGGCGAGCAGCTGCCGCGCGCGGGTCACCAGCGTCTCGGGTTCGCGGGCCGACAGCACGATGGCGAACGGCCCCGCCGCCTCGGCGGCCGGTGCGGGCGGGCGGTACTCCTCCAGCACGACGTGCGCGTTCGCGCCGCCGAAGCCGAACGAGCTGACGCCGGCCCGCCGGGGCAGCTCCGCGCCGTCGGCGGCGACCGGCGCGGCCCAGGGCTGCCGTTCGCGGACCAGGAAGAACGGGCTGCCGGTCAGCTCGACGTACGGGTTGACGGTGTCGCAGTGCAGGCTCTCGACCAGCGTGCGGTGACGCAGCTGCAGCAGCACCTTGAGCACGCCGGCCACCCCGGCCGACAGCTCGGTGTGCCCGATGTTGGTCTTGACCGAGCCGATCCCGCAGTGGGCGCCGGTGACGTCGGCGCCGTCGTAGAGGTCGTGGAAGGCGTCCTTGAGGCCGTTGACCTCGACGGGGTCGCCGAGTTTCGTGCCGGTGCCGTGCGTCTCGATGTAGCCGACCGTGCGCGGATCGACGCCGGCGCGGCGGTAGGCGTCGCGGATCACCGACGCCTGGGCCTTCGGGTTCGGCGCGGTCAGCGAGTTCGCGCGGCCGCCGTGGTTGACGGCGGTCGCGCGGATGACGCCGTGGATGTGGTCGCCGTCGCGTTCGGCCGCCGAGAGCTTCTTCAGCACCAGCATGCCGACGCCCTCACCGCGGGCGTAGCCGTCGGCGTCGGCGGAGAACGTCTTGCTCCGGCCGTCCTCGCTGAGCATGCCGGCCCGGCCGAAGCTGATGTGGCCGTCCGGGACCAGCACGGTGTTGACGCCGCCCGCGACGGCGAGCGAGCACTCCTCCCGGTCCAGCGCGGACACCGCCCGGTGCAGCGCGACCAGGGAGCTGGAGCAGGCCGTCTCGACCGGTTCGCTCGGGCCGTGGACGTCGAGGAAGAAGCTCATCCGGTTCGGGCCGATGGACGGCACCGTGGCGGTGGCCGCGACGCCGTCGCCGCCACGGGCGTGGGCGTCGATCAGGCGGTGGTACCCGGTGGTCGCGGTGCCCACGATGATGCCGAGATCGGTGCCGGCCAGGGCGTCCGCCGCGTACCCGGCGTCCTCCAGGGCCTTCCACGTGTGCAGCATCAGCAGCCGGTGCTGGGGGTCCATCAGCTGCGCTTCGCGGGGGGCGATGCCGAAGAACTCGGGGTCGAAGTCGGCGACGCCGTCCATGAACCCGCCCCACTTGACGGTGGTGCGGCCGGCCTCGTCGAACGGGTCGCCGTACAGCTCGCGCCAGTCCCAGCGATCGGCCGGCACCTCGCTGACGCAGTCGCGCCCGTCGGAGAGGTTGCGCCAGAACGCGTCGAGGTCGTCGGCCTGCGGGAACCGGCCGCTCATCCCGATGATCGCGACCGGATCCCCGGTGCGCGGCCGCTCGGCCGGGACCGGCACGACCGGCTCGGGGTCCTTGCGCACGACCGGCGCGGGAGCCACGGGACGCACGCCGAGGCGGTCCGCGAGGCCCGCTTCGTGGTCGACGGCGATGTGGCCGGCCAGCGCGCGCAGGGTGGGGTGCTCGAACACCACCGTGGGCTTGAGGTCGAGGCCCAGCGCGTCGTTGACCATGCTCACGAGGTGGCTGATGACGACCGAGTCGAGCCCGTACTCGCTCAGCTCGACGTCGGCGTCCAGGTCGTCGGCGCTCACCTTGAGCAGCTGCCGGACCTGGTCCGCGAGCACGTCGCAGACCCGGTCCCGCAGCACGTCCCGGTCGATCCCGGCCGGCTGCCCGGCGGGCTCGGCCGGCTTCCTGGCCGGCGCGGCGCGCTTGGCCGTCTTCAGCTGCTTGGCCAGGCGCACCGCCTCGGCCTTGTCGATCTCTCCCCGGCTGACCAGCTCGTACAGCTCGGTCACCGAACCGACGCGGTGGCTCATGTCAGGCTCCGTTCGCGTTCGTCGCGCTATCGATGGTCACGAATGCCGTTCCCACTCCGGTCCCGCACGCGCGAGCCGGGCGGTAATCCGGACAAATCACCACTCACGACGAGACGGCGAGGGGCAGCGTGAAGGCGTTGAGCATCTGCGAGCTGCGGATGAACCGCGGCGGCTCGTCCGGGATGGTGGTGATCGTCGGGAACCGGTCGAAGAGGATGTCCAGCGCGATCCGGCCCTCGAGCCGGGCCAGGCCGGCCCCGATGCAGTAGTGGATGCCGCGCGAGAACGTCAGGTGCGGGTTCGGGTCGCGGCCCGGGCGGAACTCCGTGGGGTCGTCGAAGACCAGCGGGTCGCGGTTGGCGGCGCCGAGCCAGACCATCACGAGCTGGTCGGCCGGGATCGTCACGCCGCCGACCTCGGCCTCGGCCGTGGTCGCCCGGGACGTCACGGCGAACGGCGGGAGGTAACGCAGCGACTCCTCCATCACGTCGGGCAGGCGCGAGCGGTCCGCGCGGACGCGGGCGAACTCGTCCGGGTGCGCGTCCAGGCAGAGGATCGTGTTGCCGAGCAGCATGGTCGTGGTCACGTGCCCGGCCAGCAGCAGGACGTCGGCCAGCGTCGCGATCTCCTTGTCGCTGAGCTGCTCCCCCTCGACCTCGGCGTGCACCAGCCCGCTCAGCAGGTCCTCACGCGGGTGCTTGCGGCGGTCCTCGATGTGCTCGGCCAGGTACTCGCCGAACTCCTTGCGCTGCTGCAGGGTCGTCTCGGTGACCTCTTCCTGGCCCTCGAACCGGCCGACGATCGAGACGTCCTCGGTGGACGTCGACGGGATCAGCGACTCGGCCCAGCGGCGGAACAGGTCGCGGTCGCCCGCCGGGATGCCGAGCAGCTCGGCGATCACGATCACCGGCAGCGGGTAGGCCAGCGCGCTGACCAGCTCCAGCCGGTCGGTCACCTTCGCCTCGTCGAGCAGGTCGTGGGTCAAGCCGGCGATCCGCGGTTCGAGGTCGGCGAGGACCTTGGGGGTGAAGGCGTGGTTGACGAGCCGGCGCAGCCGGGTGTGGCGCGGCGGGTCGAGGTAGAGCAGCTCCCCGGCCGACGCCTCCTCGATGTCGGCGCCGATCTCCGCGGCCATCAGCCGCATCATGTTGGAGGAGAACAGTTTCGGGTTGCTCAGCACCTTCGACGCCTCGGCGTGGCCGTAGACGTTCCACATGCCGCTTTCGGCGTCGAAGGTGACCGGCTGGTCCGCCGTGGTGCCGCGCAGCCAGAACTGCTGTTCGTGGACGCCCCAGGTGTCGAACTCGGTGATCATGTCTTCTGTCCTTTCGCTACTCGTGAGAACGCCGCGAGGTGCTGGGCGGCACCGTCCAGCAGCAGCAGGCCGATCTCGTCGACGTGCCGGTTCCGCCAGGACTCGTGCGGGGTGCCTTTCACCCACTGGTTGAAGGAACCCAGGGCCGGTCCGGTGTGGACCTGGTAGTTGACCTTGTCTTCGCGGCTGCCTTCCAGCGCGATCCGCGCGCTGTAGCCGAAGTAGCGCCGGAAGATCAGCGCCATCTTCTGCTTCGGCTGCTTTTCCGCGCGCTCCACCAGTTCCGCGCGGCCGCTCGCGCGCAGGTGCGCCACGACGTCGGCCCAGACGTCGTCCAGAGGCTTGCGGAAGTAGGTGCGCTCCAGCTGCGCGCGGGTCTTCGCGGGCAGGTCGTCGATGCCGTCGTGGTGGCTGTAGAGCGCGTGGAGCTTGTTGCCGCGCGACGGGAAGAACACGCCTTTGCGCAGCACCTGGACCCGGCTGCCGAGCTCGAACATGTCACCGGCCGGCGCGTAGTCGGTGTCCTGCACGTCGATGTCCTGCAGCATGTCCTTGACCGTGTCACTGGTCGCGGCCTCGACAGTGCACTGGTTGACCGAGCCGGTGAGGACGTAGTCGGCGCCGAGCACGAACGCGGCCGCGACGGCGGCGGGCGTGCCGATCCCGCCGGCCAGGCCCATGCAGATCGGCTCGGCGTAGCCGTGTTCGGCCTGCGCCCGGCGGCGCAGTTCGAGCAGCGAGGGCAGCAGCACGGTCGGGATGCCGCCGTCGGTGTGCCCGCCGGAGTCGGCCTCGACGGTGACGTCGTGGCTCATCGGCACCCGCCGGGCCAGCTCGGCCTGCTCGGCCGTGATCGCGCCGTACGTGCGGAGCCGATCCAGGACCGCGTCCGGCGGCGGGGCCAGGAACGCCGCCGCGACCTCGGGCCGGGACACCTTCGCCAGCACCCGGTGCCCGCACACCGGCTCGCCACCGGGTCCGCGTCGCAGGCCGGTGACGCGGTAGCGCACGAGCGCGGGCGTCATCTGGATGAACGCCGACGCCTCGACCAGCCGGACGCCGTGCCGCAGCAGGACGTCGACGACGGCCTCCTCGGCGGCGGGGTCGTCGTGGTTCGCGATGAAGTTGACGCCGTAGGGCTGATCCTCGGCCAGGGCGGCCTGGATCTCCTTGATCCCGCGCTCGATTTCGGCCGGTTCGCTGCCGCCGGTGCCGAGGAAGCCGAGCATCCCGGCGCGCCCCAGCCGGGTGACCAGGTCCGGCGACGCGATCCCGCGGTACATCCCGCCGGCGACGTAGGCGAAACGGAGGCCGTGCCGTGCGCGGAAGGCGGCGCTGCCGAGGTCCTGGGGCCGGAGCACCGGCGCCCGGGACGCGGCCCGCGTCTGCTCGACGAGCTTGGTCAGCACCGTGCCGCCCAGCTCGACGAAGTCCGTGACGCCCGCGTCGAGCAGGTGCCGCACGGTTTCGGTCCAGCGCACCGGCTGCACGATCTGGTCGGCCAGCACCCCGGCCGTGGTCCCGGGCGCGTACGGCCGCGCCGTGGCGTTGGCGATCACCGGCACGGCCGGCGTGCCGAGGTCGAAGGCGTCGAGGAAACGCCGGAACTCCTGCTGGGCCGGCCGCATCAGCGCGGAGTGGAAGCCGCCGGACACGCGCAGCCGGACCCAGCGGACGCCCCGGTCCTGCAGGAACGCGCCCAGGTCGTCGATCGACTCGGCGTCCCCCGAGACGACGCACTGCTGGGGCGAGTTGTCGTTCGCCACCGACAGGGTGCAGAACTCGCCTTCGCGCACCAGCGCCGTGACCTGGTCGCGGTCGAGGCCGGTGACGGCGATCATGCCGCCGCCCTCGGCGCGGGCCATCAGCTCGCCCCGGCGCCGGACGAGCCGCAGGCCCGTCGCGAAGTCGAACGCGCCGGCGGCGTGCAGCGCGCAGTACTCGCCGAGGCTGTGCCCGGCGTAGAACGCGGGCGCTTCGGGATGCTGCTCGCGCCACCGCCGGTGGGCCAGCGCGCCGACCACGAACAGCGCGGGCTGGGTGAACTCCGTGCGGTTCAGCTCGCGCCGGGGATCGTCGAGGCACAGCTCGCGGATCGAGTAGCCGAGCAGGTCCGAGGCCTGGTCGGCCTGCTCCGGGTAGGCGTCGAACAGCTCGCGGCCCATGCCCTTCACCTGGGCGCCCTGGCCGGGGAAGATCACCGCTTTCACGTCAGGCTCCGTTCGAAGTCGGCCAGGCTGATCGCGCCGTCACCGGCCGCCTCGATCAGCCGGCCCAGGAACTCGTCACCGGGATCGACCGGCTCGGGATCGAGGGACCGGACGCGGAACCCGCGCAGCCGCGCGCAGATCTCGCCGTCGTCGTCGCACAGGTCGACGTCGAGGACGTACTCGCCGGGCACCGCGCCGCCTTCGCTGAACCGGACCACGGCCCACGCCGAGGCGGGCAACGGCCGCAGCACGCGGACCTCGTCGACCGACCGCGGCAGCGTGGCGGGCACGGCTTCGGCGCCGTCGGCGGCGAACAGGCCCAGGGTGGCCTGGAACGCCGCGTCGAGCAGGCTCGGGTGCAGCACGAATGTCTCCGCGCCGGCCTCGGCGGGCAGCCGCAGCCGCGCCACCGCGAGCCGCGAGCCGCTGTGCAGCCGCTCGATCGTCCGCAGCGCGGGGCCGTACCCGAGGTCGAGCCGCTCGAACCGGGCGTAACACTCCTCCGCGTCGAGCACGCTCCCACCGGTTTCTTCGAGCAGTGCCTGGATGTCGTGCCGCGGCGGCGATTCCCCGTCTCCGTCGGTCAGCTCGCCGTGGCCGTGGACGACGGGTTCGCCGTCCGGGCCGGTGGTGAACACCCGGTAGGACAAGGTGCTGCCATCGGCCGACAGTCCGATGTGGACTTCGGTGGCGCGCTCGACCGGCAGCGGCCGGTCCCAGGTGGCGCTGACGACCGGCCGGGCGCCGCCCGCCAGGTCCGCCGCGGCCCGGGCCATCTCCAGGTACGCCGCGCCCGGCAGCACCGGGACGCCGCGGACCCGGTGGTCGGCGAGGAAGAACTCGCGGCCGGTGAAGCGGGTGGTGTAGCGCGGGCCGGTCAGGTCCGAGGTGTTGGTGTGCACGAGCGGGTGCAGCTTCGGAGTACCTCCCGCCACCGGGGTGCTCGTGTCGAGCCAGTAGCGCTTCAGCCGGAACGGGTAGGTCGGCAGCGGGATCCGCCGCGGCGCGTCCGGGTGCCACCGGCTCCAGTCGACGTCGGCGCCGCGCACCCAGGCCCGGACCGTGGCCGTCGCCTCGGTGCTCTCGGGGGCCGCCGGGACGTCGTCGCGGACGACGCGGCCGGTGACGATCGAGCGGTCCGGTTCGCCGCGCAGCCAGGACTCCAGCCCGGTCGCGAGGTCCTCGACGGTGGCCGCGACGCAGCCGAGCCGCTCGGCGTGCGGCGTACGCCCGATCTGCGACGTGTAAGCGATCGAGGTGAGGTCGCCGTCGGTGTAGGTGCCCTCGCGCAGGGCCTTGACCCAGTCCGCCACCAGGGTGCGCAGCACCTCCGGGTGGGTCGCGGACAGCACGACCGGCAGCGGCGCCGCGGGCGTCCGGTCCACGGGGGCCGGGACGTACTCCTCGAGCACGATGTGCGCGTTGGCGCCGCCGAAGGCGAACGAACTCACCCCGGCGCGGCGCGGCAGCTCGGCCCCGGCGTCGTCGACCGGCGCCTGCCACGGCTGCTGCTCGCGGACCAGGTAGAACGGCGTCCCGTCGAGCTTGACGTACGGGTTGACCGTGTCGCAGTGCAGGCTCCGCACCAGGGTCCGGTGCTTCATCTGCAGCAGCACCTTGATCATGCCCGCGACGCCGGCCGCGACCTCGAGGTGCCCGATGTTGGTCTTCACCGAGCCGATCCCGCAGTGCGCTCCGGCGACGTCCGCCCCGTCTGTGCCGTCTGTATCGTCGTAGAGGTCGCGGAAGGCTTCCTTGAGGCCGTTGATCTCGACGGGGTCGCCGAGCTTCGTGCCGGTGCCGTGCGCCTCGATGTAGCCGACGGTGCGCGGGTCGACGCCGGCCTTGCGGTAGGCCGTGCGGATGACCGCGGCCTGGGCCTTCGGGTTCGGCGCGGTCAGCGAGTTCGCGCGGCCGCCGTGGTTTTCGGCGGTGCCGCGGATCAGGCCGTAGACGTGGTCGCCGTCCCGCTCGGCCGCCGAAAGCCGCTTCAGGACCAGCATCCCGACGCCCTCGCCGCGGGCGTACCCGTCGGCGTCGGCGGAGAACGTCTTGCTCCGGCCGTCTTCGGCGAGCATGCCGGCCTTGCTCATGCTGATGTGCAGGTCCTTGCTGAGGACGGTGTTGACGCCACCGACGATCGCCATGTCGGACGTGCCGTCCTGCAGCGCGCCGACCGCGCGGTGGGTGGCGATGAGCGCGCTGGAGCAGGCGGTGTCGACCGGCTCGCTCGGGCCGTGGACGCCGAGGAAGTAGCTCATCCGGTTGGGCCCGAGGCAGGGCGCGGCCCCGGTGGCGTCGTACGGTTCGACGACCGGCGAGTACTTCGCGACCATCGTCGGGTAACCGGTGCTGGCGGTGCCGACGACGATGGCCATGTCACTGCCTTCGACGGATTCGGCCGCATAACCGGCGTCTTCGAGGGCCTTCCAGGCGTAGAGCAGCATCAGCCGCTGCTGCGGGTCCATCAGCTCGGCCTCGCGCGGCGAGATGTCGAAGAACAGCGGGTCGAAGTCGCCGACGCCGTCCATGAACCCGCCGAACTTGACGTTGCTGGTGTTGGGTTCGGTGATCGGGTCGCCGAAGCACTCGCGCCAGTCCCAGCGGTCGGCCGGGATCTCGCCGATGCAGTCCCGGCCTTCGGCGAGGTTGCGCCAGAACTCGGCGATGTCGTGGGCCATCGGGAACCGGCCGCTCATCCCGATCACGGCGATCGGCTCGGGGCCTTCCTGCGGCTTGGTCTTCGGGACGGCGGGTGCCTTGACGACCGGCTCGGGCTTCGGCCCGGGTTCGGGCGCGACCCGCTCGGCGTGGTGCTCCCGGAGGTAGCCGGCCAGGCCGTTGAGCGTCGGGTACTCGAACAGCAGCGTCGGGTCGAGCGCCAGGCCGTACCGCGCGTTGATCTCCGAGATCAGCTCGGTGAGCGACAGGGAGTCGACGCCGTATTTGCTCAGCTCGCGGCCGCCCTCGATCCGCCCGGCCGGCAGGCGGAGGACGTTCGCCGTCAGCTCCGTCAGCTCGGCCAGCAGGTCCGGCCGCTCTTCCGGCGTCTGCGCCGGCTCCGGCGTCGGTTCCGGCGCGGGCGCCGTGTCGAAGACGTCGCCGTGGTTCTCCGTCAGGTACCCGGCCAGGCCGTCGAGGGTGGGGTACTCGATGAGCAGCGTCGGGACGAGGGTGAGGCCGAACTCCTCGTTGAGCAGGCCGACGTAGTCGACGAGGGAGATCGAGTCGAAGCCGTACTCGCTCAGGTCGACGCCGCCCTCGATCTCGTCGGCGGGGACGTCGAGCAGGCGCGACACGCGGTCGGCCAGCAGCGTCACCAGGCTGTCGGGCATGGTGGTCACCTCCGTTTCGTTCCGCAGCAGGGTCTGTCCGATCCGCGCCCGGTCGCCGTACATCACGAGGACGTGGGGTTCGCCGCTGCCGTAGGCCCGGTGCAGGGCCTCGACCCCGGCCGCCGCGGGCATCGGCAGGATGCCGACGGTCTCCCGCATCGACCGCTCGGTAGCGGCGTCGACGCGCATCCCGCCGTCGGCCCACAGCGGCCAGCCGACGCTGAGCGTCCGCCCGCGCCGCTCCCCCGCGGCGACCAGCGCTTCACGGTGCGCCGCGTACTCGTCGAGGAAGGCGTTGGCCGCGGCGTAGTCGGCCTGTCCCGGGTTCCCGGACGCCGACAGCGACGAGAAGCCGATGAAGAAGTCGAGGTCCAGCCCGGCGGTCGCCTCGTCGAGGTTGACGAACCCCGCGACCTTCGCGGCGAGGACGGCCCGCAGGTCGGCGGCGTCCTTCTTGACGAGGTAGCCGTCCCGCAGCACGCCGGCGCTGTGCAGGACACCGTCGAGGCGCCCGTACTCGGCCACGACGTCCTGGACGCACCGCTCGACGGCGGCCCGGTCCGTGACGTCCAGCTGCCGGTAGTTCCCGGGCCCGTGCGCCGAACGTCCACAAAGGATGATCGTGGGATCGGCCACGCTGTCGGCGATCTCCTGGGCGAACACCCGCCCGAGACCGCCGGCGCCGCCGGTGATCAGGTAGACGCCGCCGTCACGCCAGGGCCGGTTTGCGGAGGCCTCGGCAAGCTGCGTCCACTCCGGGATCTCACGCCGCCCGGCCACCTCGCGGGTGACGACCTCGTCGGCCTGGGCCTCCCGGCGCAGCCGGTCGGCAAGCCCATCCGGCCCGGCGACCACCAGCTGGGTGACGAGCTTCGGGTGCTCGTAGCGAGCGGTCCGCAGCAACCCGGCGAGCGCTTGGTCCACCGCGCCCTCCGGCACGACGACCTGGACCAGCACCCGCCCCTCCCGGCTCGCGACGGCGGCGTCCTGGAGGTGCGCGAGCAGCTGTTCGGCGCGCTGGCTGAACGCGGCGGCGAGATCGCCGCCACCGGGCAGGACGGTGCAGGTCGCCCCGAGATCACCCAGGTCGACGGGGTCGAGCCCGGCGAACAGCACGTCATGCCGCACGAACTCCGGCGCGGCGGCGATCGTCGCGGCCGGGAACCAAGCGGAACGGGCCAGCACCAGCTCCCCGGCCTCGATGGCCGGCTCATCCCCCACGACCTGGTCGTCGACGGGTGCGGGCTCCTTCTTCTCCGGCGCGGGCAGCTCGCGGAACGTGAAGCCCAGCAGCCGCACGCACACCTCGCCCGCCTCGTCGCACAGGTCGATGTCCAGCCGCCGGACGGTGCCCGGGCGGTCGTTGGCCGACGGGCGGATCACCGCCCAGCCCGCCACCGGGGTCGCGGCGTGCACGCGGACCTCCGTCAGCGCGAACGGCAGCGCCGCCGTCACCTCGTCCGCGCCCTCCGCCAGCGCGAGGCCGAGCGTCGACTGCAGCGCGGAGTCGAGCATCGCCGGATTGACGGTGAAGCCGTCGCCGGCCGCGGCGGGGCGCCGCAACCGCGCGACGATCAGGCCGTCGCCGATCTCCAGCCGCTCGATGCCGCGCATCGCCGGGCCGAGGCCCATCTCCGTGCCCTCGTACAGCGCGTAGCAGGCGGCCCGGTCGAGCGTGCGGCGCGTGCACTTCGCCCGCAGCGCGGCGATGTCCACCTTCGGCGGCGGCGCCGCGACGGTCGGTTCGACCCGCCCCTGGCCGTGCGTCTGCGTCTCACCGCCGGTGGTCGTCGTGATCCGGTACCCCAACCCGCCGTCCTGCGGGTCGAGGACGACCTCGGCGGTCGTCGGACCGGTGATCCGCGCCGGCCGCGTCCAGACGACGTTGCGCAACGCCACCCCGGTCCGGCCGAACCCTTCGGCCTCCGCGGCGGCTCGCGCCAGCTCCAGGTACGCGACGCCCGGCAGCACCGGCGTCCCGGACACCCGGTGGTGGTCCAGGAAGAACTCGCGCCCGGTCAGCTCGACGGCGTGACCGTCAAATCCCTTGTGGACGGTCGCGGGAGCATCGTCGATCCAGTACCGCTCCCCGCCGAACGGGTAGCCCGGCAGCGGCACCACCCGGAACCCGGCGCCGAACCACGCACCCAGCGACGAGACCTCGCCCCGCACGTACCGCGCGGCCACCTCGGCCGGCGTCAGACCGTCCACAGCGGACACTGCGGGCCGGTCGTCGGGCACCGAGCCGGTGACGACCGTGTCCGCCCGGCCGTCGCGCAGCCAGGCCCGCATGGCGTCGAGCCACGCGGCCCGGTCCGGCGCGACGCACGCCCAGCGCACGTTCTCCGGCCGGCGTCCGACGGCGAGGGTGTAGGCGGCATCGCCGAGGTCGAAGTCGTGCGATTCGGCGTGGGCCAGCACGCGTTCGACGTGGCTGCGCAACGCCGTCTCGTCCTGCGCGGACAGCACGACCAGCCACTCGTCCCTCGCCTCGTGCGTCGCCGCGGAACCCGGCGCCTCCTCGACGACGAGGTGCGCGTTGGTCCCGCTGGCGCCGAACGAACTCACGCCCGCACGGCGCGGCCCGGCCTCCGGCGACGGCCACTCGCGCAGCGACGTGGGCACGTAGAACGCGCTGTCCGCCAAGGGGATCGCCGGGTTGGCCCGGCCGAAGTGCAGCGACGGCGGCACCTGCCGGTGGTGCAGTGCGAGCAGCGCCTTGATCGTGCCGGCGACCCCCGCCGTGAACTGCGTGTGCCCGACGTTCGTCTTGATCGAACCCAGCGCGCACCCACCCGCGGGCGCGCCGGTGAACGCCTCCGAGAGCGCCCCGAACTCGATCGGGTCGCCGAGCGGGGTGCCGGTGCCGTGGGCCTCGATCAACTGGACGCCGCCGGGGCGCACACGCGCGTCGCGGTGGACCTGGCGGACCAGGTCCTCCTGGGCCTGGGCGCTCGGTGCGGTGATGCCGTTGGTGGCGCCGTCCTGGTTGACGCCGGAGGCGCTGATCACGCCGTAGACGTGGTCGCCGTCGCGGACCGCGTCGGACAGCCGCTTCAGGACCAGGACACCGGCGCCCTCGCCGGGCACCATGCCGTCGGCGGACGCGTCGAAGGTACGGCAGCGCCCGGTCGGCGAGAGCATCTTCGCGGTCGACGAGTACTCGTAGAGCCGCGGTGTCGCCTGGACGAACACGCCGCCGGCCAGGGCCATCGACACCGTGCCGAGCCGCAGGCTGTCGCACGCCAGGTGGATGGCGACGAGCGAGCTGGAGCACGCCGAGTCGACGGCGATCGCGGGCCCGGACAGGTCGAGCAGGTACGAGATCCGCGACGCGATGACCGAGGCCATGTTGCCCCACATGGTCTGCGGGGGCTTCTCGCCGCCGATCAGCTGGTGGTAGTCGCCCGGGTAGGCGCCGACGTAGACGCCGCACGCGCGGTCGGTGAGCCGCTCCCCCGCGTACCCGGCGTCCTCCAGCGCGTGCCAGCACTCTTCGAGGAAGACGCGCTGCTGCGGGTCGGTGTGCACCGCCTCGGTGCCGGAGACGCTGAAGAACAGCGCGTCGAACCGGGCCGGGTCGTCGAGGAAACTGCCGTACTGGCGGCCCGCCTTCGGGCCCAGCTTCCCGGCGAGGTCCCAGCGGGTGACGTCGCCGACGAGGTCGTCACCGGCGGCGAGGTGGGTCCACAGGCTCTCGGCGTCCGGGCTGTCGGCGAACCGGGCGGCCAGCCCGACGACGGCGATCGGCTCGTGCGCCTTCGGGCCGGCGGGCAGGGCGCTCGCCGGCGTCACGCCGCCGGCCCAGGCCGCGCGGCGCTGGAACGGGTACGTCGGCAACGGCGTGCGGCGGCCCGTGAACTCGGTGCCGAGCTTGCCGCCTTCGCTCCACCGCGCCCGGATGTCCTCGAGTTCGGAGGCGGCGGGGAAGGTCCCGTCCGCCAGCCAGTTTTCCAGCTGCCGCACCAGAGTCTCGCGGTCGGTGGCCGCGAAGGCGACGCGCTGGGCGAAGTGGGCCCGGCCGTGCGCCAGGGTGTAGGCGACGTCGGCGAGCACCGCGTCCGGGTGCGCGGTCAGGTGCTCGGCCAGGCCTTCGACCAGCAGCCGAAGGGCTTCCGGCCGGGGCGCGGACAGCAGGAACAGCCGCTCACGGCCGTCATCACCGCGCGGTGTGGTCGCGGGCGGCTCCTCGACGACGAGGTGCGCGTTGGTGCCGCTGAACCCGAACGAGCTCGTCGCGGCGACCAGCTTGCCCCGGCCGTTCGGCTCCCACGGCGTCAGCTCGGTGGTGACGTGGAACGGGCTGCCGTCGAGGCGGATCGCCGGGTTGGTCGCGTCGTGGTGCAGCGACGGCGGGAGCGTCCGGTGCCGCATGGCCAGGACGATCTTGAGCAGGCCCGCGACGCCCGCGGCCGACATGGTGTGGCCGATGTTCGTCTTCACCGTGCCGAGCGCGCAGCCGCGGGACCCTTCCGCCGCGCCGAACGCGCCGACCAGCGCCGCGGTCTCGATCGGGTCGCCCAGCTTGGTGCCGGTGCCGTGCGCCTCGACCAGGCCGATCTCGGCCGGGTCGATGCCGAACCGCTCGTGCACCTCGCGGATGAGCCGTTCCTGCGACGCCGCGCTGGGCGCGGTGATCCCGTTGGTCGCGCCGTCCTGGTTGATGCCGGAACCGCGGATGACGGCGTGGACGTGGTCGCCGTCGGCGAGCGCGTCGGAAAGCCGCCGCAGCACGACGACACCGACGCCCTCACCGGGGACGAACCCGTCGGCGGCCGCGTCGAAGGTGTGGCAGCGGCCGGTCGGGGACAGCATCCCCGCGCGGCCGGCTGTCAGGTAGGTCTTCGGCGTGGTCTGCACGGCGACACCGCCGGCGACCGCGAGGTCCGTCTCGCCGCTCCACAGCCCCTGGCAGGCGAGGTGGATGGCGACCATCGAGCTGGAGCAGGCCGTGTCGACGGCGATCGCGGGCCCGCGCAGGTTCAGGTGGTAGGCGACCCGGGCGGGCACGATCGACGGCGCGTTGCCCCAGGCCGCCTGTGCGGGCGGCCGCTCGTCGAACCAGGCCGTGTAGTCGCCGCCGGTGCAGCCGACGTAGACGCCCGCGCGCTTGCCGTCGAGCGAGTCGCCGACGTAGCCGGCGTTCTCCAGCGCCGTCCACGCCTCTTCCAGGAACAGGCGTTGCTGGGGGTCGGTGTAGGCGGCCTCGCGCCCGGACATCTTGAAGAAACGCGCGTCGAACTCGTCGATGCCGTCGAGAAAGCTGCCTTCCCGGCAGGCGACGTCCGTCCACTCGGGACCGGAGACGTCCCAGCGTTCGATCGGGCCGACCAGGTCGTCGCCGTCGGCGAGGTGCCGCCAGAGCGCGTCGAGGTCGGGTGACCGCGCGAACCGGCCGCTGATGCCGACGATGGCGATCGGGTTGTTCTCTTGTGCTTCCGGTGCCGGTTCCGGTTCGGGGCCGGACAGGGTGGGCTGGTGGCTTTCGGCGATGTGCGCGGCGAGCAGCTCGACGCTGCGGTGGTCGAAGATCACCGTGGTGAGCAGGTCGAGGCCGAGGGACTCGTTGAGCTGCTGGACGAACCCCGCGCCGACGATCGAGTCGAGGCCGTAGTCGGCGAACGCCCGGGCCGGTTCGATCGCGGTCTCGGCCATCCGCAGCGCGTCGGCGAGCTTCTCGAGGACCACGGCGGTGATCGACGTGGTTTCCCCTGCGGGCGCCGGTTCTTCCGCCGGCGCGGGCGCCTCGACCACGCGCGGCCCGCGGGCGACGCCGTCGCTGTGGGCGACGACGACCTGCTGCCCGAGCGGCTCGGCGTCGGCTGCCGGGTTCGCGACGCCGGTGAAGCCCTCCTGCGTCAGCACCCCGGCCCAGCCGGCCGGGGACAGCGCCGGGCTGCCGGGGACGCGCAGCTCGGCGTCGGTGTGCGTCCACCAGCCGTCGAGCAGGCCGAACGTCAGGTGGTTGACGAGGTAGAAGCCGCTGATCTCGTTGAGCGCCAGCAGGCCGTTGCCGCGCAGCAGGGCCTTGACGCTGCGCAGCGTCGCGCGGACGTCGGCGGTGGTGTGCAGGACGTTGGCCGCGATGACGACGTCGAACGCGCCGGTGTCGAGACCCTGCCCGTGCGGCGGCTCGGCGACGTCGAAGACCTGGTAGGTCAGGAAATCGTGGTCGAAGGCGTCCTCGGCGCGGTGCAGGAAGGCACGCGAGACGTCGGTGAAGCAGTACTCGGCGAGCGGCAGCCCGGCGCGGGTGAGCCGGTCGAGGACCACGCGGGTGGTCCCGCCGGTGCCGGCGCCGACCTCGAGCACGCGCAGCCGCGCACCGGGCTCGGCGGCGAGGCGCGCCCGCAGGAAGCCGGCGACGTGTTCGGCCAGGACGGCGTTGAAGTGATCGGCGACCCGGTTGTCCCGGTAGACGCCCTCGACCAGCGCGAAGGAGCCGTTCGGGAAGAGGACGTCGGTGGCGAGGACGTCGCCGCGCAGCACGGCGGGCAGGGCGGGCACGGTCCGGCCGAGCAGGTCGAGGGGCGTGCGCAGGTCGGGGTTGGCCGCGGCCCAGCGTTCCGCGTCGCGCCGCCACCCGGCGCGGCAGGTCTCGGCGTCCGGTCCCGGGATCCACTGTCCGGAGTCGTCGACCAGGCCGTGGTCGGTGAGCACCCGCAGCATCGGCGGCAGCCAGCCGGCGAACCGCTCGTCGGCGCCGGTGAGGGCGGCTTCCCGCAGCTCGGCGGCGACCCAGCGGGCCAGGGCGGCGTCGATCTCGGCGGGCACCGGACCGGCCTGGTAGGTGGCGAGCGCGTCGGGCAGCTCCGGCGCGGCAGGTTCGGCCGGGGTGGCCACCGCGTGCGGCTCGATCACCGCGGTCTCCCCGGTGAGCACGCCTTCGACCGGCAGGGGCCGGCCGAGCCGCAGGAACCCGATCTGGTCGAGCGGCCCGGCGAGCAGCCCTTCGACGGCGGCCATCGCGGTCGCGGGCTCGATCGGCGCGAGACCGAGGGCGGCCATGCCGTCGAGGAGGTCGTCGGTGACGTTGCCCCAGTAACCCCAGTTGACGGTCTTCACGCGGCAGCCGAGGGCGTCGCGCAGGCCGTCGGCCGCCGCGTCCACGTAGGCGCAGGCCGCGGCGTAGTGCGCCTGGTCGGCGTTGCGGATGAAACTGACCAGCGACGACACCAGCAGCACGAAGTCGAGGTCGACCTCGGCGAAGACGTCGGCGAAGTGCACGCACGGGTCCACTTTGGACTTGAGTGTCGCTTCGAGGTCCGGCTCGCTCAGCTGGGCGAGCGGGGTGTGGCTGAAGGTCATGGCCAGGTGGACGACGCCGTCGATCCGGCCGTGGCGGCGGAGGACGTCGTCACGGACGTGCCGCAGCTCGGCCGGGTCGGCGACGTCGGCCTGCAGGTACTCCGCGGCGATCCCGGCGCGGCACGCCCGGATCCCGTCGTCCTCGGGGCGGCGGCCGACCCAGACGAGCCGGGCGTCGTAGGTGCGGGCCAGGTACTCGCTGAGCACGACGCCGAGGTCCCCGGCGCCACCGGTGAGGACGTACACCCCGCCGCGCCGGAACGCTGCGGCCGTGGCGGCCTGCTCGACCGGCACCAGCCGGCGACGCAGCCACTGGCCACCGGTACGCCGGAAGGGGTGGGCGCGGCGGTCGGCGGGCAGCCCGAACACTTCCGCTGCCGGGAAGGGCTCGCCGGCGGTGAGGTCGACGGCCCGGACCCGCCACCGCGGCTGCTCCTTGGCGAGCCCGCCGACGAGCCCGTGCAGCCCGGCCTGGGCGGGGTCCCGGGTGAACGCGTCGTGGGTGACGAGGGTCAGCTCGAAGTCGCGGTCGCCGTGGGTCGCTTGCAGCTGATTGAGGACGCGGAACAGCTGCCGGGTCGCGCGGCGGTGTTCCTCGATGCGCTCGGCCGCGGTACCTCCGGCACGGCTCGGCACCTTCACGACGACCCGGTCGATCCCGCCGTCGTCCTCGGTGGACACTGCGGTCCCGGACGCCCGGATCGCCTCGGTGTCGTCGGCGGACAGCCCGATCGCGAGCACGGCGCCCCCGGCGGAGACACCGGCGGGCCGGTGCGGCTCCCAGACCGGGCAGACGGTGAGGTCCCCGGCGGGAAGGTCACCACCCGCGGCGGAAACAGCGGCGGGTGATACCGGAACGGCAGGCGCGGCGGCAGCCTTGCGCACCACAGGAACCGATGCCCCGGCAGGTACAGCCCGCCTCGCTTGCGCCGCGACCGGCCCCGCCGCCGCCGCCGCGAAGGGCGAAGCAACCTCCGCCTGGCTCGCAGGACCTGCCTGCGCAGCAACCGTCGCCGACCCAGTGCGCCCGGTCCGCACCGCAGGCGCGGCCCCGGTGCGCTTCCCGCTCCCCGGCAGCACATCCGTGTACCAGTACCGCTCCCGGGCGAACGGGTACGTCGGCAACCCGACCCGGCGCGGGCGCGGACCGCCGGTGTGCAGGCGGGACCAGTCCACCTCCACACCGCCCACCCAGGCCTCGGCGAGCGGGGGCAGCTTGCCGCTTGTGCCCCAGCGGACCAGGGTTTCCTGGAAGTCGTCGTCCGCGGCCAGCGCCGCCAGCGTGCCCGAAAGCCCGGTGCCCGCGAACGTGTCCGGGGGCAGCTCCGCACCGCTGGCGTAGGCGTCCAAAGCGGACACCAGGGCCTCGATCGAATCCGTCACCGTCGCGAAGCGGGCCGGCATCGGCTCGCGGCCGACCTGGAGGGTGTAGGCGATGTCGGCCAGGTCGGCGTCGGTCCGTGAAGCCAGGTCGTCGCGCAGGCGGGCCGCGGACTCGCGCAGCCGGTCTTCGTCCAGCGCCGAAAGCACCACGGCCTGCGCCGCGGCCGGTCCTTGCGCGCGTTCGGGCACGATGTACTCCTCCACAAGCAGGTGGGCGTTGGCTCCGCCGGCACCGAACGCCGAGACCACCCCGGCGCGCGGCACACCGCCGTCGCGCGGCCACGGCGCGGCGTCGCGCTGCAGCACGAACGGCGTGGCGCTGAAGTCGATCTCCGGGTTGACGCGCCCGGCGTGCAGCGACGGCGCGAACGTGCCGTGCCGCATCTGCAGCAGCACCTTGCTCAGCCCGGCGACGCCGGCCGCCGCTTCCAGGTGGCCGATGTTCGACTTGACCGAGCCGAGCGCGCAGAACTCTCGGGCGTCGGTGAACTCGCCGAACGCCGAGGTCAGGCCGGCGATCTCGATCGGATCGCCGAGCGGGGTGCCGGTGCCGTGCGCCTCGACGTAGCCGATGCGCCGCGGGTCCACCCCGGACTTGCGGTAGACCTGCCGGATCACCGCGCCCTGCGCCCGCGGGTTCGGCACGGTGAAGCCGTGGGTGTGGCCGCCGTGGTTGACGGCGCTGCCCCGGATGACACCGAGGATGCGGTCGCCGTCGGCCTCCGCGTCGGCGAGCGGGCGCAGCAGCACGGTGCCGACGCCTTCGCCGGGCACGTAGCCGTCGCCGCCCTCGCCGAAGCTGCGGCACCGGCCGTCGCTCGAAGCGAACTGGGTCTGCCCGATCATCAGGTACTTGCTCGGGTGCAGCGACAGGTTGACGCCGCCGGCCAGCGCGACGCCGCATTCGCCGCGCCGCAGCGCGGCACAGGCGAGGTGGATCGCGGACAACGCGGAGGCGCACATGGTGTCGACAGCGATGCTCGGGCCACTCGCGTCGAAGAAGTACGAGACGCGGTTCGCGATCGACGCGAGACTCCCCGGCACCACGATCGGTTCTCCGCGCACCGCTTGTTCGGCGCCGTAGAGCTGGTACTCGGTGTACATCGCGCCGGCGAACACCCCGACGTCACCCGCGTCTTCGCCGACGTGCGCCCGAGCGGCGGCCCGCAGGGAATCCCGCGTGTGGCCGGCGTCCTGCAGCGTCTCGTAGGCGGACTCCAGGAACAGCCGCTCCTGGGGGTCCATTGTGGACGCGGCGCCGGGCGAGATGCCGAAGAACAGGGGATCGAACTCGTCGACGCCGTCGAGGAAGCCGCCCCACTTGGCGTAGGTCTTGCCGGGGGCGCCGCGGCGCGGGTCGTAGTAGCGGTCGTGGTCCCAGCGGTCGCCGGGGATCTCGGTGACGGAGTCGGTGCCGGCCAGGAGGTTGGCCCAGAACTCGCTCAGGTCCCGCGCGCCCGGGTAGCGCCCGGCCATCCCGATGATGGCGATGGGCGGTTCTTCGTCCGGCCGGGCCGCGGGCACGGGTTCGGCGACCGGGGCCGGTGCCGATTCCACGACCTGCGTCGAGGCGACTTCCGGCACATCGGACTCCTGCGCCGCGGCGACGCCGACCAGGGCGGCGAGCGCGTCCGGCTGGGTCTCGGCGAAGTGCCGCGCCAGCCCGTCGATCGTGCGGACCTCGAAGAACAGCGTGCTGCCGACGTTGTCGAGGTCCTTGCGCACCGCCTCGGTCAGCTGGACCACCAGGATCGAGTCGATGCCGTACCGGTCGAACGTCACGTCGGCGCGCACCGAGGCGACCGGCAACTGGAGCACGTCCGCGACGAGCGCGCGGAAGTGGTCACGCGCCCGCTCCAGCAGGTCGGTCTCCCGGTCCGGGCTCGCCGTGGCAGGAGCGGGAGCAGGCGTGACGGCGACCGGCGTCGGCTCGTCGGCGATCTGCGAGAAAGCGGGCCCACCAACCGGGACCGGCTGCCGGACCACGCCGTCGCTCTCGGCCACGAACACCTGCTGCCCGAGATCGTCCGCGCCTTCCGCGGCGATGAACGCCGGATGGAAGCCCGTCTCCTCCAGAGCGCGCAACCAGTCGCGCGGGGTCAGGCCGGGCGAGCCGGAGATGCGCAGCGCCGGGTCGTCGTAGCGCCACCAGCCGTCCAGCAAGCCGAACGTGAGGTGGCTGAAGAACACGTTGTCGCTCAGTTCGTTGAGCAGCAGGACGCCGTTCGCGCGCAGGGCCGCTTTCGTGTTCGTCAGCGTGGCGCGGATGTTGCGCGTCGCGTGCAGCACGTTGGTCGCGACCGCGACGTCGAAGTCGCCGAACCCCTCTTCCAAGGGCTTCTCGATGTCGACGATCCGCGGGTCGAGATAAGGCGCGATCGACCCGTACGCCCGGCGCGCGTGCAGCAGGAACGCCTTGGAAAGGTCGGTGTAGCAATAGGTTTCGATGTTGTCCCGCCACGGCGCCAGCCGCCGGAACAGGACCGCGCTCGTGCCGCCCGTGCCCGCGCCGATCTCCAGGATCCGCAGCCGCGCCGCGGGATCCGCCGCCACGCGGGCGCGGACGTGCTCGACCAGCGTGTCCGCGAGGACGTCGTTGAAGTAGTCCGCCACCGGGTTGTTCCGGTAGACGGCCTCGACCAGTTCGAGGGAGGACTTCGGGAACATGACGTCGGTCGCGGGACGGCGGCCGGTCAGGATATCGGGCAGCGCGCGCACGGTCGTGTCGACCAGCACGGCCTGGGGACGCTTGCCCTCGCTCGCCAGCCACGGCGCCCGGTCGGCGTCCCAACGGCGCCACGCCTCGGCGAGATCGACCGGGGACGGGGAGACGGCCTCGTAGCGGTCGTCGGCCGAGCGCAGCAGGCCGGTGCGGACGAAGACGTCCAGGGTGTGCGACAGCCAGCGCGAGTACCGCGGCTCGATCCCGCCGGCCGCGAGCAGCTCGGCGGCCGTGCCCGGACGGCCGAACAGGCCCAGGTCGCGCAGCAGCGCCCAGGTGATCCGGACGAGCGCGGCCTCCATGGACCGCCCGTGGCCGTCGGCGGCGACGCGCACGCGCTCGATGTCCGCGCTCCGGTCGGGGCGCGCCGCGAGCAGATCGGCGACCGGCGAGGCGGAAGCACCCGGCAACGCCGTGAGCGCGCTGTCCTCGTAGAACGCGGCGATGCTGCGGGCGTCGGCGGCCTTCAGCAGCGCCAGCCGGTCGAACGGCGACGTCAGCAGGCGGTCGAACGCGGCCATGCCCTCCGCCGGTTCGATCGAGCCGAGGCCGAGGCGCGCCATCCGCTGCCGGTAGCCGTCTTCGGCGACGATGCCGACGCCGCCCCAGTAACCCCAGTTCATCACCTTCACCGGGCAGCCGAGCCGCTCGGTGAGCTGGTCGGCGTAGGCGTCGGCGAAGGCGCAGCCCGCCGCGTAGTTGGCCTGGCCGGGCGCGGTGAAGAACGCCTGCATCGACGAGAAGAACGCGACGAACTCCAGGGGCTGGTCCGCGAAGACCGCGGCCAGGTTGACGGCGATGTCCGCCTTGGCCGCGTAGGTCGTGCGGAAGCACTCCTGGTCCATCCGCGCGACGCTCTGGTCGCCCAGCACGATCGCGGTGTGCAGCACGCCGTGCACCGGCCCGTGCCGCTCGACGATCTGCGCGCACGCCCGGCGCAGATCGTCCACATCGGACGCGTCGGCGCGCACGTAGTCCGGCTTCGGGCCGAACGCGGCGAGCCGCTCCTGGCTTGCGGCGATCCCGGCGTCGAGCGGACGGCGGCCGATCCAGACGACCTGGGTGCCGTGGCGGCGCAGCAGGTGCTCGGTCCACACGGTGCCGATGCCGCCCGCACCACCGATGGCGACGACGACCCCGCCGGGCGCCGGCGGTGTGTCGTACGGCGTGTCGGCGACTTCCAGCAGCCGCGGCCGGAACCACTCGCCGTGCCGGCGGGCGACGACGACGCCGTGCGGGCCGGCGGGCGGGTTCGCCACCGCGTCCCACGGCACCGGCTCGCCCGCGGCGACGTCGACGATCCGCACCTGCCAGTGCGGGTACTCCTTCGCGACGGAGCCGAGCAGGCCGTGCACGCCGGCGTACGTGGCGTCGAGGGTCCGGTCGCCCGGCACCCGGCACGCCTGCCGGGTAACCGCGGTGAAGCCGATCTCACGGCCGTCCGCACCTCCTTCGAGGAGGGCCTTGACCAGCCGGAAGACGCTCAGGACGCCGTCGCCGGACGGCAGCCAGAAGACGTGGTCGACGTCGGCGGGAAGGTCTCCGTCGAGCAGGGTCGCGCCGGGGAACGCGGCCAGGAAGGCGTCCCGGTCGGCCGCGTCGCCCCCGGCGAGGACCAGGCGGGAGCCGACCGCGAGCTCTCCGGCACCGGAGACCGCGTCCCACACCGGGGCGAGCAGCGCCGTGCGCAGCGACGACGTCTCGGCGACGCGGCGGAAGGCGAGCCCACGCAGGCGGACCGCGACGCGGCCGGCGTCGTCGCAGACGTCGATGTCCACTGTGGTCACTTCGGCACCGTCGGTGGCGCGCCGGACGTGGGCCCACATCGTCTCGGCGGTGGGTGTGAGGATGTCGACGGCGTCGACCGCGAACGGCAGCGCGGGCCGGCCGTCGCGCTCGGCCAGCGCACCGGTCGGGTCGCCGAACAGGCCGACGACAGCCTGCACCGCGCTGTCGAGCAGGGCCGGGTGCACGGCCAGGTCGGCGCCACGAGCCGCGGTGGGCACAACGAGCTTGGCCAGCACTTCGCCGTCGCCGACGGCGAGCCCGTCGAGGGCCCGCAGCCGGGCGCCGTGGCGGATGCCGACGGCGTCGAGCGCGGCGCGGCACTGCTCCGCGGTGAGCGACCGGGCGGTGCACCGCGCGCGAACGGCGTCGAGCGGCACGGTATCGGCGGGTTCCGGCTCGGTGTAACGGCCCTGGGCGTGGACGTCGGTGCCGTCACGCCGGATGCGGAAGGCGCCACCGTCACGCTCGACGGTGAGATCGGCGCCGGTGACGTCCACGGGGAAGGGTGCGCTCCAGACGAGATCGCGCAGACCGGCCGGGGTGAACGCGGCGCCCGGCGTCACGGCGCGCCGCGCGAACTCGAGGGAGAGAACAGCGGGGAGAACGGCTTGGCCGTTGACGTGGTGGTCGGCGAGGAAGAACTCCTCGCCGGTGAGCCGGACCCGGTACGCCGAGGGCGCGAGGTCCGCCGGGGGTCGTGGCCGACCCTCGGACGGCACGGCTGCCGGCCAGTAGCTCTGGCGCTCGTAGGGGTACGTCGGTGCCGGGACCACGTGACGCGCGGCAATCGGGAAGGCCTCGGCGACGTCAGCGATCGCCCCGCGGACGAAGGCTCCCGCCAGGTCGCGGGCCGTCGACGGGCTCACCGCGTCCGCCTGCGCGTCGGCGGGGACCTCGCCCGTGAGCGCGTCGGTGGCCGTGCCGGTCAGCCAGGCGCGCAGGCGGGCCGCAAGCTCAGCCGTGCCGTCGGCGACGACCGCGAGCCGGTGCGGCAGGGCGGCGCGGCCGGCGGCGAGGCTGTACGCCAGCTCCGCCGCGGCGACGCCCGGCTCGCGGTCCAGGTGTGCGACCAGCCGTTCGGCCACCGTCCGGAGGGCCTCCGGCGACCGTGCGGACAGCAGGAAGGCCTGCTCCCCCGGCACGTCGGCAACGGGTGTGCGCGGGTACTCCTCCAGCACGACGTGCGCGTTGGTGCCGCTCGCGCCGAAGGAGCTGACGGCCGCGCGTCGCGGTCCGTGTGCGGGCGCGGGCCACGACGTCGTAGCGGTCGGGACCGTGAAAGCGCTGCCCGCCAAGGGGATCCGCGTGTTGGCGGCGTCGAAGTGCAGTGACGCCGGGATCGTGCGGTGGCGCAGGGAAAGGACCGTCTTCACCACCCCCGCGACGCCCGCGGCGAACTGGGTGTGCCCGATGTTCGTCTTGATCGAGCCGAGCGCGATGCTGCCCGGACGCGCGTCGGCGAACACGCGGGACAGCGCGCGGAACTCGATCGGGTCGCCCAGCTGGGTGCCGGTGCCGTGCGCCTCGACGAGCTGGACGCCGTCGAGGCCCGCGTGGACCTCGCGCAGCAGCCGTTCCTGGGACGCCGCGCTCGGGGCGGTGATGCCGTTGGTCGTGCCGTCCTGGTTGACGCCCGACGCGCGGACGAGCGCGTGGATGTGGTCGCCGTCGCGCTCGGCGTCGGCCAGCCGCTTGAGCACCAGCGCGCCCGCGCCTTCACCCGGGACGAACCCGTCGGCACCGGCGTCGAAGCTGCGGCAGCGGCCCGACGGTGACAGCATGCCGGCGCGCGTCGCGGAGGCGTACAGCCGCGGCGTCGTCTGCACGAACACGCCGCCGGCGATGGCGACGTCGGCCGTGCCCGCCTTCAGGTCGCGGCAGGCCAGGTCCAGCGCGACGAGCGAGCTGGAGCACGACGTGTCGACGGTGAGCGCCGGGCCGGTGAAGTCGAGCAGGTACGCGATCCGCGACGCGACGACCGAGCCCATCGTGCCCCACAGCGCCTGCGCCGGGGCGGTCTGATCGAGGTGCTCGCCGTAGTCCCCGGCGTAACACCCGACGTACACGCCGGTGCGGCCGCCGAGCCGGCGCTCCCCCGTGTAACCGGCGTCCTCCAGGGCGTTCCAGCACTGTTCGAGGAAGATCCGCTGCTGCGGGTCCATCGCCGTCGCCTCGACGCCGGAGATGCCGAAGAACGCCGGGTCGAAGCGGTCGATGTCGCGCAGGAAGCTGCCGGTGCGGCAGGTGACGTCGTCGGCGAGCGGCCAGCGCGTGACGGGCTCGACGAGGTCGGTGCCCGCGGTGAGGTGGTCCCACAGCGCCTCGGGGGTTTCCGCGTCGCCGTAGCGCGCGGCGATGCCGACGATGGCGATCGCGTCGTCGTCCCGCGCCGCCGCCGCGGCGGGTTTCGCGACGGGGCGGGCACCGGCGAGGAACGCGCCGAGGCGGTCGGCCGTGCCGTGGTCGAAGAGGTCCGTGGTGTCGAGGTCGGTGCCGAGGGTCTCGTTGAGCCGGTGCACGAGGCTGACGCCGAGGATCGAGTCGAGGCCGTAGTCGGCGAACGGCCGGTGCCGCTCGATGTCGGCCGCCGGCATCTGCAGGATGTCGGCGAGTTCGGCCAGCAGGACGCTCTCGGCGTCGACGTGCTCCTCGCGCGGGGTCGCCACCACCTCGGCGGGCTCGAACCAGAACTCCGGCCCGGCGAACGGATAGCCGGGCAGGTGCACCCGGGCCGCGGCACCGTCCATTTCGGACCAGTCGAGGGGGGTGCCCTTGGTCCAGAACGCGGCCAGCTCGCCCCAGGCGCCGTCGGCGACCCACTGCTCGACCAGCGCGCGCACCTCGGGCTTGCCGGCCAGCGCGGTCAGGGTTTCCTTGCTCGCCTGGACTTTCCCGCGCCACCACGGGCCGTCCGCGAGCTCGGACAGGTACGCGCCCAGCTGCTCGCGCCACTCCCCCGCGCTTCGAGCGACGAAGCAGACGCGCTCGTCCATGGCCTCGCGGCCGTGCTGCAGTGTCGCCGCGACGGCGGCGAGGTCCGGCGTCTCCTGCGCGTCGAGCCAGGCCGCCAGGTCGGCGGCGCGGGCGCGCAGGTCGGCGTCGGTCCGCGCGGACAGCGGGAGCAGCACCGGGTTGCGCAACGGCGTCGGCGTCGCGGCGCGCGGGTACTCGGCGACGAGCACGTGCGCGTTCGCGCCACCCGCGCCGAACGACGAGATCCCGGCGACCCGGCGACCGGTGGAGAGCCAGGCGCCGCCCTCGCGGGCCAGCGTGAACGGCGTCGCGGCGAAGTCGATGTCCGGGTTGGTCCGCTCGGCGTGCAGGGTGGGCGCCAGCTCGCCGTGTTCCAGCTGCAGCACCACCTTCGTCAGCCCGGCGATGCCGGCCGCCGCCTCCAGGTGGCCGATGTTGGACTTGACCGAGCCGAGGGCGCAGTCCGCCGGGGTGTCCGCGAACGCCTCGGTCAGGCCGTCGACCTCGACGGGGTCACCGAGGCGGGTGCCGGTGCCGTGGGCCTCGACGTAACCGACGTCGGCCGGCGTCAGCCCGGCGTTGTCGAGGGCTTCACGGACGACGGCGGCCTGGGCGCGCGGGTTGGGGACGGTGTAGCCGTTGGTGCGGCCGCCGTGGTTGACGGCCGAGCCGACGATGACGGCGTGGATCGGGTCACCGTCGGCTTCGGCCGCGGCGAGGGGTTTGAGCAGCACCGCGCCGACGCCTTCGCCGGGGACGAAGCCCTCACCGCCGTCGCCGAAGCTGCGGCAGCGTCCGTCGGCGGCGAGCATCCGCGCGCGGGACAGCTCGACGTAGGTCGACGGGTGCAGGTACAGGTTCACGCCGCCGGCGATGGCGAGCTCGCACGCGCCGTGGCGCAGCTGCTCGCAGGCCTGGTGGATCGCGGTCAGCGAGGCCGAGCACATCGTGTCGACGGGCAGGCTCGGGCCGCGCAGGTCCAGCAGGTAGGAGACGCGGTTGGCGAGCGAAGCGAACGACGTCCGCGGCGCGCGGCGGGGCCCGCTCACGGCCGGCGGGTCGTTGCGGTCGAAGCCGGTCTTGGTGACGCCGGCGAAGACCCCGACACGGCCCTGGTGCCGGCCGGCGAGCCGCTCCCGGGTGTAGCCGGCGTCCTCGAGCGCGGACCAGACGGTCTCGAGGAAGAGCCGTTCCTGCGGATCGATGTCGGCGGCGTCGCGCGGGGCGATGCCGAAGAAGGCCGCGTCGAAGCGGGCGAAGCCGTCGAGGAAGCCGCCCCACTTGCTGTAGCTGGCGCCCTCTTCGACGGCGCGTTGCCGGTCGGGCTCGAAGAAGCCGTCGAGGGGCCAGCGGTCGATCTCGCGGACGCTGTCGCGGCCCGCGCGGAGGTTCTGCCAGAAGGCGTCGAGGGTGGGCGCGTCGGGATAGCGGCCGCTGATCCCGATGATGGCGATGGGTTCGCCCGCCGCCTCCGGTCGTGAGTGATAAGTAGGGTTAGAACCCGACTTACCACTCACGACAAGCCGCGGCAGAGCGCCCGTCTCGCTCGCCGGGGCAGCGGGCACGGGGGCGTCGTCGAGCCAGCGGGTGCAGCCCTCCTGGTAGCGCTCCGCCAGGTGGCCGGCCAGGGCCGCGAGGGTCGGGTACTGGTACAGCAGCGTCTTCGGCAGCGCGCCGAACCACTCGGTGAAGCGGCGGTTCAAGCGGGTCACCGTGAGGGAGTCGATGCCGTAGCCGTCCAGCGGCGCTTCGGCGTCCAGGCGGGTCGCGTCGAGGCGCATCGTCTCGGCGATCAGGTCCTTCAGCCGCGTGAGGACGCGGGCTCGGAGGTCGTCCTGGCCGGTCATGTGGTTCCCTTCCCCGGTGATCACGACGTGGGCGGCACCGAGCGCGAGCGCTCCGTGCAGCGCGGTGAGCGCGGCCCCGGTCTCCAGCGGCGGGCCGAAACGCTCGGCCAGCTCGGGCAGTTCCTCGTCCGGCACGCGCATTCCGCCGTCGCGCCACAGCGGCCAGCCCAGCGACACGCCGACGCCGGACCCGGCACGCTGCGCCAGGTAGGCGTCGAGGAAGCCGTTGGCCGCCGCGTAGCCGGCCTGGCCGGCGTTGCCGAGCGTCCCGGCCGCCGCGGAGAACGCCGCGAAGAAGTCCAGCGGCAGGTCGCGGGTCGCCTCGTCCAGGGCGACCAGGCCCGCGACCTTCGGCGCCAGCACCGCCTGGAAGTCCTGGTAGGAGCCCTGGATCAGGTAGCCGTCACGCAGGACGCCCGCCGCGTGCACGACGCCGTCGAGCCGCCCGTACGTCCGCACGACGTCCTCGACGACCGCGCGCACCGCGGCCGCGTCCGTGACGTCCACGCTGCGGTACTCCCCCGGCCCGGCCGGCGACCGTCCACATCGGACCAGGACGGCGTCCGGCGGGAGGTCCGCGGCGAGCAGCCGGCCGATTCCGCCCGCGCCGCCGGTCATCAGGTAGACCCCGCCGGGCTTCCAGGCGCGTCCGGCACCCGGCGCGACGGACTCCCAGTCCGCGACGAAGCGCCCTTCGGAGGTGACCCGCACGTGGTCCCCCGGACCGGCCAAGGCGCTCAGGTCCGGCGGCTCGTCCGTGAACTCGGCCAGCTGCACGCGCAGCGCCGGATCCTCCTGGACGGCGGTGCGCAGCAAGCCGATCAGGCCCGGGAACACCGAACCCGCACGGCAGGCGACCTGGACGACGCACGGTCGTCCGTCCCCTGTGGACAGCAGCCGTTTCAGCTCGCCGAACAGCCGGATCGCGGCCCGCTCGTAGGCGACGGCCGGGCTGTCGCCGTCGCTCTCCACGGCGGCGATCGACACACCCGGAAGCCGAACGGGCAGGTCGCACGTCATGACGAGCCGTCGTGCGCCGGCGGGCAGCGCGGTCGGGCCGGCCGGTTCGCGGCGCCAGGTGGGCACGCGCAGGGTCATGAGGTCGCTCCCTTCACGAGACGCGGGGCATCGAGCACATCGGGGCTTTCCTGGTCGGCCAGCACGGCTTCCAGCAACGCGGCGCGCGCGTCGACGTCGAAAGCGGCGCGCGGTCCGGGCTGTTCCGGCGCACCGGGCACCCAGTAGCGCTCACGCGCGAACGGGTAGGTGGGCAGCCGCAGGATCCGCCGTCCGGCCGGGTGCAGGTCCTCCCAGACGACCGTCCGGCCTGCGCACCACAACGCCGTGACGCGGTCGAGGTCGGCTTCCGTGACCTCCGGGTCCGGCGTGCGGTCGCGGCGCACCGCGGCCCCGCGGGCCCGGCGCAGGCTGCCGGTGTGCGGCCCGGGACGTCCGGCGAGGAAGGCGTCGAGCCCGGCGACGACGTCTGCGACGCTCGAGGCGGCGAAGCCCAGCCGGTGTTCCATCTCCTCCCGGCCCACCTGCAGCGTGAAGGCCAGGTCCGCCAGGGAAGGCTCGTGGCCGGCGACGAAGTCGCGCAACGCGATCACGCGCTCCCGCAGCCGGTCGGCGTCCCGGGCGGACACCACGATCGCCTGCGGACCGGCAGCCGGAGCCGGCTCGGGACGCGCCGGCGGGGCTTCCACGACGACGTGCGCGTTGACGCCGCCGAAGCCGAAGCTGCTGACCCCGGCGCGCAACGGCAGTTCCTGCCCGGCGGCGTCGGTGACGGGCTCCCAGCGGCGCAGCTCGCGCACCACCTCGAAGCCGTCGAGCGCGAGGTGCGGGTTCAGCTCGGCGCAGTGCAGCACCGGCAGCAGTTCGCGGTGCCGCAGCTGCTGCAGCACCTTCAGCAGGCCCGCCAGGCCGGCCGCCGCCTCCGCGTGGCCCATGTTCGCCTTCACCGAGCCCAGTGCGCGGGTCCGGCCGGGCGACGCACCGAGGTTCCGGTAGGCCCGGGCGAGCGCGTCGACCTCGACGGGGTCGCCCAGCGCGGTGCCGGTGCCGTGCGCTTCGACGTAGCCGACGCTGTCCGGGTCGACGCCCCGCATGGCCGCCTGGACGACGTCGGCCTGCGCGGCGGCGTTCGGCGCGGTGAGCGACGCGGCGCGACCGCCGTGGTTCTCCGCGCTGCCGAGGATCACGCCGTGGACGACGTCGCCGTCGCGGAGCGCGGCGGACAGCGGCTTCAGCAACACCGCCGCGGCGCCTTCGGAACGGACGTAGCCGTCGGCATCGGCCGAGAAGGACTTGCAGCGGCCGTCGGGGCTGAGCATCCCGGCGGTCTGCGTGGCGGCGAACGTGTCCACGCTCAGCAGGAGGTTCACGCCACCCGCGATGGCCATCTCGCAGCGCCCGGACCGCAGGTTCTCCACCGCGCGGTGCACGGCGACGAGCGAGCTGGAGCAGGCGGTGTCGATCGGCTCGCTCGGGCCGTGGACGTCGAGCAGGAACGAGACGCGGTTGGCGAGCACGGCGTGCGAGTTGCCGGTGGCGGTGTAGCCCTCGGGCGCGACGCCGCCGGCGTTGAGCAGGTGGTGGTAGTCGTGGCCGGAGACGCCGAGGAAGACGCCGGTGCTGCCGGGGAGCCGGACCGGCGGGTAGCCGCCGTCTTCGAGAGCGGTCCAGACGGTCTCCAAGGCCAGCCGCTGCTGCGGGTCCATCAGCTCGGCTTCCAGCCGCGAGACGGCGAAGAAGTCCGCGTCGAACCGGTCGACGCCGTCGAGGAGGCCGGCGAACTTCGGGAAGTCCGCGGCCGCGACGACCTCGGCGTAGCGGTTGTCGAAGCGGTCACCCGGGTAGCGCGAGACCAGGTCGGTGCCGGCTCGCAGCCGGTCCCAGAAGGTGTCGGGGTCGTCGGCGCCGGGGAAGCGGCCGGCGATGCCGATGATCGCGACAGCCTCGGCGGGGGCGGCTGCGGGCGGCGAACCGGGTGCGGCGGGGGCGGCGGGCTGGGCAGGCGTGGCCAGGGCGGGCGCGGCGGCGGGTGCCGCGATCTCCGCGGGAACGGGCGCGGCGAGCGGCAAAATCGCGGGCGCCGTTGTCGTGGCGGGGGCGGCGGCCGTGAACTCCGCCGGTTCCCCGACCTGCTCTGCCAACGCTTCGACGAGGCCGCGGATGTTGGGGAACTCGAAGAACACCGACGGGCGCAGGTCGATCCCGAGCCGGCCGCCCAGCTCCGTGGCCAGCGCGGCGAGCGTGATCGACTCGAAGCCGAAGGCCGGGAAGTGCGTGTCGAGGTCGATCTCGGCCGGGTCCGCCTTGAGCAGCCCGGCGACGGTGTCCCGGACCGTGCCGGTCAGGCCCGGCTGCCCGGCGGCCGGGGCGTCGTCCGGGCCGGTGCCGAAGTCGGCGCCGGTGAGGCGGCCCAGCCCGCGGCCGGTCTCGTCGAGCAGGCGGACGTCGAAGACGGCCTCCCCGGTGCGCTCCAGCAGCACCGCGCGGGTGCGGTCGAGGTCCCGGCCGGTCAGCGAGCCGAGGCGCCGGATGGTGACGTCGGCGTCGGCGGACAGGTGCTGCACACCCTGGACGAGCCCGGCGAACACCCAGGCCGGGATCCGGACCCGCCGCTTCCCCGGGTCCTGGCAGGTCTCGGGCGCCGCGACCCGGACAAGGAGCTTGCCGTCGATCTCGGCGACGCCCTCGACCGCCTTCGCGTACGGCCGAGGGTCGACGCCGAGTTCGGCGAGCCGCGCGTAGAAGCCGTCCTGGTCGAGCGAAAGTGTCGCGGTCACCGCGGATTCGTCGTCCTCGGCAGCGGGGACGAGGTCGGCGCTGAACATCAACGCGCCCGCCGAACTGCGGAGTTCCACGCGGTGTCCGGCGCCCAGCCGCCAGTCGAGCTGCTCCTCGGCCGACGGCGCGGGCACTTCGCCCCAGCGGGCGTCCCGGATCGCCCACTCGCCGTCGAGACCGGCCACCTCGGCGAAGGCGAGCACGCCGTCCAGCAGCGCGACGGTGGCGTAGCGGCGGTCGCGCCGGACCGAGTAGGTGTAGTCGAGGAGTTCGTCGCCGCGCAGCGCGAGCCGGTAGCGGATGCCGCTCAGATCGGACCGGTTCACCCCGACCCACGGGTGCTCCCGCCGCGCGAAAGCGAGAGGGTTCAGCACGCTCGGCGCGTCGTCGAAGGCCGGGTACCAGCAGCGCACCTTGTCGAACGGGTACCCGGGCAGCGACAGCTTGGCCGGGCGCGCGGGCCAGAGGACGTCCCAGTCGACGTCCGCGCCGGCGGCCCAGGCCGCGGCGAGCACCGGCAGGTCGGCGTCGGCGAGGGCGCGCGTCACGACGTCCGGGTCCGGGGTCTCGGACACGGCCATCGTGCTGGGGGTGAACCAGAGGCCGGCGGGCACGGTGCCGGTCCAGTCCACTTCGGACAGTTCGGCGAGCCGGGTCTCCGCGTCCTCGGCGACGAACGCGAGGCGGCACGGCAGCTCGTTCTTGCCCGTCTGCAGCGTGAACGCGAGCGCGTCCAGGCCGGGGCGCTCGGCGCGGACGTAGGCGTGCGCGTCGCGGAGCACCCGGCCCAGAGCCTGCGGGGTGGTCGCGGAGAACACGAGCAGCCGAGGCCGGCCCGTGTCCGCCACGGTGGCCACGCCGTCGTGTTCCTCGACGACGAGGTGCACGTTCGCACCGCCGGCGCCGATCGACGTGACCCCCGCGCGGCGCGGCACGGACTGGCCGTTCAGGACCGGGCGCGACCACTCGGCGCGCTCGCGCTGGACGACGAACGGCGTGTCGTCGAAGTCGATCGCCGGGCTGAGCGTCCCGGAGTGCAGCGACTCGACGATCGTGCGGTGCTTCAGCTGCAGCAGCACCTTCGTCAGGCCGGCGATCCCCGAGCCGGACAGCAGGTGCGCGACGTTCGACTTGACCGAGCCCAGCGCGCAGAACCCGCGGTCGGCGGTGTCGCGGCGGAACGCGCTCGTCGCGCCGCGGATCTCGATCGGGTCGCCCAGCGACGTCGCCGAGCCGTGGCCTTCGAGGTAGCTGATCGTGCGCGCGTCGACACCCGCGTCGTCCAGGGCCTTCTCGATGGCGCGGCCCTGCTGGGTGGGGCTGGGCACGGTGAAGCCGTTGCGGACGCCCGCGTTGGTCATGCCGCTGCCGCGGATGACGCCGTAGACGTGGTCGCCGTCGGTGACCGCCTCCGGCAGCGGCTTGAGCACGACCATGCCGACGCCCTCGCCGAGGACGGTGCCGTCGGTGCCGATGCCGTAGCTGCGCAGGAGGTCGGCGGACTTGCTGGTGAAGTGCGCCTGCGACGTCGCGATCAGGTCGTAGGGGTGCAGCATCAGGTTGACGCCGCCGACGACGGCCATCCGGCAGTCGCCCGCGCGCAGCATCCGCACGGCCTGGTGCACGCAGGTCGACGACGACGCGCACATGGTGTCCAGGAACATCGACGGGCCGGTGAAGCCGTAGAAGTAGGACAGCATGTTGGCGAAGACGCCGAGCTCGCTGCCGCTGGTGGCGGTACCGCGGGTGAGCATGTTTTCGAAGCCGTAGAGGGAGTAGCTGTTGTTCATCGAGCCGACGAGCACGCCGACGTCACCCTGGTAGCGGCGCTGGATCGTCTCGCGGGAGTAGCCGGCGTCCTCCAGCGCGGTGACGCCGGACTGCAGCAGCAGCCGGACTTCCGGGGACAGCAGTTCGGCCTGGCGCTGGGAGATCGAGAAGTAGCGGGGGTCGAAGGCGTCGATGTCGCGCAGGAACGTCCCGGCCTTGACGACGGTCTTGCCGGGGACGTCGCGCTCGTCGAAGTAGAGGTCGCGGTGGCGCCAGCGGTCGGCGGGGACGGGCTCGAAGCTGTGGCGTCCTTCGCTGAGCAGGTCCCAGAACTCGGCCAGGGTGTCGGCGCCCGGGTAGCGGCCGGCCATGCCGATCACGGCGATGTCGTGGGTGTCCTCGCGGGGTCGCTCGATGATGCGCGCGGGCGCCGGTGGCTCGGGCTTCTCGACGACCGCCGGGGTTTCCGGCTCCGCGGTCTCCGGGGTGCCGAACATTTCCCGGAGGCGGTCGCGGTGCTCGTCGATCAGGTAGCCGGCGACGCCGCGGAGGTCGACGTACTCGAAGAAGAGCGTCTTGGGCAGCGAGCCGAAGTCGTCTTCCAGGCGGCTGGTGACGTCGACGACGATGAGCGAGTCGATGCCGTAGCGCTCCAGCTTCTGATCGGCCCGGATGTGGTCCGGTTCCTGCCCGGTCAGCTCGGCGAAGAGCCGGCGGAGGTGGTCCTCGGTCTTCGCGGTCAGGGTGCGGTCGTCGATTTCGGTGGTCTTCTTCCGGGAGGCCGGACGCTCGTCGCGGGTCAGGCCCGCGTAGCGGCGGAGCTTGTCGGCGTCGCCGTAGAGGACGGCGCGCTGCGGCGGGGCGTCGACCTGCAGCGCGCGGTCCAGCGCGGCCAGCCCGGCCGCGGTCGGCAGCGGGACGGTGCCGGTCGTCTTCCGCAGGTACGCCTCGGTCGCTTTGTCGACGCTCATGCCGCCCTCGGCCCACAGCGGCCAGTCGACGACGCGGACCGCGTAGTCCTCGGCTCGGGCGGCGAAGGCGTCGAGGAAGGCGTTCGCCGCGCCGTAGGCCGTCTGGGCCGCGCTGCCGAAGGCGCCGGCGACCGAGCCGAAGAGGGCCAGGAAGCCGGCACCGTGCTCGCGGCACACGGCGTCGAGGTGCGCGGTCCCGGCGAGCTTGGGCGCCAGCACGGGCGTGGTGGCTTCGAGCGGCGTGGCGACGAGGTAACCGTCGGCGAGGACGCCGGCGGCGTGGAAGACGCCGTCGATCCGGCCGTGTTCGGACTCTATGGCCGCGGCGGCCCGGCGTACGTCGGCGGCGTCGGTGACGTCGACCTGCCGGTAGTCCGGCAGTTCGGGCCGCGCGCGGCGGCCGCTGAGTACGACGGTCGCGTTGTAGCGTTCGCGCAGGTGTTTGGCGAGCAGTGTCCCGACGCCGCCCGCGCCGCCGGTGATCCAGTAGACGCCTTGGTCGCGCAGCAACGACTCACCCGCGGTGGCGGCCAGTTCGACGGTCTCCCGCACGAGCCGCCGGCCGGACCGGTCGTAAGCGACCTCGATGTCGGGGGTGGCGGCTTCGGTGCGGACGATCGTCTCGAACCGCGCGGCGTCGGCGGGCCCGTCGATGAGGACGAGCTTGCCGCGAATGGCGGGGTTCTCCTTGTGCACCGACTTGAGGACCGCGCCGAGCGGGGCGTACACCGGGTCCTCAGGCGCACCGGGGGCGATGACGAGCACGGTCCGGGTGGCGCTGCCGGGCCTGTCCAGGAGGTCGCGGAGGTGCTGATAGCAGGAGTAGAACACCGCTTGCGCGGCCTCGGCCTGGTTCCGCGTGGTGCTGCCGGCCAGCGGGAGGATCTCCGCGTCCAGTCGCCGCGCGGCGGCTCCGCTGTCGGCGAGCACCGCGTCGAGCACGACGAGCGGACCTGTCCGGCCGGTCTCGACCGGCGGCGCGGGCTGCCACACCTGTCGCACTTCGATGAGGTCGCCTTCGGTGGCCGAGGCGGCATCAGCGACCGCGGGGGCCGTCGAGCCGGCCAGTGGGCGGGGCGTGTATCCGCGCAAGCGGGCGCACTGCACGCCGTCCTCGTTGTACACGTCCACGTCCACTTTGGACTCCGTGCCGCGCAGGACCGCCTGTGTGGTGCGACCGACCGGCCCGAGCAGGGTCAGCTCCGTCAGGGCGAACGGCACACTCGCCGCCGCCGGGGTGCGCCAGTCCGGAGACCCCAGGGCCAGGGCCGCCTGCAGGGCGCTGTCCAGCACCACCGGGTGCAGCAACCAGCCCGGCGCCGCCTGGGCGGGCACCCGGATCCGGGCCAGGACGCCATCGGCACCACCGGACACCGACTCGAGACCGCGCAACGCCGGTCCGTGCTCGACGCCGCTCGCGCGCAACGCCGCGTAACCGCGGTCGACGTCCAGATCCGCGGGGAACCGGGCGGCCAGGTCACCGGCCGGAGCGCCGCCGGGGGTCCCCGGAACGAGGCGGCCGGAGACGTACCGCTCCCCGGCCTCGTCGAGCACCGCGAAGTCGAAGCCGTCGCCGGCAGGCACCAGCCGCAGCCGGACGTCCAGGCGTGCGCCCGTCACCGCCAGCGGACGGATCCAGCCCACGTTGCGCACGCTGGGGACCTCGACCGGCGAGGCCGCCAGCACCAGCCCGAGGACGGCCACGCCCGGCACCACCGGAACGCCGTTGACCACGTGGTCGCGGATGACGTCCTGACCGGCGTGGAACGTCAGCGGGTAGGTCCACCCGCCGTCCTCCTCGACGCCCCCGCCCAGCGACGGGTGGCCTGCCTCCAGGGGCCGGAACCAGAACGGCGTGCGCGCGAAGGCGTACCCCGGCAGGTGCACCCGGCGGCCGGTCGCGGGCCACGCCGACCAGTCGACCGGCAGGCCGTGCGCCCAGGCGCGGGCGAACTTCTCCAGCCGGCCCTGCGCGAGCCAAGCCGCCGCCAGCTCGGTCACGTCGGACTCGTCGAGACCACCGGTCAGCTCCGCGGCCGAGCCGCCGAGAACGCAGTCGTCCGGCACGGACCCCGCCGCGACGCTCTCCAGCTGCCCGGCCCAGGTTTCGAGGTCGTGAGCGCGGAACACCACCCGGGCGGGCATCGGCACCCGGCCGTGCCGGAGGGTGTGGGCGATGTCGGCCACCGACGTGACGTCACCCGACGCCAGCCGCGCCCGGGCCCACGCCGCGAGTCCGGCGCACGTCTCGCGCAGCCGTTCGCCGTCCATCGCCGACACCGGGAGCCATTCGTCCTCTTCGGACAGAGGGGCCGGCTCGACAGGCGGCGGAGACTCCAGCAGCGCGTGCGCATTGGTGCCGGCGAAGCCGAACGAACTGACGCCCGCCCGCAACGGCGACCCGTCGGGCGTCGTCCACTCCGACAGCTCGTCGACGACGTGGAACGGGCTGCCCGTCAGCGTGATCAGGGGGTTCAGGCGCTCGAAGCCGACCGTCGCGGGCAGGGCCCGGTGCCGCATCGCGGCGATCACCTTGAGGATCCCGGCGACGCCCGCGGCGCCTTCGAGGTGCCCGATGTTCGTCTTGACCGAACCGATGCCGCAGTGCTGGTCGGAGCTCGTGTCCCCCAGTTCCGCAAACGCTTTCTTCAGGCCGCGGACCTCGATCGGGTCACCGACGGGGGTGCCCGTGCCGTGCGCCTCGACGTAGCTCACCGACGCCGGCTCGATCCCGGCGCGGCGGTAGGTGTCGGCGATCAGTTGGGCCTGCGCGTCCGGGTTGGTCACCGTCAGCGAGCTGGTGCGGCCGCCGTGGTTGGTGCCGACGCCCTTGATGATCGCGTGCACCGCGTCGCCGTCGCGCAGCGCGTCCTCGGCACGCTTCAGCAGCAGGACGCCGCCGCCCTCGCCGCGCACGTAGCCGTTCGCACCGGCGTCGAACGCCTTGGCCCGGCCGGCCGGGGAGAGCATGCCCGCCTTGCTGAACGCGATGAAGTGCCGCGGTGACCAGATCAGGTTGACCCCGCCGGCGAGCGCCTGGTCGCAGTCGCCCGACGTCAGCGCCTGCACCGCCTGCTGCACCGACACCAGCGAACTCGCGCAGGCCGTGTCGTTGACGACGCTCGGGCCGCGGAAGTCGAAGTGGTGCGAGACGCGGTTGGCGATCACCGCGTAGGCCGCGCCGGTCGGGTAGTAGGCGTCGATCGTGTCGAGCTCCTGCTCGATCAGCTCGGCGTAGTCCCAGTGGCACACGCCCATGAAGACGCCGGTGCGCGAGCCGGCGAGCCGGTCGGCGCGGTAGCCGGCGTCCTCGACGGCGTGCCAGCTCAGCTCCAGGGCCATCCGCTGCTGCGGGTCCATCAGCCGGGCCTCGCGCGGCGACACCTGGAAGAAGTCCGCGTCGAAGCACTCGGCGTCGGTGATGAACCCGCCCCAGACGCTGCTGGTCTTGTCGCCGTCGCGGCGCGGGTCGCCCGCGTGGTCGGCGGCGCGCCAGCGCTGTTCGGGCACCTCGCTGATCAGCGAGCGCCCTTCCGCGAGGTTCGCCCAGAACTCGTCGCTCGTGCGGGCGCCCGGCAGGCGCAGCGCCTGGCCGACGACGGCGATGTCCGTGCTGTGTGCCATGGGATTCCTCGTCTTCCGTGCCGGTCAGGCCGGCAGAACGCTGGTCCGGCGGTCGACCACGCGCAGTCCGGCGCGCAGCGGCCCGCGCTCCAGGGCCTGCCCGCGGACGAACCAGTGGTGCAGCCAGAACAGCGACGCCAGCAGGGTGAACGCCTGGTTCTCCTTGGTCCCGATGCGTTCGGCGGGGCCGTCGAAGACCCGGTCGACGAGCGCGCGGGCGAACCGCGTGTCGAGGACGCCGATCGCGTCGAGCGTGGCCTGGTCGGTCAGGGTGTCGCGGTAGTCCGGCCAAGCGCGCACGAACGCGGCGCTGTCGGTGGCGCGGTAGGGGAACTTGCCCTTGGCGACGACCCGTTCCGGCAGCACGTCCGCGTAGGCGCGCTTGAGGAGGTACTTCTCGTCGAACGGGTCGCCGAAGCGGTGGTTGACCGACGCGGCCAGCCGCACGACCGCCGGGTCGAGGAACGGGCAGCGGTTCTCGACGCCGTGCCCGAGCGTCATCCGGTCGCCCTGGGTGGAGAGCAGGTAGCCGGCCAGCAGGGTGCGGAACTCCAGCCACTGCGCCTTCTGCACCGCGCCGAGATCGGCGTAGCCCGGTTCGTCGGCGACCAGCCGCTGGGCCGCGTCGAACGGCGCGCTCGCGTCACGCAGCAGCCGCGCGGCGAAGCGCCCGTTCTGGAAGCGCATCTGGTGGGAGAACAGGCCGGGCAGGTGCTCCTCGGTGAACTGCCGGTACAGCCCCAGCATCCGCTTCGGCGCGCCCTCGCCGGAAAAGTGCGGCAGGTACGGGTAGATCCGCGCGATCCGGTCGAGCCGGGTCTGCTCGTCGAGGTCGTGCCACGCGTCCAGCAGCAGCGCGTCCTTGAAGATGCCGTAGCCGAGGAACGCCTCGTCGGCGCCCTCGCCGCTGAGCACCACCTTGATCCCGGCCGCCTGCACCTGCTCGGCCAGCAGGTACATCGGGACGAACGCGGTGCGGAACGCGGGCACCTCGGCGTGCTTCACCGCGGCCGGGAACGCCTGGACGACGTCCTCGTCGCGGACGCGCACGGCGTGGTGGCGGGTGCCCAGCTCGCCGGTGACCGCGGCCTGCTCGGCCGACTCGTCGACGACGGCGTCCTCGAACTCCAGGGAGAACGTCCGCAGCGGCGCGGCCTGCCGGCCCGCGGCGAGGTGCGCGATGATCGAGGAGTCGAGCCCGCCCGAGACGTAGACGCCGACCTCGACGTCGCTGCGCAGCCGGACGTCGACCGCGGCCGCCAGCTCGGCGCGGACCAGCTCGATCGCGTCCTCTTCGGACTCCGGCGCCGGCCCGGGCTCCAGGTCGAGGGTGGCCCAGCGGCCGCGTTCGACGTCGTCGCCGCGCAGGCACAGGTACTCCCCCATCGGCACCTGCTCGATGTCGCGGTAGCCGCTCTGCGCGGGCAGCGGCGTCCAGGTGGCGAAGATCGACGCGAGGTGCTCGGGGTCGAAGGAGAACCGGAACCCCGGGTAGGCCAGGAACGCCTTCATCTCGGAGGCGAACAGCCACGCGCCTTCGTGACGCGCCACGAACAGCGGCCGCTTGCCGTAGCGGTCACGCACCAGGGTGAGTTCGTCGGCCACCGAGTCGTAGACGGCGAAGGCGAAGGCGCCGTTGAAGCGCGACAGGCAGTCGCGACCCCACCTCAGCCAGGCCTGCAGCACGACCTCGGTGTCGGAGTCCGTGCGGAACCGCGCGCCGAGCCGCTGCAGCTCGCGGCGCAGTTCGCGGTAGTTGTAGAGCTCGCCGTTGTAGCAGAGCCACCAGCGGCCGTCGGCGCTGCCGACGGGCTGGGAGCCGCTCGCGAGGTCGATGATGCTCAGCCGGACCGTGCCCATCACGAGCCGGTCGTCGAGGTAGCAGCCGGCCTCGTCCGGGCCGCGGTGCTCGATCTGGCGGAGCAGGCCCGCGATCAGGGCACGGTCGTCCCCGGGCGGGCGCTCGCCGCCGTAGACACCAGCGATTCCGCACATGCCGGTTACCGGCCGTCCGCGCTCGGGACGGCGCTCGCCTCGACGAACTCGACGATCGCGCGCAGCGACACGAGCACCGAGTCGAGCATGTCCTCGCCCAGTTCGACGCCGTAGCGCTCGTGGACGTGGTTCATCAGCGAGATGTAGCCGAACGAGTCGAGCACCCCGGCCTTGAAGAGATCGGTGTCCCCGGTGATCTCGTCCCCGAACCGGAACAGCGCTTCGTCCTCCAGGTAGCTCTGCAGCTCGGCGGTCAACGTCGCGTCAGGCATGGGGTGCTCCCTCGATCAGATCGGCCAGTTCGGCCCAGTGCTCGCGGATGAAGAAGTGGTCGCCGGGCAGCCGGTGGCGCTCCAGCGGCTCGGTGGTTTCGCGCTGCCACGCGCTGATCTCGGCGTCGCTGAACGGCTCGCGGTCGCCGGTGACCACGGTGATCGGGACGTCCAGCGGCGGCTCGTCGTCGTGGACGTACCGGCCGAGGACGGTGAAGTCCGCGCGCAGCACGCGCTCGTAGTGCGCCATCAGGTCCTCGAACTGCCGCAGCTGCGCGGGCACGCCGCCGAGCTCGTCGAGGTGCGCCCAGAACGCGTCGCCGGTGAGGCGCCAGGTGTCGCGTTCGCGGCTCGGCACCGCCGGCCCGCACTCCCCCGACACGACGAGCCGCACCGGCGCGGGCAGGCCCTCGGCCCGCAGCCGCCGGCACAGCCGGAACGCCAGCCGCGCGCCGAGGCTGTGGCCGTAGATCGCGTACGGCTCGCCGACGTGGTCCCGCAGCTGGTCCATCAGGTCGGCGACAACGGCGTCGGCGTCGGCCAGCAGCGGCTGCGCCACCCGCCGGCCGCGGCCCGGCCGTTCGAGCGCCACGACGTCCAGGTCCCGGGTGTGCGTGGCCAGGGCACGGTAGGCGTTCTCGTCGCCCCCGGCGTAGGCCACGGTGAACACGCGGCGCGGTTTCTCCGGCGCCGCGACGGGTGTGTCGATCTGCCGGACCATCCGGGTCAGCACTCCTTCCCCGCCGATTTCGCGGAAGTTCCCGGCCGGAAGCCGGCGCAGCACCGCGTGGACGCTGTCCGCCCAGCGCACGGTCCCGGCGATCTGGTCGCTGAGCGTCCGGGCCACGTCGCCGTCGCGGTACGGACGCGCGGTCACGTTGGCGATCACCGTCTTGGCCAGCGGCGCGAACCGGAACCCGCGCAGGAAGGCGGCGAACTCGTCCCGGGCCGCACGCATGTACCGCGAGTGGAACGCGGCCGAGACGCGCAGCGCCGCCACCCGGAACCCGCGCCCCGACAGCGTTTCCCGCGCCCGGTCGATGTCCGCCACCGGTCCGGACAGGACGTTCTGCGCCGGGGTGTTGCGGTTCGCGACGTCCAATGTGGACAGGTTTTCCGAGACGAGCACCTCGGCGAGATCCGCCTCGGACGGCCCGACCACGGCCAGCATCGCGCCGTCGCGTTCGGTGGCCATCAGCGCCGCCCGCTGGGCGACGAGCTTCAGGCCCGTCTCGAAGTCGAACGCGCCCGCGGCGAGCAGGGCGTTGTACTCGCCGAGGCTGTGCCCGAGCAGGACGTCGGCCGCCGGCTCGCCGCGGTCCACACTGTCCCAATAGGACAGCGCGTTGACGACGTAGAGCGCGGGCTGGGTGTAGCGGGTGTCGTCGAGGCGGCCGCCGGGGTCGTCGAGGCACAGCCGGGCGATGTCGTAACCGAGGACGTCGCGGGCCAGGGCGACGTGCTCGGGGTAGCGGTCGAACAAGCCCGCTCCCATCCCCTTGGCCTGGGTTCCCTGGCCGGGGAAGAGCGCGACGCTCGTGCGGTGGGCGACCGGCATGACTGCGTCCTCCTGCTCGGATCAGGACAGGGCTCAGGAGAGGGGGTTGCCCCAGGTGTCGAGGAACGCGACCGACTCCAGGGGCTGGCGGGCCGGCCGCCGGAAGTCCGTGGTGGTCGTGTACGCGACGGGCAGCAGGCCGACCTGGGTGACGTCCGCCGGCAGGCCGAGGATCTCCGCGGCTTCGGCTTCGCGCTGCAGGTGCAACGTCGTCAGCACCGTCCCGAGGCCCCGCGAGCGCAGCGCGAGCTGGAAGCTCCACACCGCGGGGTAGATGCCGCCGTAGAACGACGTCGCCTCGACGTGCCCCGACGGCCGCTCGCCCTGCACGCACGGCACGACGAACACCGGGACCCGGTCGATCGCGTCGATCAGGTGCTGCACCGAATCGACCATCCGGCGCACCGCCGGCACCGCGGCCGCCGCGCCGAGCTGGGCGCGGACCCCGGCCAGGTAGTCGCGGCCGACGTCGCGGAACAGCCCGCCCAGCCGCGCGCGCCGCTCGGCGTCCCGGACGACCAGCCAGCGCCAGGACTGCTGGTTGCCCGGCGACGGCGCGTAGGTGCTGAGCCGCAGGCAGGTCTCCAGCACGGCCGGCTCGACCGGCCGGTCCAGGTCGAGCTTGCGGCGGACCGCGCGGGTGGTGCTCAGGACGTGGTCGACACTCGCGGTGTCGACGGTCGCCGTGGTCATCGGCCCTCCAGCGCGGGGGTGCGGGTCTGGCCGGTCAGCACGATCTGGTGCAACCGGCGCAGCTCGTCCGACGGGTCGAGCCCGAGCTCCTCGTTCAGCACGCGGCAGGTGTGCCGGTACGCGCTGAGCGCGTCGGCGCGGCGGCCGGCCCGGTTGAGCGCGGAGACGAGCTGGTGGTGGAAGCGCTCGCGCAGCGGGTAGCGGCGGATCAGGGCCTGCAACTCCGGGATCACCTCGGGCAGGTGCTCCTGCTCGAGGTCGGCCTGCACGCGCAGCTCCAGCGCGGCTTCGCGCAGGCCCTCCAGCCGGACGGCCTCGGCGTCCAGCGACGGTCCCTGCCGCACGTCGGCGAGCGCGGCCCCGTGCCACATGGCGAGGGCCTCGTCCATCTTGCGCGACGCCTCGGCGGCGTGACCGGCGTCCAGCACCGCGCGGCCGTCCCGCACGACCTGCTCGAAGCGGCGGGCGTCGATGGACCCGGGGTCGAGGGCCAGCAGGTAGCCGTTGTTGACCGTGGCGAGGACCTTGGTGCCGCAGCCGACGTGCTCGGCCAGCTGCTTGCGCAGGTGGTAGACGTAGGTCTGGATGGTCCCCACGGCCGACTTCGGCGGCCGCAGCGGCCAGAGCTCGTGGATGATGCGGTCGATGCCGACGGCGCTCGGGCTCTCCAGCGCCAGCAGGGCGAGGACCTGCCTGATCTTGGTGGACGTCGTGCGGACCTCCCCGCGCGGGCTTTCCACGCGCAGGGGTCCGAGCAAGCTGAGTTCCAGCATGGGAATCTCCTCGGTCTCCTCGGCCGGGCTACCGGCGCGAAACGGGGCGGCGGGGTGCTCGTCCCGAGCTCCACATGCCCGGCGGCCGGTAGGCGCGGTCGTCGGGTCCCCAGGGCGCGGCGGCCCGCACCGGGGGCGGCGGCGGTTCCCGGCGCAGCGCCGTGAGCACCGCGACCAGGGCCGCCAGTTCCGCGTCGTCGGGCGCGCCCCGCGTGACCACCACGGGCGGGGTCACGTCGGCGGGTTCCCGTGCTTGCGCTGCGGCAGCTGCGCGTGTTTCGAGCGCAGCGTCCCCAGCGCGTCGATCAGGATCCGCCGGGTGTCGGCCGGGTCGATCACGTCGTCGACCAGTCCGCGCTCGGCCGCGTAGTAGCCGTGCATCAGGTTCGTCCGGTACTCCTCGATCAGCTTGGCCCGCACCGCGTCCGGGTCCAGGGCCGCGTTGATCTCCTTGCGGAACACCACGTTCGCCGCACCTTCGGCGCCCATCACCGCGATTTCGTTGGTGGGCCAGGCGAAGGACAGGTCGCAGCCGATCGAGCGCGAGTCCATCACGATGTAGGCCCCGCCGTACGCCTTGCGCAGGACGACCTGCACGCGGGGCACCGAGGCGTTGCAGTAGGCGTAGAGCAGCTTCGCGCCGTGCCGGATGATGCCGCCGTGCTCCTGGTCGCTGCCGGGCAGGAACCCCGGTACGTCGACCAAGGTGACGAGCGGGATGCTGAAGGCGTCGCACATCTGCACGAACCGCGCGGCCTTCTCCGACGCCGGGATGTCCAGCACCCCGGCCAGCACCGCGGGCTGGTTGGCGACGACGCCGACCACGTGCCCGTCCAGCCGGGCCAGGCCGCAGAGCACGTTGCGCGCCCAGGACGCGTGCACCTCGAACAGCTCGCCGTCGTCCACGACCTCTTCGACGACCGCGCGCATGTCGTAGGCCTGCGCGACGTCGGCGGGCACGAGGTCCAAAAGCCGCTCGCAGCGCCGGTCGGGCGCGTCGGATGGCTCGACCGACGGTGCCAGCTCGCGGTTGTTGGCCGGCAGCAACGAGATCAGGTAACGGACGTCTTCGAGGCACTCTTCCTCGGTGTCGTGGACGAACCCGCTCGCACCGGACACGGTCGCGTGCACCGCGGCCCCGCCGAGCTGCTCGTGGGTGATCTCCTCGCCGGTCACCGAGCGCACGACGTCCGGGCCGGTGATGTACATCTGCGCGATGCCGCGCACCATGAACACGAAGTCCGTCAACGCCGGCGAGTAGGTCGCGCCGCCCGCGCACGGGCCGAGCATCACGCTGATCTGCGGGATCACCCCGGAGAACCGGACGTTGCGCTCGAAGATCCCGCCGTACCCGGCCAGCGCCGTGACGCCTTCCTGGATGCGGGCGCCGGCGCCGTCGGACAGCGAGACCAGCGGGGCGCCCGCCGCGCCGGCCATGTCCATCAGCTTCTGGATCTTCGCCGCGTGCGCCTCCCCCAGCGAGCCGCCGAAGATCCGGAAGTCGTGGGCGTAGGCGAAGACCGTGCGGCCGAACACCGTGCCCCAGCCGGTGACCACGCCGTCGGTCGCGGGGCGGCGGTGCTCGAGCCCGAACCCGGACGAGCGGTGGTGCCGGAACCGCTCGATCTCGTGGAACGAGCCGGCGTCGAACAGCAGCGCCAGCCGGTTCCGCACGGTCAGCTTGCCCTTGGCGCGCTGGACGCGGGTCGCGTCCGGGGACGGGCCGTCCTCGGCGCGCCGCCGGGCGGTGTTCAGCTCGCCGACCAGGGCGCGCAAGTCCCGGGGTACCGCCGGAGGTGTCGTGGGTCCGTCGATCGTCGTCATCGGCGAGCCCCCGGGAAAACGCTTTCCCGACCCCTCGGGACTGCACCCGTTCGCGAGCACCGCATCGCGGTCACTTGGTCGTCCACCGTCGTTCTCCTCGGCCGGAAGAAACACCCCGCACCGGACACAGCTCACCTGCACCGGCAATTCGGAAAATGGGAAATTCGGAATTGTTCTGCGCGCGGCCGGTTGTCCGCCGCCGCGCGAGGTCACCCGGGACCTAGCGGTTCGGCCCCTCGCCGGACCCGCCGCCGGCCGACACCACCGCGTCGGTCACGGAGTGCCCGGCGGGCGCATTTCCCGGGTGCGCCTGGCTCACACCGAAGCCCGCCGCGACGATGGCGAGCGCCAGGAGAACCGTCCGGGGCCCCCGTGCCTTCGTGTCCCCCGACGTCGCGTCATCCGATCCGTTCCGCATGGTCACCACTCCTTCTTGTCATCCACAAGCCGTTCACGAGCCATCGACAAGAATGACGATCACAGGTCCGGTTCCCGATTCCGTCCGTCCTCGATACCGCTCGCCTCCCCTGCCTCGGTATTCCGGACATAGCGGGCGGAAACGGCGGTATCGCCGCAGGTCAGCTCGCGCCGGCGAGCGGCGTCGAGGCGCTCTTCGACGATCTCGGGCGTCGCCCCCTCGGCCAGCACGCGCACTCCGGCGCTCGGCGGGCGGAGGTACTCCGCGCCGGCGAACCACCTCGGCTCCGGCGGGCGGACCGGCACCCCGGCCAGCGCGCGGCACAGCTCGGTCTGCACGTCGAACCCGGTCGTCACCTCGATCAGCCGGGCGATCCCGCGGGTCCCGAAGCCCGGGCGCGCGCGCACGATCCGCGGGCCGCGCCCGGACAGCACAACCGACGTCTCGGCGGGCCCGAACTCGTAGCCGACCAGGTCGAGCATGGCCGTGACGGTGGCCCGGACCTCCCTCGCCTCGGCTTCGCCGACCGTCGCCGGGAACAGGTACCGCACGCCGTGCGCCACGGCCCGCTGCGCGGTGACGCCCACGACGCGGTGCATGCCGTCGTGCGTCAACGTCGTCACCACGACCTCGGGCCCGGGCACGAACTCCCCCACGGCGAACGGCCCGGGGTGATCGTGGCGACGCGCCCACCCGGCCAGCGCCGCACCGGAGCGGACCACGGTCTCCTCGTCACCCGAGCGGAGCACCGCGGGCAGGCCGGTCTCCGCGACCGCCCCGGGCACCTCGTCCGCGGTGGCGACCACCCGGGTCCGCACCATCGGGTGCCGGCTCGGCGCGAGCACCGCTTCCAGCCGGCGGTCGTCGGCCAGGACGTGCGCGGCCTCGGCGAACTCGGGGCACACGCGGGTGGCCGGGAAGCCGTCGCCGTCCAGCACGTGGGTGATGCCGCACCGCAGCACCACCTGGGCGACGGCACCGGCCACGGCGGTCTCGTCCCGCGCGTCCACCAGCGTCAGCCGGTCGGCGGCGAAGGGCGCGAACAGGGCGCGCTGGCCGACGTCGACGACCAGCCGGAGGTCGAGACCGCTGCGCACGGCCTTCCGCGCGAACGCGAGCGAGGGGAAGCAGAGCAGCAACCGCGAGGCCGGGCTCATGGCCCCACGTCCTCGTCACGGCCCGGAGCACCGACCTGACCGTCCACCCACCGCCGTCTCATCGCGACTCCCCGCACTTCGATGACCTGCGGTCCGCCGAAGTCGTCCCGCGGCCACGACACCTCGTGACATGGCTGTACCTCCTGCCACACTGCCCGCGCCGGATACCGATTCGTTCCCGCCGGCGCGCGGACGTCAGGAGCGGGCTCTGGGCGGGACCCCGGCGGTCCGGAAGATCTCACCGGCCCGCTCGAGGCAGTCCGTGGCCTGGTCCGCGGCGCCTCGCGCGGCGTGCACGTCGGACAGGCCGACCAGCGCGCGGGCCTCTTCGATCCGGTAGCCGATCCCGGCGGCCAGCGCGTGGGCGCGCTCGTGCAGCACGAGCGCCTCGGCGTAGTCGCCTTCGAGCCGGCGCAGGCGGCCGATCAGGTTGTCGATGACGACCCGCCGGATCGGCGTCCAGTGCGCCTTCTGGTGCGCCAGCCCGAGGTCGACGAACCGCCGGGCCTCCTCGACCCGGCCGAGCCGGTACCCGGCCAGGGCCGACAGCGCGTACACCAGCGCGACGTCACCGGGCGCGCCGAAGTCCTCGCCCAGCTCACGAGCGACCCGCAGCTGCTCGTCGGCCTCCTCGACCGCGCCCGTCCCGAGGTGGGCGAGCGACAGGTCGATGAGCGCGACGAGCTCGTTCTCCCGGGCCCCGAGCTCGCGGTTCAGCGTCAGGGCCCGCTTCGCCGTGTCGACCGCTTCGGCGTAGCGGCCCCACTGTTCGTACAGGGAACTGAGGTTGACCAGCGACTCCGCCTCGGCCCGGCCGGCGCCGAGCTCCCGCTTGATCCGGATGGACTCCTGCAGCAGCGGGAGCGCCTCGTCGAACCGGCCGCAGGTGCACAGCAGCAGGCCGAGCATGCCGGTGTCCTTCGCGACACCACGCCGGTCGCCCAGGTCCGACGCGATGGCCAGCGCCTCCGACGCCGCTTCGATCCCTTCGGCGAACTTGCCGAGCTTCCAGTTCGCCACCGCGGAGTTCGACAGGCTCAGGCGCAGCAGTTCGGCGTCGCCGAGCCGGCGCGAGGAGACCACGGACACCTGCGCCATCTCGACGAACTCCGCGAACAGCCCGTCCGCGTCCAGCTGGAAGACGACGTTGCGGGCGAGCCGGGCGACGTGCCGGTCGAACCCCCGGCCGTGCGCGAGCGCGACAGCTTCCCGCAGGGTCGCCTGCTCCCGGTCGAGCCACTTGCGCGCCGCTTCGCGGGTCGGCAGGTGCGGCAGCGCGGGATCGCTTTCCCCGGTACCGGCCGGCAACCGCGCGCGACCGGGGAACAGCAGGTCGCAGACGTGGTCGGTGACGTCCACGAAGTAGTCGAGCAGCCGCTCGTAGCCGGCCGCGACCTGGCCGGCGTCGGTGCCCGCGCACTCGACCTGGTCGAGCTGGTTGACGAAGCTGCGCACCAGGTCGTGGAAGGTGTAGTAGCCGATCTCGTGCTGCTGCAGCATGTGCGCGTCCAGCAGCACCTCGAGCACGGCCTCCGCGGTGTGGGGGGACAGGCCCAGCAGCGCCGCCGACGAATAGACATCGATGTCACGTCCGGGGTGCACCCCCAGCATGCGGAACGCGGTGCGGTGGCGCGGCCCGAGCCCTTCGTAGGAGATCCGCAACGTGAGGTCCACCCCGCGCTCGCCGGACTTGAGCTCGTCCAGGCGGCGCGACTCGTCGCTCATCCGGTCCACGAGGTAGCCGATCGGCCACCTCGGGCGGTTGCCGAGCCTGCTCAGCGCGATCCGCATCGCCAGCGGCAGGTGCCCGCACAGCGCGACGAGCTCGGCCGCCGCGTCGGCCTCGGCTTCCACGCGCCGGGTGCCCAGCACCCGGGCGGCCATCGCGACGCCGTCCTCGGTCGTCATCGTGCCGAGCGAGAGCCAGTGCGCGCCGTCCAGGTCGATCAGCCGCGTCCGGCTCGTGACGAGCACGAGCGAGCCGGGGCCGAGCGGCAGCAGCGGCCAGACCTGGGCGACGTCGAAAGCGTTGTCCAGCAGGACGATCAGCCGGCTCTCCGCGGTCATCGTGCGCCAGAGCCTGGCCCGCGCCTCGGCGTCGTCGGGCAGCTGGTCGGCCTCCACGCCGAGCATGCCCAGCAGGGCCTCGGCGGCGTTGCGGGGCGACAGCGGCTGCCCGCCGGAGGTGTACCCGCGGAGGTTGACGTACAGCTGCCCGTCCGGGTAGCGCTCGGCGAGCAGGTGCGCGGCGCGCACGGCCAGCGACGTCTTCCCGACGCCGCCCATGCCGTCGATCGCGACGATCCGCGGCCCGCGGTCGGCGGGCGCGTCGAGCCGGCTCAGCAGGCCGTCCAGCTCGGGCTTGCGGCCGGTGAAGTCCGCGAGGTCGTAGGGCAGCGTCCGGGCGACAACGGCGGCCGGCGGCTCCGCGGCTCGCGCGGGCTCGGGCGCTTCCCGGGGTGGTTCGAGGGCGGGATCGTTGCGCAGCAGGCGTTCGTACAGGTCCGACAGGTCGCTGCCCGGGTAGATCCCCAGCTCCTCCGACAGCAGCGCGCCGACCTTCCGGTACTCCTCCAGCGCGTCCGCCTGCCGGCCCGAGCGGTACAGGGCGAGCATCAGCTGGGCCCGCAGCTTCTCCCGCAGCGGGTGGGCCGCGACGTGCTCCCGCAGCTCGCTGACCAGCTCCCGGGACTCACCGCGCGAGAGGCGCAGGTCGGTCAGCTGCTCGACGGCGTCCAGGTACCGTTCCTGCAGCGCGACGTCCGCGGCCTTGATCGCGGGCCCGCCGCTGCCGGCGAGCACGGACCCGCGCCGCAGCGCGAGCGCGCCCTGCAGGTGCGTGGCGGCTTCGTCCCAGTTGCGGTCCGACGACGCCCGCCGGGCCTTCTCCAGCAGGTTCAGGAAGACGTTCAGGTCGACCTGCTCCGCGGGCAGGACGGCGCGGTAACCCGGGCCCTCGGTCACGATGACCTCGCCGCCGGCCGGGATGACCTGGCGCAGCCGGGCGACGGCCTTGCGCACCTGGTGCGTCGCGGTGGCGGGCGGGTCGTCGTCCCAGACGGAGTCGACCAGCTGGGAGATGCTGAGCACCTGCCCGGACTCGAGCAGCAGGGCGACCATCACGCGCTCCTGGACGGCCCCGCCGAGGTGGATCCGGCGCGTGCCGGACCAGCACTCCAGCGAGCCCAGGACGTTGATGCGCAGCCCCGTCTCCTGGCGCGAAGGCGAGCCGCCCATCAGAAGTCGACACCTGTCGCCACGCAGCCACCTCTCCCATCCGGTCACCCCGAGCGGCCGCGGACGGGCATGTGGTGCGCCCACGCGCGAATCCCCGTCGCCGCGACACCGGCTCCGGGTGAGAAAGAGGCCGCTCCCGTCAAGCCGCAGTCCTCGTACCCGGACGAACGTACCCGAATTCTCGCACGCCGGTCCCTGCGCAAAACCCGAGACTTCGTCTCCCCTTGTGGATCATCTTCCCACAGGGAATCGCGAAAAAGGAGGCAGTGAACACGAGACTGACGGGCAACCCGCGCGAGCACGCCCGCCGGTCGGCCGCACGGTCAGGACGTCATTCGCAGGCACCGCTTCCCCGGCCCGGCAGCACCTTCACGCCCACCACACGGGCAGCGGGTTTCGCAACCGTCACGAGTATGGTCGCCGCCGGACTGTCCGAACGAACAACGCGGATCGTGCTTCCCGCCGCGGAGGCCCGTGCGCGACTCCGACAGAAAATCGACAGGTTCACGCGGCGGCCGTGCGGGCTTTCGGTTTCCCTGTTGCGGCCGCAGACCCAGCACCGTGCAGCGAATATCGGGCCCATCCCGCTCTCGTTGCACAGCACCGAACCGGGCGCGCGACGCACCTCCTCCGGGCTCGGCCGCCGAGCGAAGAGACTGTAGGACTTCAGCTCGTCCGGTTCCAAGCCGGGTACGTCAGCTGTCCCGAAACGTGAGCCGGCGCCGGAAGAGGTGCTGCGCGGTGGATCCGATCGCGCAGTCTCCTGTCGCCGGGCCGTGTGGGCGAACGACCGGTCAGCGGCATGAGCGAATGCCGGGCAGGCCCGCCTGACACCGCCGGGCAGCCCCGTAGCGCGGTCTACTTTCCGGGGCGACGCGGCGCGTGGTCGAGCAGTGTTTCGGCGGCCTTGCGGGCGTGACGGCCGTAGTCGGGGTCGTTGAGCACCATCGCGCGGCTGGCGGCGCCGTCGGAGAGGGTGACGAGCTGCTCGGCCAGCGGTTCCGGCTCGGCGATGCCGAGTTCGTCCAGCAGACCGGTCACCAGGGTGAGCATGAGGAGTTTCTGCTTGCGTGCGAAGGCGTGCACGCGGTCGGCGGGGTCTGGGTGCTCGACCGCGGCGTGGATGAACGGGCAGCCGTGGACGGTTCCGTCCGGCCACGGTCGCACCGCGAACATCGCGAGGAGCCGGTCGCGAGGGGGCAGGTCGTCGCGTCCGAGGGTTTCGAGCAGCGAGTAGCCGGACCGCAGGAGGTGGTCCAGCTGGGCCAGGACGAGGTCCTGCTTGGTGGGGAAGTGGGCGTACAGGGTCCGCTTGGACACCGGGGCGTGGGCGGCGATGTCCTCCATCGTGGTCGCGGTGATGCCGCGCGCCGCGAACAGGCTGATCGCGGCGGTCACCACGCGTTCCCGGCCGCCCCGGCCGGCTCGGCGTGCTGGTTCCTCGCTCATGCCACCAAGTATACGGCAGCGTTTACATGACGCGGGGTGTCCACTACGGTCATCCAGGTAAACGTCTGCGTTTACTTGAGGAGGAAGTATGGGCACAGTGACGAGCGGGATGGCGGAGCAGCTCATCCGCGCCCGGCGTGCGACCCGGGCGTTCCTGCCCGACCCCGTCCCGGACGAGACGATCGAAGCCGTCTTCCACCTGGCCGGCGCCGCGCCGTCGAACTCCAACGCGCAGCCCTGGCAGGTCGAGGTGGTCAGCGGAGCCGCGCGGGACAACCTCGCCGGAGCACTCGTGGCCGCAGGCCGGGCGGGTCGGCAAACCGTCGATTTCCCCTACAGCGACGACATTTACTCGCCGGTGCACCAAGGGCGGCGCGTTGCGTTCGGCGCCGCGGTCTACGACGCGCTCGGTATCGGCCGCGACGACCGCGAGCTACGTGCCGCGTACGACACCAAGAGCCTCAGCTTCTACGACGCGCCCCACGTCGCCCTGCTGTACGCGCCGGAGTCCGGCGACGCGCGGTTGACCGCCGACGTCGGCATGTACGCGCAGACGCTGCTGCTGGCCATGGCTGCCTACGGGGTGGCCAGTTGCCCTCAGGCACTGCTGAGTTTCTACGCCGACACGGTGCGCGAGACGCTCGGCATCACCGGCGGGAAGCTGTTGTTCGGTATCGCGTTCGGCTACGCCGACCCGACGGCGGCGATCAACTCCGTCACCGTCGGCCGCGAGCCGTTGGAGAAGACGACACGCTTCCACCGCTGAGGGAGACTGCCCTCCTACCGCGACGCCCTTTCGAGGTGATCAACACGGTCGTCGCCAACGGATTGGGCTCTCAAGCCTCGTCGTTGCGGTCGCCGGCTGGCGAACCCAGCGCAAACCGTTGCCACCCTCCGTAACGCTCGAACCGCCATCGCACTCGCGCTGAAGATTCACGTGGATGCGTCGCCCGCCGCGCGGCGCAACCTCGTCGCGAGGCGCTCGAACGCCACCGCGAGCTCGTCTCCGTCGATCACCTCGATGTCGACGTCGAGCTGGGTCATCCACAACGCGAGCCGGTCCGGGTCGTCGGAACCCACCTCGACTTGGCACGTGAACTCGTCGACCACCTCGATGTCGACCGGGATGTGGATCTTCGCGGCGACCGTGGCGGCGGGAGCGTGCACGAGTACCCGGGCGCGGTAGTTCCAGGCTCCCTTGCTGATGCGTCCGACGACGAACTCGACGACCCTGTCGCGCGGGATCACCCGCGGCCGGAACCGCGCACCCGTCGGTGCGTGCGGAACCATGCGGTCGACCCGGAAGACCCGCCAGTCGTCACGGTCGAGATCCCACGCGAGCAGATACCAGAGCGCTCCCCAGCTGACCAGCCGTTGCGGTTCGGTGTGGCGCGCCTCTTTGTCGCCCCCGCGCTTCGTGTACCCGAACCGGAGCCGTTCGTGGCCGCGGATCGCGGCGGCGACCGCGCCGAGAACCGAGAGATCCAGCGGCGGCCCCGCCCCTGGAACAACGCTCGTCGCCTCGCGTACCGCCTCCACGCGCCGACGCAGACGCGAGGGCAGCACCTGCTCCAGCTTCGCGAGCGCGGTGAGCGATGTCTCTTCGACTCCGAGCCGTTGGGTCGCGACCGCACCCAGTCCGACCGCGACGGCGACGGCCTCATCGTCGTCGAGCAGCAGCGGGGGCATCGCCGTCCCAGCGGCCAGCCGGTACCCGCCCGCGACGCCGCGGCGCGCGTCCACGGGATACCCGAGCGACCGCAGCTTGCCGATGTCGGCGCGCACAGTCCTGGTGCTCACGTCGAGCCGGCCGGCGAGCTCGGTGCTCGTCCAGTCGCGCTTGAGCTGGAGCAACGACAGCAGTTCGAGCAGACGGGCCGAGGTCTCCAACATGTTCTCGATCGTGCCAGCTATTGCGGAAGCCAACCTGCCGCATTGTCTGCGAACGTCACCGTCATGACCGAGAACAACACCCTCACCCCGTTCCGCATCGACATCCCGCAGACGGGTATCGACGACCTGCGCAACCGGCTGGCACACACGCGCTGGCCGATCCCCACGCCGGACCGGGACGATCGCACCGACTTCAGCCGCGGCATCCCACTGGTGTACCTGAAGGAGCTCGCCGAGTACTGGCGCGACGGATTCGACTGGCGCGCGCAGGAGGAGAAGCTCAACGAGCTCGAACAGTCCACGACGGTCGTCGACGGCCAGACGTTCCACGTCGTCCACGTTCGATCGGCGAACCCGCAGGCCACCCCGCTGGTCCTGAACCACGGCTGGCCGGGATCGTTCGTCGACTACCAGCGACTCATCCCGCTGCTGACCGACGAGTTCCACGTGGTCATCCCGTCGCTGCCCGGCTTCGGGTTCTCCACCCCGCTGTCAGGAACCGGCTGGGAGCTGGCGCGCACGACGGACGCTTACGCCGAGATCATGACGCGGCTCGGCTACGCGCGGTTCGCAGCGCACGGCACCGACGTCGGTGCGGGCACCACCGGCCGCCTCGCGGCACTCCACCCGGAGCGGGTCATCGGCACACACATCGGCTGCGACCCCCGGCTGCTCGGGTTGCTCGGCGTCAAGTTCCCTTTCCCCGAGGGCCTGTCCGATGACGAGATCGCCCAGATCGAAGCAGTGCGCACCGAGGACGCGGCCGATCACGGATATCTCCTGATGCAGGACCACCGTCCCGACACGATCGGCGCGGCACTCACCGACTCGCCGGTCGCCCAGCTCGCGTGGATCGCCGAGAAGTTCAAGACCAGGACCGGCGGCGCCTACCGGACGCCGGACGAGTCGGTCGACCGCGACCAGCTCCTCACGAACATCAGCCTGTACTGGTTCACCCGCAGCGGCGCGTCGAGCGCGCAGTTCTACTACGAGTCCGAGCACTCCGGACTCGACTTGGTCATGGCCTCCGGCGTGCCGTCCGGATGGGCCGTGTTCGACACCCACCCTCTCGTGCGCCGCGCGATGGACCCGTGGAAAGCGATCGGCCACTGGAGCGAGTTCACCCAGGGCGGTCACTTCCCCGCGATGGAGGAGCCGAAGCTGCTCGCGGACGACATCCGCGCTTTCTTCCGCGGCATTTCCTGAGTCTCACGGCTCCACCACGGAAACACTCGAACGTGTGACCAGCCGCATGCACGGAAACCGGCTGGCCGAAGATCGCTTTGTGTGCGGCAATCCGGGTGGGCCGGCCGCGTCGGTCAGTCAGTTGTATTGGCGGGCACGATCGGAGTGGAAGATCACCCCGGATTCCCGGCCGACGCTGGGTGACGGCGTTGCCGAGCGCCTCGGCGATGAGGTCGGTGCGCAGATGATCAGCGGTGGACCAGCCGACGACACGACGGGAGCCGAGGTCGATCACCGTGGCCGGATCCAGCCACCCTTCCCAGGTGCGGATGCAGGTGATGTCCCCGCACCAACGCGTGTTGACATCGCTTGCTCTTCCTGGCGTGCGCGGTGGGATGGCTCGGCACAGCGGTGGGTGTAATAGGCGGCTCGGGAGACCTTCAGCAGGATGCACACGCACCTGACGTTGTCGCCCTTGGCAGCGTTCTCCGCCTCGATGAACGGGTACACGTCCACCGGATCTCTTCGACCCGGGCTGCGCTTGAGCACCGTCGGCGTCCGTCATGCCACCGACAGCGGATGACGGCTGATGAGGCCCCGCTCGCGAACAGCTCCCCGAGTACGAGGCCCCACCGGGAGGCCACCGCGCGCCGGCTTCTCCGATGTCCACCCCGACGGTCCGCACCCGAGCCGCCGACCTGCGCATGCCGGCGTGTGCGCGCGTCGCGGCAGCGTGGTGACGGCATCAGCGAGTGTTCGCCCTCATGGAGGAAGGGGAGCCAGGACAGCTCCCGTGCTCCCGAAGGGCGCTGTTTGACAACGCGTTTTCGACAGCCTACTTTCGAAAGTACGTTTTCGATACATGCCCGGCGCGTGAACTCCCAGTGACCGACGCCGGGCTCGGGGAGTTCAGCCATGAGCAAGCAGACGCCGCCAACGCCGGCAGCGAGGTCGGTGCGGCGTAAGCGGCTGACCGCCGAGCGGGAACGCGAGATCCTGGACGCGACGTTCGAGCTGGTCGCCGAGGTCGGCTACGACCACGCCACGGTCGACGAGGTCGCGCGGCGCACCCGGTCCAGTACCGCCACGCTGTACCGGCAGTGGGACAACAAACCCACCCTGGTGATCACCGCGCTCCGCACCCGCAAATACCCGCCGTTGCCCCCGATCGACACCGGCGACCTGCGCGGGGACCTGGTCGCACTGGCCCGGCGCATGCCCCCACCCCATCCCGCAGGCGCCCCCACGCTGGGGATCTGGCAGGCGGTGATGTCCGACCCGGCACTGGCCCAGGCCCTGCGCGACGTCCTGCTCGCCCCCTACCTCAAGGCGCTGCACACGATTTTGGAGCGGCACGTCGAGCGTGGGGCGATCCGGCCGGACAACCCGGCGCTGGAGCACGCCGAGATGTTCCTGCTCGGCAGCTTCTTCATCGAGAAGCTCTTCAACGGCGAAGAAGCCACCGCGCAGCAGCTGATCGCCGTGATGGATGCCCTGCTGCTCCCTGCTCTCACCGCCGACACGACACGTTGAAAGGCACACATCGATGACCAGCGGTTCCAGCGACACCATCCTCGTCACCGGAGGCTCCGGGTTTCTGGGCGGTCGCATCATCGCCCAGGCCCTGGCCGCGGGCTACCGCGTGCGCACCACGGTGCGCTCCCCGGATCGCGAACCCCGGGTCCGGCGGAACCTCGAGGCCATGGGCGTTACCGCGGGTGAAGCACTCACCTTCGTCACGGCCGACCTCACCGGCGACGCGGGCTGGACCGACGCCGTGGCCGGCTGCCGGTACGTCCTGCACGTCGCCTCTCCGTTCCCCGCCGGGGAGCCCGAGCACGAGGACGAGCTGATCGTGCCCGCGCGGGAAGGCACGCTGCGGGTGCTGCGCGCTGCGCGTGACGCCCGGGTGCGGCGGGTGGTCGTCACGTCCTCGTTCGCCGCGATCGGCTACGGCCACCCCGAGACCGATCGCGCGTTCACCGAAGAGGACTGGACGGACACGACCGGGCCGATCGCCCCGTACATCAAATCCAAGGCCGTGGCCGAACGCGCGGCGTGGGAGTTCGTCGAGCACGAGGGCAACGGCCTGGAGCTGGCCGTGGTCAACCCGGTCGGCATCTTCGGACCGGTCGTCGGCGCCGATTCCTCCTCCTCGATCGGCATGATCAGCCAGCTGTTCACCGGCGCCATGCCCGGCACCCCTCGCCTGTACTTCGCGGTGGTCGACGTCCGGGACGCCGCCGACCTGCACCTGCGCGCGATGACCAGCCCCAAGGCCGCCGGGCAGCGGTTCATCGCCGCCGCGGGCGATGCGGTGTCCCTGCACGAAATCGCCCTGGCCATCCGCGACCGGCTCGGCGACGCGGCGAACGCGGTGCCCGCCACCGAACTGCCGGACGACGTGGTCCGCGCCGCGGCCGAGAACACCCCGGCGTTGCAGGGCATGCTGCCCAACCTCGGCGTGATCCGCCACGTCTCCAACGAGAAGGCCCGCACGGTACTCGAGTGGCAACCGCGCTCCGCCGCGGACGCCGTCGTCGCGACCGCGGAAAGCCTGCTCGCCCTCGGTCTGCTCCCCACCCGGCACACGCCCGCGCGGTAGCGGCTCTCAACCTGATATGTCCTTAGTGGAGGTTCGATGCAAGCGATGGTGATGTCCGGCTACGGCACACCGGACGTGCTGAACAGGTCCGAGGTCGCCCTTCCCGAACCCGGGCCCGGCCAGATCCGGCTGGCCGTCCGGCTGGCCGGCGTCGGCCCGACCGACCTGGCGATTCGAGCCGGCCACCTGCGGCACGCGTTCCCGATGGCCGATCCCGCGATCCTCGGCTTCGAGGCGGCAGGTGTCGTCGACGCGGTCGGCCCAGGGGTGGACGACGTCGCGCCGGGCGACGACGTCGCCGCGTCCTTACCCGGCCTGGGCGGTTATGCCGAGTACGTGGTGGCGGACTACTGGGTCCGTAAGCCCGAGGCGGTCACCTGGGCCGACGCCGCCGCGGTTCCCGCCTCAGGCGAGGCCGCCGTGCGTGTCCTGCGCCTGCTCGGGGTCACCGCAGGCGAGACGCTGCTGATCCTCGGCGGCGCCGGTGCGGTCGGGACCATCGCCACACAACTGGCCGTCGCGGCCGGCGTCACCGTGATCTCGGCTGTACGCGAACAGGATTTCGCCGTGACCGGGCAGTGGGGTGCGACTCCGATCGATTACGCACGGCCGCTCGGCGACAGCGTGACCGCGGTGGACGCCGTGTTCGACGCGGCCGGCCGCTCCGACCTCGAGACCGCGGTCCGCCTGGCGGGTGGCCCGGAACGCGTGATCACCCTGTCCGATCCACGCGGCCCGCAGATCGGCGTCACCCTCTCCAGCTCCGTCCCCGACGGCATCCGATCAGCGTTGAGCGAGGTGATGACCCGGCTCGGCGAGCAGCGCCTGACGCTTCGGCCGCATACGATCCGGCCGCTGGCCGAGGCCGCCGCCGTGCATGCAGGACTGGAATCCGGTGCCCTGCACACAAAGGTTCTCCTCGCCACGAGCGAGACGGGCGGTACGCCGTTGGAGGCTTTGCACTCGACCGACCGCGAAGGACGTTGACGGCTCCCGACATAGCATCAGTCCAGGCGCCGGCGTACTCGTCGGACGTCAGCCGGTGCGGGCCTCGGAACATCGACTCGCCACCGTCATCGCGACTGGACGCGGTCGACATGCCACCAGATCTTGTCGGAGCCCCCAACCATGACCATGTCCGCCCCTCCATGGTGATCACCGACGTCGGGTCACCGGCTTGGCTGGGTGATCGGCAGCCAAAGCGAGCGTTACGTGCGTACCCGCGAATTCATCGACATGGTGGTGGGCCACGGGCCCGTCCTGGTCGATGGGGTGGACGGCAGCCTCCATGACTGCAGGCTCCTGGCTTGTCCCCGTCGAGCCCGCATGCCGTCGAAACACGGATCACCCAAACGCTTCGGATCGATCGCGACGAGATCCCGCGACGCACCGCCGTCCAGGACGTTGCCGAGATGTAGGTCCGCGCAGCAACACGATCCTGGTCTGAGTGTCCGGCAGAGTCGCGCAGCGCGGATCGTCCGCTGCCACGTTCGCTCGGCGATCCGCGCGCCGATAGCCGGTTCGGTCTGTCTGCGGCCGATTCGAGTGAAGGCCTCGTCGCATCGGCTGCGAAGGGTTTGCGGCCAGTGCGCGAGCGGGGGCACGGCGTGCAGGGCGGCAGGCAACTCGCCCCCCGCCGCGGCAACGACTCCGGGCGGCAGGTCCTCAGCCTCGCGTTCGGTGTCAGGACAGGTAGCGGTGTCCTGGCGGTGCTTTCTTTACCGTGGGCGGTGATGAGACGTGCCGACCGCGGCGGCGGGCCTCCGGCTATTCGGCTTGGTCGTCGACGCGAGCCAGCACCTTGTCCGCGATCCGGCGCAGCGTGCGCAGCTCCGCCGGGGTCAGGGGGTCGGCGAACAGCTCCCGCACCCGCTCGACGTGCCCGGGCGCGACCGACTCCAGGTGCGCGAAGCCTGCGTCCGTCAGGATCGCCTGCGTGTACCGGCCGTTGCCCGGGTCCGGTTCCCGGCATGCGAAGCCGCGCTTCTCCAGGCGGCCGATCAGGTGGGACAGCCGCGACAGCTCCGTGTTCGCCAAGGCCGCCAGCTCGCTCATCCGCGCCCGGCGATCCGGCTGTTCCGACAGGTGCGCGAGCACGTAGTACTCGAGGAAGCTCAGCCGCGCGTCACGCTGCAGCTGCGCTTCCAGGGACGCCGGCAGCCGCTGGGCGAGCCGCATGAAAGCGCGCCATGCCGACAGCTCGTCATTCGTGAGCCAGCGCTGCTCGGGTTCCGCCACCACCACAGTCTAGCTGACTTGAAAATTCACGTCATCGTGCTAGCGTCTGACTTGAATATTCAAGCGAAAGGACTTCCCGTGAAGATCGCGATCATCCTCGGCAGCACCCGTCCCGGCCGGAAGGGCGAAGCCGTGGCGAGATGGGTGCTGGCCAAGGCCAAGGAACGGCCGGACGCCGACTACGAGCTCATCGACCTGCTCGACCACCCGCTCCCGCACCTGGACGAGGCCGTGTCCGCCAGCCGGGGCGTCTACACCAACGACCACACCAAGGCCTGGTCCGCCACGATCGCCGCCTACGACGGGTTCGTCTTCGTCACCCCCGAGTACAACCACTCCACCTCGGGCGTCCTGAAGAACGCCATCGACTACCTCTACGCCGAGTGGAACAACAAGGCCGCCGCCTTCGTCTCCTACGGCGCGCTCGGCGGCGCCCGCGCCATCGAGCACCTGCGGGCGATCTGCAGTGAGCTGCAGCTGGCCCACGTGCGCCAGCAGTTGTCGTTCTCGCTCTTCACCGACTTCGAGAACTTCGCCGAGTTCGCCCCGTCCCCGATGCACGACGGCGCCGCGTCGGTGCTGTTCGACCAGCTCGAATCCTGGGCCGGCGCGCTCAAGACCATCCGATGAGGCTCTACGGGCTCGAGGAGCACTTCGCCACGGCCGACGTCGTCGCGGCGTGGCGGCGGCACGACCCCGCGCTCGCCGCGCCGATGATGAGCCGGGCGGTCGCCAGTACCGCGTTGCTCGACCTCGGCGAAGGCCGCGTCGCCGCGATGGACGACGCCGGGATCGACACCGCCGTGCTGTCGCTCACGACGCCCGGCTTGCAGGACCTCGACCCCGCCGAGGCCGTCGCCCTGCAACGTCCCACCAACGACGTCCTCGCCGACGCCGTCGGCCGGTATCCCGGGCGGTTCCGGGGGTTCGCGGCCCTCGCGACGTCCACGCCCTCGGCAGCGGCCGACGAGCTGCGGCGGGCCGTCGCGGACCTCGGGTTCGACGGGGCGCTGGTGAACGCGAACTCCCGCGGCCAGGCCCTCGACGAGCCGCGCTTCTGGGACATCTTCGAGGCCGCCGAGGACCTGCGCGCCCCGGTGTACCTGCACCCGAGCGTGCCGGTCCCGGCGGTCACCGGGGCCTACTACCGGCGCTTCGGCGGTCCGGTGGACGAGCTGCTGGCCACCGGGACGTTCGGCTGGCACTACGACGCCGGGCTGACCGCGCTCCGGCTGATCGTCGCCGGGGTCTTCGACCGGTTCCCGGGGCTACAGCTGATCCTGGGGCACTGGGGCGAGGTCGTGCTGTTCTACCTCGACCGCGTGGCGGCCCTGGACGCGGTGACCACGCTGGAGCGACCGATCGCGGAGTACTTCCGCACGAACGTCTTCATCACCCCGGGCGGCATCGCCAGCCACCGGTACCTGCGATGGAGCCTGGAGACCGTGGGCGCGGACCGGATCATGTACGCCTCGGACCACCCGTTCAACCGCGAGCACAGCGGTTCCGCCCGGCGGTTCGTGGCGACCGCCCCGATCAGCGACGCCGACCGGGCGCGAATCGCTCACGAAAACTGGGAAAACCTGATCGCGGGCATCCGGCGCCAATGAGTCCACGGCCGGTCTTCCCTTGCGAGCGAAACGACATCGCGGCGACGCGGATCCGAACTTCACCGGCACCGGGCGTGAGCTGCTCCACGTCTTCGCAGCGCAGGACGCCGGGGGCGCCGTACTCGGGGAAACGCACTGCCTTCACCGCCGGTCTCGCTTCCGCTTCATTCTGACTGCTTCGAAACTTGACGCAACTATGAACAGAGTGCACTGTTCGTCCGCGCCGCCTGGCCGGGTCATCGTCGGGGATCCAGACCTGGCCGACTTGCAGGTCGGCGAGGTAGAGGCTGACGCGGGGCAGGTGAAGACCTCGCCGGTCGCGGGTCCCCGGCGACCTCGCGCTGGAGCCGGCGCACCGCGACGCGTCGTTTCTCGGCCACAGGGCCACCCCTTGTGCGGGTAGTCGCTGGCCCGACCGGCGATGCAACAAACTCAGCCCGTGGCGCCGGCGCCTGCGGCCTACCATCGCATCGAGCTCGCCCAGGCGCATCTACTGGGTACGGGTGCATCCTGCCCGTCGTACGGTGGGGTGGCAGCCCGTTCGAGCCCGGCAGGGGTCGGGGAATCGCGCTTCGACGGGAGGTGTCGAAGTTCCGTCCAGCGCTCAGCTTTGCGTGCGGGCGCCCGCTTGTCTGGACCGGCGTGGCCGAACATGGTCTGCGAACGGCTGGCCGCACCTACGTAGTCTTGGATTCGTCTGGCAACATCCAGCGGTGGCGAAGTGGTGGCGCGAGGGGTGGCAGGGTGCATCGTCTGGCGTCGGCGATGAGATCTGGCAGAGGAAGCACCCCTGGCCAATATCTGACTCTGTCGACGCCGGCCGTGATGAGCTGGCCTTTCCGGCCACACGCCAGCATGCTGATACCGAGGCTGCGGTCGCCTGGGAGCAGCTCGTACAGCAGCCGTCCGTCTGGGGCCCACACCCACATGGTGTGATCCCATCCGCCGCCGGCGATGACCAATCCCGCGTCGGTAACCGCGAGACCACTGATCCTGCCATCGCGGGGGACGTCGAGCATCTGCAAGGGAGCCCCGTCTCGGCTCCAGCGGCGAACGCCGCCGTCCCCGGCTGCAGTGAACAGGACACCGTCTGGGGCGAAGGCCAGGTGTTCAACCGGTTTGGTGTGACCCGTGAGTAAATGTTGTAGGACGCCGTCGCGGTCCCAGAGGCGAGCGGTGTTGCCAGCCGACGCGGCCGCCAGCCGACCGTCTTCGGCGAACGCGAAAGCGAGAGTTTCTTCGTTGTCTTTCGCCTTTTCGAGCACATGGACCTCACCCGCGGTGTTCCAGATCCGGAGTGCTCCGCTGGTGGTGGCGGTGATGAGCCGGCCGTCCGGCGCGAAGCTCATTCGGCCCACTGTTGATTCGTGCGCGTCGAGGGTGTTCAGCAAATTGCCGTCACAGTCCCAGACCCACACCGCGCGGTCGAATACGGCGGCGAGGCGCCCGTCGGGCGCGAATGCCAAGTGCCTTGCTTTTTGGTTCTGATCTCCGGTGAGCGTGTGGATCAGGGCACCGTCGGCAGTCCTGACTTTCACGTTCGTGCCATCGGCATCGGCGCGGCGATGTCCCGGGCCGACTGCCCACCGCCCGGAACCGATGCGGAGAACGCTGACCGTATCCGTCATTAGCCCGGCATCCGATACGACGAGTTCCTTGAACTGAGCAGCACCTTCACCTCGGGGCAGCAACCGCGCAAGCCGACTGATGTCCCAGATGTGCACCGTGCTGGATGTGGCCGTCAACAACCAGCCATGCGCGCTGAAGTCAAGGACAGTCATGTGAGTCGTTCCCGCCATCTTGATGCGAGCGACCATGCCCTCGGGATCACACAACCGCACCTCGCCCATTATGACTGTGGCCAGCAGCTCATCTGGTCCGCACACCAGCGAAAAGACCCCCATCATATCGGGATCGGTCGATTCGGTGACCGTGTTGCACGGGTCGTTCGGTCTGCAGGTGGTCACGCGGCCGTTGCCGCCGACTGTGAACAAGTGACCTGTTTCGGAGAAGGCGAGATCACGCACCGGCCCGGCAACCGTGACGAGGATGCCCTCTGCTGAGTCGTCAGACGATAGGGGGGCGCCGTCTGGCTGCCAGCCCCGCACCGCGCCGTTTCGGTAGCCGGCAGCGATCCACCCATTGCTGCTTACCGCCAACGCGGTGACCAACGACTCCTTGGCAGGTTGGAGGCAGCGCTGTTCTGGGCCGCTGCTGCCCCAGGTCCGAATCTCCCCGTTCTCACCGGTGGTGACCAGCAGGGCGTCGGGCGTGAACACGACAGCTGTCTGCTCTCCGTCACTGGTTAATCGGCGGATCAGCCTTCCATCGGGGTCCCACAGGCATAGCGCGTGCTGGCCTGCGGCCGCAAGCCGGCCGTCGGCGGCGAATACCAGGCTGGTGACTCGGTGCAGGGTGCCGTCGAGGTGGTGGATCATCTTCCCGTCGGCGCCCCACACGGTGACACGTCCCGCCGTGTCCCCGGAGGCGAGTCGGCCGTCCGGCGCGAACGTGAGCGCACTGACCGGCTCCCGATCTTCAGTCAAGTCGTGCAGCAGGGTGCCATCCGCGGACCAGATCCGTATCGTGCCTTGTTCGTCCGCTGTGGCGACGCGACCGTCTTGTGCGACGCGGGCACAGCACACGTTCTCGGTGTGTCCGGCGAGGACGTGCCGCAGGCCGGTGGCCAGCGACTGGTAGAGCGCGGTGCTCGCGGTCGAGGTCGGGGTCAATTCGGTGCACGCGGCCAGCGACAGGCTTATCGCGGTCGCCGGGTCGTGGTCGAGGATCTCCAGAGCGTGTTCGGCTGCCACGTTCGCGCGGCGCTGCAGGTCGGTCTCGTCGTTGTCCGTGCAGGCGGCGGCGAACTCGGCGAGCGGCTCGGGCAGGGCCACTGCGGTGTTCGAGTTCAAGTCGGCGAGTCGCGCGCCGGGGACCAAGTAGCTCGTGGACCGCCCGGCGTTCACCCACGCTTTCGCAAGCGCCAGCAGTTCCGTGATCCGCTGCAGCGTGCCACGGTGTGTCTTGATGTGGTCGGCCAGTGGTCGCCACTGGCGCAGCAATGCCTCGTGCGTTACGTCGTAGAGAACGCGACCGTCAGTGTTGGTGTCGCTCGTGAGCAGGTGTGTCTGGACGAACGCGACCACGACATCGCGCTGCGCTGCGGCCAGCGCGTCGTCCCACACCGGTCGGCGGGTGGGTTCCTCGCCCTGCAGGTCCACGAACAGCAGCAAGGTGGTCAGCGTCGTGTCCAGATCGTGCCCGGACGCGGCCACAGCCGTCTCCGCGCGTCCGGCGACCGCCCCTCCCACCTTGCCGGCATTCAGATAGTCGGCCCAGCTGATGTATCGGTCGCGGCCGAGGCCGTCGTACAGCGCGCTGAGCAGCGAGCTGAGCAGCGGCAGCGCGTCACCGCGGCCGGTGTCGCGCACGATCTCCTCCACCAGGCCAGGCTCGAACGTCGTATCGGTCAGGTCGGCGGGTCCGTCCACGACCTGGCGGATCTGCTGAGGTCCGAGCACGTTCACCATGATCAGATCGGTGAATACGCCGGCGCCGGGGCCTTCCTGGAACCGGCCGATCCATTCCGACCGCACCGTGGCGACCACATGCAGCCTCTGATCGTGCGTCACCAGCGCGTACAGCAGAGCCAGAAACAGATTTCGCTCCTTCTCGGTGTGCTTGACCGCCGCTTCTTCAAACTGATCGACGACCAGCAGCACGCGCGGCCGGGTCCCTCTCGCCGCCCGCAAAGCCTTCAATACGGGTTCTGGTCCCGGTGCGGGACCGCCGTCCTGCACCGCCGCCAACACGGTTTCCGCCGCCCCGCGAACCTCCGTGCCCAACAGTTGCGTGAGTTCGTCAACGCCGGATGTGCCCGGGGTGATCGGTCCCAGAACCGTCCACCGGCTACCGAGCGTCGGCAGCAGCCCGGCCAACACGAGGGAGGACTTGCCGCTGCCCGACGGACCCACGACCGGCGCGAATCGAAGGGAGGGCGCAGAGCCGTCCTGCACCCGTCGGACCAGGTCACGCCGGTCGTCCGTACGTCCGAAGAACACCGGCGCCCGGTCACCGTCGTAAGCGGCCAAGCCCGGATACGGGTTCTCGCCTGTCCACTCGGGTGCCGGTAACCGCGCACGGCGCCACAGCCATCCGGCACGCACGCAGACCGACGCGACCACGGCCGCGCCGATGAGCCACGACCACCTCACCACCGGCTGAGCCCACCCCGGCCACCGGTCCGGGCTCGCGGTCACCAGGTTGGTGAGCACTCCAATCCCGATCCCAAGCAGAAACACCCCAAGCCCAGACGGCTGCGGCGCACGTCGACGCCGAGGCCTCGACCACCACATTCGCATCACTCCTCATGCCCGGTAGAAAGCATTCGTTTCACAACAGCCGGAGCACATTTCGGCCTGCTCGTCGGTAACCAGAGAGCGGTCGCCCTCATCCTCGGGGTGGACGCGGCGAGCCTCCTGCAGGTTGCCGACGACTGGCCGTTCGCGCGTGCTGTAGACCCGATCGGACAACTTGGCGACCACGCACGCGGCCACCGAAACCTCGTCCTGGAACTGCGGCGTCTGCTGGCGCTCCTGGGCTCGCCGCACGGGTTCGTTAGTCACGTACCGAATTTCGACCTGCGTGGACAACGCGCTGATCGGTTCGTCGACCGCTGACCACTTCGGGAAGCGCTGAGTCAGCACGCACGGCGCTGCGGACGCCGAACTGACCTGCCTGGACCTGCACAGGGGGGTCTGGTCGTCGAGTGCGGGATCGCCCCGCCGGGCATCTTGCCGAGCGAACGGGAGGTAGCTGCGGGACGCAGGCGAGCCCGTCCGCTCGTCGGCATGACCGGACGTGAGCGCACGATCAGCAGCACCTGCGGCAGAACCCCAACTTGTCCGCGAGCCGGCGAAGACCGACGTCGCGTTCTTCGGGTTCTTCGCGCAGAGAAGCGGCGAGTGTTCTCGCGGCCGGCCCCGAAGACGTTGGCTTCATGGGGAAAGGATACGAATCCCGTCGTTTCCCCGAATGTGCGAACGGTGTCGGCGAAATGTGACGCCTGCTCACTTGCACGCACGGGAAGGCCGCCGGGTTGCCTCGTCGTCGTATGCCGTTTCTCGCAGCGTCCGCGCAGGTCAACGGCCCTACGATCACTCCATGCGGACATTCTGGGTGGTCATCGTCGTCGTCTTTTCGGTCCTCTCCGGGCTCGGCGCCGCGGCCACCGTGTACTCGCTCTTCTCCGGCGACGACGATCTGCTGGGCAACGTGACCCTCCTGATCGGTGCCCTCGCGCTCACCGCCGTCGGCTGGTACGGGTTGCGGGTTCTGGACCGCAGTGCGCTGGCCGCCGCCGGGGACTTCGGCCGGTGGCTGCCCGCGGCGGATCCCGCCGACGGTGACCACCCGGAACTGAATGCCCGCCTGCGCCGGGCTTCCCGCCGCGCGACGGGCTTCGCCGTGGGCTGGGCGGTGGTGCTCGCGGCCGGGTTCACCGGCGTCGCCTTGGCCGGTGCGGCCGCCGACGATCTGCTCGCCACCGGCTTCCACGAGCCCGGTGTGGTCGTCAGCGTGCTCCACAGCGCCAAGGGCACGTCGTACATCCGGGTGAGCCACGGCGACCGGACCGACGCGATCGTCTGGGATTCGGGCCGCGATTACCACGTCGGCGAGCAGGTGATCGTCGTCTACGACCCGGCCGACCCGGCGCACGTGCGCACCATCGACGAGCAGAACGAAGACCAGGTCCAGCTCGGCTTCGGCGTGGTCCCGATGCTGGCGGCCCTGTTCGGCCTGCCGTTCTCGATCGGGGCGGCGGCCGGCTGGCGGCGCCGGCTCCGGGTCGTCGAGCGCACCGGGTGGCGGCGGGCCGACGTGAGCGACGTGCCGGAAGGGAGGTTTCTGTACGCGGGATTCCGCGACGGGACGGCGATCGAGCTGCGCCGCACCTCGGCGCTCCTCGCCCTGTCACCGACGGCCGGCTTGAAGAACCGGCAGGGCTGGGTCGGCGGCTGGGGCAGGTCGATGGTCGTGGGGTTCGAGAACGGCCCGCCCGTCGTGGCGGTCCGCGCGATCCGGGAGCGGGTCAGCCGATCTCGCCGGTGAGGTAGCGCTGCACAGTCGGCGCCACCGCCGCTACCAGCGTCTCGACCTCCGCCGCGGCCATGGGTTCGTACTGCGCTATGACGGGAAACACCGGCGTCTACAACGGCATGCCCTGACGGACCTCCGCCAGCACAGCTTCGAGGGCAACCCCACCCCCGCTCGACAAACACCTCTGCTCGCACAAATGGCTCAACCCGCGTGACGCGACCCGGGTGGGTATCCGCCGGGATACTCCACCCGGGTCGGTCACGGTCCGTTCTTCTGGCGAGCCGCACTGATTCGCGACCCTCGTCCGGCACCCGTACGCCCGTCGCAGACAGCGCGCGGTGCGCCTGCGGAGTTACGACTGGCTGAGGCCGATGGACGCCGAAATGGGGCGCACATTCGAGCACGACGCTGTCGACTGACCGGGGTAGCTTCCCGCGGGCTGCCAGCTGCCGTAGGCGTATCGGGTACTCGTGCACTTGGCCACCGCCCGATAGCTGCCAGGCCCTTTCGTGCACTTCGCGTAGGTCGTGTACAGACCCGAAATCCCCCAGCTGCAGCCCGACGGCCACGGTTCAGCGGACGCAGGCCCCGCTCCCACAACCACACCCGAGATGGCCAACCCGACGACCGCCGAGATCGTCAACATCTTCTTCATCCGCACTCCCTCGCCTCGTGCTCGTCCCATGCGACATCGACACACCTGACTGGGAGCGTCGGTTGAGCCGTGCTGTACCGATCACCCGATCAGGGCAACGGTGCCGACGTGACTTGGTAGATCACGGACACCGAGGCACCCGCGGTGTCCCGGCCCCGCCAGGGCCGGTGTGCTGGCGACGCTCGACGAGGCACTGGCCGCCCTCCACTCGCGAGACAACCCGTCGCGATGAGCCTCGACGACTCCAGCGTCCCGCGCGCCGGCAAACCCGCAGCGCCACCGTCCGACTTGCTGACGGCGAAGATTCTCCTCGAGCGCCTTGGCATCACCCCGGTCGGTGTACTGGCGTTTCCCGGAGAAGAAATGGGGAGATATCGACACGCCATCGGCTCCGAGTTCATGTCGCTCGCCAACGAGGTTCAAGCGCACGCCGTCCGCCGCCGTGGCTCACGTGACGGGCAGTCGGCGAAGGCGAACTTCATCGATGCCTCGAGGCACATCTACGTGGTTGCGGAAGCTGACAAGTACGTCACGGCACAGAGGAATCCCACCTCGAAACTCAGAAAGCCTCGACGTCACAAGAGTTTGCGGCGCGCCCTCACTTACCACCAGCTCCTGGAGATCAACACGACGGCAGTGCCGACCGGTACGGATCCCGCGTTGGACAGCGAACAGCCCGTCTCGCCGACTCTTGCCGCCGGTCTGCTCGCGCATGCCCGGGCGCGTCCGGGAGCAGGGGTCCGCGAGGCAGCGTCGTTCGCGGGACATACCTCGACGGGCTACCAGACGAGCAGCACGATGACCTACGTCGCGGCCACCGTCGACGAGCTGGCGGTCGTGGTCGCCACGCTGACCGGAGAGCCACATCCGCTCGCGACCTGACGGCACACGGGCCCGCCGACGGCTTGGACGGTAGGTGACCGGCCGTCGGCGTAGATGGCGTTCATGGCCGGCAACGCGTCGTCGTCGGCGGCGACGTCCGTCGTCGATCGGCGGCCTCATGCAAGCCCTCCAGGCCAGGATCGGACACCATTCACACCGGCCCGCACCTGTCCTGAACTGCGAATATCCACCGATGAAGCGCGGCATGGCGCAACCACGCCAGCGTCGTCCGGTTACCTCCGGGGCTGGCTGGTGATCACGTCGGCCGAAAACTCCGCACCGACGTAGTAGGCCTCGGACGGGACGCGGTGGTGCGGGGCGCACTTCCCCTGCGGCCGCACCACCGCGGTATCGACCCTACCAGAGTCTCGAACACACGTTCGACCCAGGCCGGGGTTCGAGGCCGGCCCCAGGCGTCGTGGGCGACCGTCAGGGCGCCGGCCTGACCGGCATGACGTCCCCATTTTGGGGACGCATCACTGATCCTCTCGACAAAGCGCCCGCTTATCATTGAGCTGCCCGGGGTGCACCCGCCGAGTCCGTCACCCGTGGGTGCGGCGTCTGAGAGGATCACCCGATGACGATGTCCCTGTCGGCCGAACTGTGGCCCGACGTGCAGCCCGAGACCGCGAGACGGCTGATGCTGGCCGGGGTCGAGGCGTTCGCCGAGCGCGGGTACCACGCCACGACGACGCGGGACATCGCCGGCGCGGCCGGGATGAGCCCCGCCGCGCTCTACGTGCACTTCCCGTCGAAGGCCGCGCTGCTGTTCGCGATCAGCCGTTACGGCCACGAGCAGACGCTCGCGCTGGTCGAGAACGTCGTCGCGAAGGTGTCCGACCCCGTCGAGCGGATCCGGCTGATCGTCGAGGACTTCGTCGCCTGGCACGCGCGGCGCCACACCGTGGCCCGGGTCGTGCAGTACGAGCTGCAGGCGCTGCCCGAAGAGGAGTTCAAGGTGGTCGCCGAGCTGCGGCGCGGCATCGAGCGGATCGTGCGCGAGGTGATCACCGAAGGCGCCCGCGTCGGCGCCTTCACCGTGTCGGACCCGCACGTCGCGGCCCGGGCGGTGCTGTCACTCGGGGTCGACGTCGCCCGCTGGTACAGCGAGCGCGCGCGACAGACCCCGGCCGCGCTCGGCAAGGAGTACGGCGGCCTGGTGCTGCGGATGCTCGGAGTGCCGGCGGCCTAGGCGTTGAGGTGCTGCTGCCAGTCGCCGGGCAGCCGGTCGGTCGGCCCCGGGACGGGCTGCTCCGCCGGGTGCGAGTCGGGACCGGTCAGCTCCGGTCCGTCGCTGACCGTTTCGGTCTCGAAGTTCCAGAACCAGGACTCCCCCGGCTCGAAGCTCTGGATGTAGGGGTGCCCGGACACCTTGAAGTGCGCGGTCGCGTGCTGGGCCGGCGAGGTGTCGCAGCAGCCGACGTGCCCGCACTGCGCACACCGGCGCAGGTGCACCCACCACCCGCCGGCGGCGTCGCACTCGAGGCAGCCCGCACCACTGGGGGCGACCGACGGATCGATTCCAGGCACCGAACTCACAGTCACCCTCCGGTTCGTGAAGACCACTCGAAGCGAGCCTACCCGGGACGGCGGTCCTCAGCCGACGGCGCGCGCGAAGCGATCGGCGACCATCCGAAGCCGCTCCACCAACCCCTCCGGTGCCTCCTCCACGACGAAGTCGTACCCCCACTGCGCCAGGTGGTACGGCACCACGTCCAGGTTGTTCGCGCCCGTGCGGACCCGGCAGCTGTGGTCGTCGATCGGCTCCACCACGCCGCTCGTGGGCGAGATGCGGGTCGACACCACCGACGCCGGCGCGGCCACCCGCACCACCAGCTGGTGCGGGTACGGCGTGGTCGAGATCGAGCGCGACACGTACGCCGCGAGGTCGTCGGCCGGTGGCTCGCGCGGGGTGAAGCGGAAGCTCGCCGCCGGCTCGCCGGTGATCCGGTCGACGCGGAAGGTGCGCCAGTCCTGCTTGCCGAGGTCGAACGCGACCAGGTACCAGCGCCGTCCCGTGTGGACCAGGCGCAGCGGCTCGACCGACCGCTCGGTCGCCGCCCCGGTGCGGTCGCCGTAGCCGAAGCGCAGGCGCTCGTGGTCCCGGCAGGCCGAGGCGATCACGGTGAGCACCCCGGCGTCGACGGTCGGGCCACTGCCCGCCAGCGAGACCGTGGCCGCCTGCAGGGCGCTGACCCGCGGCCGCAGCCGGGCGGGCAGCACCTGCTCCAGCTTCGCCAGCGCCCGCACGGACGTCTCCTCGATGCCGCTGACCGTGCCGCTCGCGGCCGTGCGCAGGCCCACCGCGACCGCGACGGCCTCGTCGTCGTCCAGCAGCAACGGCGGCAGCGCGGCCCCGGCGCCGAGCCGGTAGCCCCCGGCGACGCCCGGGGTCGCGTGCACCGGGTAGCCGATCGAGCGGAGCCGTTCGACGTCGCGGCGGATCGTGCGGACGTCGACGTCCAGGCGCGACGCGAGGTCCGAACCGGGCCAGTCCCGCCGGGCCTGCAGCAGCGAAAGCAGCCTGAGCAGTCGCTCCGAAGTGCCGTACATGACACGCAGTGTGCCAGACATCGAGGACAGTTCCGGTCCTCGATCGGCCGGATGGTGCAGTCGGGTGGTCAAACACTTGCCAGGCACGGCTCCGGGCGGTGAGAGTGGCGCATGCCGATCGACCCTGCCGCCCTGCTCGCCGTCGCCCGTGAGGAAGCCGTACTGGGCCGCGACGAGGGCGGCGTGCCGATCGGGGCCGCGCTGTTCGACTCCACCGGCACCCTGCTGGGCCGCGGGCACAACCGGCGCGTACAGGACGGCGACCCGTCGATGCACGCCGAGACCGCGGCGTTCCGCAACGCCGGCCGCCGCCCCCACTACCGCGACACGATCATGGTCACCACGCTCTCGCCGTGCTGGTACTGCTCCGGGCTCGTCCGTCAGTTCGGTATCGGGCGCGTAATCATCGGCGAAACCGAAACCTTCCACGGCGGGCACGACTGGCTGGCCGGCCTCGGCGTGGAGATCACCCTGCTCGACGACCCCGCCTGCACCGCGCTGATGACGGAGTTCATCGCCGCGCGCCCGGACCTGTGGTTCGAGGACATCGGGGTCGAGAAGTCCACATAGGACAGTTCTTGCGAGGAGCTCGTATGCCGTCATCCGTTCCGCTCGTGGACCTTTCGCCGTGGTTCACGGGCACGTCCGAGGGCCGGGCCGACGTGGCCGAACAGGTCGACCGGGCGCTGCGGCAGTCCGGCTTCCTGCTGGTCACCGGGCACGGCGTCCCGGACGACCTGCGCGACCGGGCCCGCGAGCAGGCACGCCGGTTCTTCGCGCTGCCCGAGGACGTCAAGCAGCGCTACGCCGTCACCGTCGGCGGCCGCGGCTGGCTGCCGCCGGGCGTCGAGGCCAACGGCTACGCCGAGGGCACCGAAACCCCGCCCGACCTCAAGGAGTCCTACTCGGCGGGCGCCGATCTCGGCGTCGGCGTCGCCGAGGTCGACGGGTTCTGGTTCCAGCCCAACGTCTGGCCGGCCGAGGTGCCGGGGCTCGCCGAGACGGCCACCGAGTACATGCGCCGCATGCGGGCGCTGTCGGATCACCTGCTGGAGATCTTCGCCGCGGCGCTCGGCCTGGCGGAGAGCCACTTCACGCGGCACACCGCGCAACCGACGTACACGTTCAACATCAACTGGTACCCGCCGATGACCCACGTCGGCGAGCCCGAGCCCGACCAGTTCCGGATCGGCCCGCACACCGACTTCGGCACGGTGACGGTGCTCGACCGCCAGGCGGGCGTGGGCGGGCTGCAGGTCTTCACCGACGGCGGCGAGTGGGAGGACGCGCCGTACCACCCGGACGCGTTCACGGTGAACATCGGCGACCTGATGGCCCGCTGGACGGGCGACCGCTGGCGCTCGACCCGCCACCGCGTCCTGCCCCCGGCGCCGACGGCACCGGAGGAGGACCTGGTGTCCCTGGTCTTCTTCTACGAGACCGACCACGACGCGCGGATCACGTCGCTCGCGCCCCCGCTGGGCAAGCGGATCTACCCGGAGGTCATCGCGGCGGACTACCTGAAGGAGAAGCTCGACGCGATCACCATGGGCTAACCGGCCGGCGCGTAGATCAGTTCGAGGACCCCCGACGGGAAGGCCGTGCTCTTCACCAGGCGCAGGTTCAGGGGCTCGGCCAGCTCCGGGAACAGGGGCGCGCCCCGGCCCGTGGCGGCGGGGAGCCCCCACAGGCGGTACTCGTCGACCACGCCGAGCTTGATCAGCGAGTGCAGGAACGCGGTGCCGCCGGCGGCGACCAGGTCCTTGCCCGGCTCGGCCTTGAGCTCGGCGATCTCCGCCGCCGTGTCACCGCTAGCGATCCGGGTCTCGGGCCAGTCGCCGGCGGACTCCAGGGTGCGGGAGAACACCACCTTGGGGATCTCGTTCATGGCCTTGGCGGACGGGTGGTCCGAGGTGGGCCAGAACCCGGCCATGGCCTCGTAGGTGACGCGGCCCATCAGGAAGGCCCCGGCCTCCCACAGCCCGTCGACGAAGTACTTCTCCTGCTCGGGATCGTCGACGCCCGTCATGACGTCCCGGATCCCGTTGTCCGCGTCGGCGCTCTTGCCGTCGACCGAACAGTAGAACCCCAAGATCAGCTTCCGCATCAGGTGCCTCCTCGCGCGTGTTCTCGTGCGGGACGGTAGGCAGAACCGGCCGGGTGGGGTCCCCGCTAAGCGGGATCCGCGCAGATCGTCCGGTTGCGCCCCGCGGCCTTCGCGCGCAGCAGCGCCGCCTCCGCGGCCCGGAGCGCGTCCGCCAGCACCCCGTCGGCCGCGCAGTCCGCGACGCCGATCGACACCGTCACGCCGACGAACTGCGGCCCGTCGCCCGACGCCTTCAGCGCCACCAGCGTCGAGGCGATCCGCAGCCGGATGCGCTCGGCGATCGCCATCGCGTCGAAGCGGCCGGTGCCGGGCAGCAGGACCGCGAACTCCTCGCCGCCGGAGCGGCCCACAAGATCCGCGGCGCGGACCTCGTCGCGCAGGGTGTCGGCGACCGCGCGCAGCACGGCGTCGCCGATCCGGGCGCCGTAGCGGTCGTTGAGCTGGCGGAAGTGGTCCAGGTCGAGCAGCAGCAGGGCCTGGCCGGGGCCGTGCCGGCCGAGGCGCGTCACCTCGGCGTCGGCCGCGCCGCGCCACGACGCGGCGGTCAGCACACCGGTGCCGGGATCGAGGGTGACGTGTTCGCGGCGGCCGCGGCCCAGTCCCCCGCGGTGCAGCACGACGGTGGCGCCGGCCAGCAACGGCACGAACCAGGGCGCGGCGAGAGCGGCCCAGCCGAACATGACGCCGAACGCCGTCATCGCGGCGTCGAAGGCGTGGCCCGGGGCGGCTTCGCGGGGCGGGCGGGGGCCGTCGGCGGCGGTCACGAGCGCGGCGTTCACCGCGAGGAACGCCAGCCCGGCGAGCAGGAGCAGGGCGACGGTGCGGGCGTCGAGGACCGCGGCGAGCGGTTTGACCCCGGTCGCGGTGAGGAACGCCCCGGCGACGAGTCCCGCGAGCGCGGTCGACGCGGCGCCGAACACCTGGCGGTACACGGGTCTTCTGCGGACCCGGAACCACTGGTGCAGCGCGGAGAGCACGACCAGCGCGACGGCGAGCCCCGGCCGGAGCACGACGACTCCGGCGAAGACCCACGGCGTGTCGACGCCGGGCCCGAGCAGCGTGTCTTCGCGGTGGCGTTCCACCGGCCGGGACAGCTCGGCGGTGACCAGCAGCCCGCCCGCGAGCAGCGCGAACGGCGTCAGCATCGAGGCGAGCGGCGGGAACCGGACGGCGGCGAGGGCCACGGCGGCGACGGCGAGCACGTCCACCACGACGACAAAACAGACCTGGCCGCGGCGGGGCAGGCGCCACAACGCCCAGCGTTGCAGGGGCACGGCGAGCAGGGACCGGCCGGGGCGGCGTCCCCCGCCGGCTGCGACCGTGGAATCCCCCACCATTTCGGCAAACTAGCCGGAATGCCGCGCCCTGTCACTCCGCCTTCAGGGGAATCTCACCTCGTCGCGAATCCCGGGACGCTCAGGAGCCGCGCGCGCACCGTGCGTCATGTTTCCGACCGAAGAAGGGTTGACACGCCACATTGGTCTAGTCCACTGTGTGGTGGCACACAGCGCTCCTCCCGGGATGATCCCGCCGCCTCAAACCGGAGGTGCTCCATCCTGTCAGTTTGGAGGACCCCATGAAATCAGTGCGCCGTCTGGTGACCCTCGCGGTCGCCGCCGGAGCCGCGATGGCGACGGCGGTCGGCCTCGCCCCGCAGGCGATGGCCGCGGTCGACCCGGTGCTCGCTTCCCCGTACCTGTACCAGTGGGGCGGCCAGACCAGCCCCACCGCGGCGATGTCCGCGACCGGGGTGAAAGCGTTTACCCTCGCCTTCGTGCTGTCCGACGGGACGTGCAACCCGAAGTGGGACGGCAGCCGTTCGCTGACCGGCTCGGACAAGACGCTGATCCAGAACATCCGCAACGCGGGCGGGGACGTCATCCCCTCCTTCGGCGGCTGGTCCGGCACCAAGCTCGGCTCGAAGTGCACGTCGGCTTCGGCGCTGGCGGGCGCGTACCAGAAGGTCATCGACGCCTACGGGCTCAAGGCGATCGACCTGGACATCGAGAACACCGACGAGTTCCAGAACAACACGGTGCAGGACCGGATCCTCAACGCGGTCAAGCTGACCAAGCAGGCCAACCCGAACCTGAAGGTCGTCATCACCATCGGCACCACGACGACCGGCCCCGACAGCTACGGCAAGCGCCTGATCAACCAGGCCAAGGCGATCGGCGCCCCGGTCGACGTCTGGTCGGTCATGCCGTTCGACTTCTCCAGCGGCGGCGACATGGCCGCCATGACGAAGTCCGCGGTCGACGGGCTGAAGAACCAGCTCAAGACGACGTTCGGCTACTCGGACGACACCGCGTACCGGCACAGCGGCCTTTCCTCGATGAACGGCAAGACCGACAACGCGGGCGAGACCGTCACGATCGCGAACTTCAACTCCATCCGCGGTTACGCGACGAGCCACCACCTGGGCCGCTTCACGTTCTGGGCCACCAACCGCGACTGCAGCGGCGGCGGCGAGTGCAGCGGGATCACGCAGGACAAGTACGCGTTCACCAAGATCGTCGCCGGGTACGCCGGCTGACACAGCGCCCGTAGTGGGGCAGTCGAAGGCCCTCTCACCGGCATCGGGGTCGGTGAGAGGGCCTTCGCGGTTTCCCGATCAGCGGGAAGGGCGCCACATCCGGTTTCCGGTGAGCGGGAACCGGATTCCGGCACACCGCCGCACCATCCGCCACCCGCCGCTCCGGCCTCAGCGCGTGTGACCGCCGCGGTGGTCACCGCCGCCGTAGTTCGCGTATCCCGGGTACACCGTGCTCAAGTCCACTGTGGTCGGTGGCGGCACGGTCGTGGTCGGCGGCGGGATCTCCACCGTCGAAACCGAAGGTGACGGCGTCGGCGGCGGCGTCTGGCGCGCCTGCATGACCACCGGGGACGGCGTCGTCGTCCGCGTGGGCACCGCGAGCGCGCTCGACGACGGGCCGCCCGTGGCCGGCTGCAGCTGCGGGAACGGTGTGGACCCCGGGACGGGGTCGGCCTGGGTCACCAGCGCGAGCGCCAGCCCGCCCAGCACCACGGCCACCGCCGACGCCAGCGCGATCCGGCCCGCCGCGCCGCGCGGCTCGGCGTCGGGCCCGCGGCGGGCCGCCACCTCGGCCGAGCGCGAGCCCGGTTTCCGCGGCCGGACCCCCGCCTGCCGCAGCAGTTCGTCGACCGAGACCCGGTCCCGCCGTCTGCGCGCACTGCGCGTCATGAACGACCTCCCACCCCTTCGCTGATTCCGGGGATATTAGGAAGCGGGGCCGGAATTGTAAACGTGCTGATCGCCGCGGTCTCGTTATCGTTTCGAGACATCCGGAACGCGGCTCCGGCCGTAGTCGTCACCAAGGGTTCAGCGACGCAGCAGCCCCGCCACCCGGCGGGTCACGGGCATGAACTCGGGCAGCTTCACCAACGCCAGGAGGCCGAACGGCACGGCGATCCCGAGCAGGCCCTGGATCGGCAGCTTCACCCACGCCGCGGGGATCACGCCGAGCGAACCGGGCACGGCGTACCCGGCGAGCACCGCGGCCAGCACCCCCAGCCCGCTCACGCCCAGGGTGATCAGGCCGACCCGCAGCGACCGGCGGCTGCGCAGGTGCCCGAGCCGCACCCACAGCCAGACCTGGCCGAGCACGGCGCCGACCACGAACCCCGCGCCGTTGACCAGCATGACGCCGTAGACGACGTGTTCGCCGTCGAGCAGGCCGCGGCAGAGGAACAGCAGCGGGATCTTGACCGCGGTCATCACGAGCATGATGAGCGTCGGCGTGCGGGCGTCCTTCATCGCGTAGAACACCCGCAGCTGCAGCATCACCAGCGCGTACGGCAGCAGCCCGACCGCGGAGACGGCGAGGGTCTGGCCGAGCCGCTCGGCGTCGTCGAGGGTGCCGCGGCCCCAGGTGAAGATCGCGACGCCGATCGGCGTGCCGACGACGGCCAGCGCGGCGGAGATCGGCACGAAGAGCACCGTGGAGATGCGGGAGGCGAGCGAGAGGTCGCCGACGAGCCGCGCCAGGTCGCCGTCCGCGGCGGCCCGGCTCATCCGCGGCATGAGAGCGGTCAGCAGCGAGACGCCGAGGATGCCGTACGGCAGCTGGAAGAGCAGCGACGCGTAGCTGTAGGCGGTGACGCCGCCGCCGGTGCCGCCGGTCAGCACCCGGGTCGTGACGACAAAACCGACGTGGCTCACCACGACGTACCCGAGGATCCACGCGGCGAGCCCGCCGAACTCCTTCATCCGCGGGTCGAAGCCCCAGCGCCAGCGGAACCGGAAGCCGGTGCGCAGCAAGGCCGGGATGAGCACCATCGCTTGCACGACGATGCCGAGCGTGGTGCCGAGGCCGAGCACGAGCAGTTTCGGGTCGCCCATCCGGACCGGGTCGAGCGTCAGCTCCCCCGGCATCAGCGCGAACACGACCAGCGTGACGGTGACGACGACGTTGTTCAGCACCGGCGCCCAGGCGGGCGGCCCGAACACGTTCTGGGCGTTGAGGATGGCCGACATCAGCGCGAAGAGACCGTAGAACAGGATCTGCGGCAGCAGGAGGTAGGCCAGCGCGGTGGTGAGCCCCGGGTTGGCATCCGCTGACGATTTGTCGACGTAGAGCGCGGTGAACAGCGGCGCGATGGCCACCGCGACGGCCGTCCCTACGGTGAGCAGCACCAGCGCCATCGTGAGCAGCCGCTGGGTGTAGGCCCGGCCGCCGTCCGCGTCGTCCTGGGAGCGGACCAGCAGCGGCACCACGACACTGGCCAGCACGCCGCCGAAGAGCAGCTCGAACACGATGTTCGGCAGGGTGTTGGCGACGGTGAAGGAGTCGTTGACGATCCCGGTCCCGACCACGGCCGCGAGCAGCAGCTTGGCGACGAAGCCGGTGATCCGGCTGACGGTCGAGGCGATCGCCATCCGCCCGCTCGAACGGGCCAGCGAGGAGCCGGCGCCTTCACCGCGGCCGGCCGACACGGGCGAGGCCGGTGGCCTCGCGACGATCTGCGTGGCGAACTCGTCGTACGGCCGCCGGGAGACGTCGGGGTCGCGGCTCGGCCAGTGGGGGCCGCGAAAGTCACTGGGGAGGAAGACGGTCGCTTCCTCGTCCCCCGGCTTCGTGGCCGGGGGGTCCTGATCCGCCATGGCACCACACTGCCAGGTCAGGGCCCTGGCCGGGTACGGCGGTGGTCACCGAACGTGCGAGCGAACCCGCGACGCTCCGTGATCGCCCGCGCGGGCTCAGGCCGCGAGCGTGATCTCCAGCGCGGCGCGCCCGGCGTCGGTCAGCTCGGCCGGGACGCGGCCGACGGCGCCGTCGGCGGCGGGACGCACGTAGCCGCCGTGGGCCAGCGCGTGCGCGGTCATCTGATCGCAACAGGCGAATCCGTCCACGAAGAGGTCCGGTTCGCAGCTGCACGACATCTCAGCGCGTCCGGCTGCCACCGCCCTCAGCATCGCCATCGCGCGGTGGGTGAGCTCGACTCCTGAACCGGACACCGGACTGCCTTTCTGCTCCGTGAACCTACTACTACGAGTCATCGTCCATTGGGCCAATTGTGTTAGCTACGGCACTAGGACGTTTACTAGACCTTCGAGGTTCCGGCCATTCGGCGAAGCGGGGCTCAAGCGCGGTCGACGGGGCGGAAAGTGGCCTGGACCAGTGCGTCGGCCGCTACGGGTCAGCCGGCGGCTTCAGCCATGCGGAGTTCCAGGGTCCGGGCCCACTCCCGCACGATCTGACGCCGCCGCCGGGTGTCGTCGGTCAGCAGGTTCGCCAGGCCGAGACCGCGGGCGAGATCGAGAGTGGCCTGGACCAGCTCGCGCACCCCCGCCCGGGACTCGTCGACGCCCAGCAGCTCGACGGTCACCCGGTGCGCCTCCCGGCCGACCCGGGCCTCCAGCGGCACCAGGACGTCCCGCAAGGCCTCGTCCGTGGCCGCGACCGCCCACAGCTGCAGGGCGGCCCGGAACAGCGGCCCGGTGTAGAGGTTCAGCACCATCTCGACGACCCGCTCGATGCGCGACGACCCGCTAGGCAGATCCGCGGCCTGCGCGCGCAGTTCGTCGATCTGGGCCTCGCCCAGGAGGTCGACGGCCGCAGCGACGAGGTCCTCGCGTGTCGGGAAGTGGTGTTGCGCGGCGCCCCGGGAGACGCCGGCGCGTTCGGCGATCACGGCGACCGTGACCCCGTGCCAGCCGCGCTCGCCGAAGCTGTCGAGCGCGGCCTCGATGAGCCGCCGCCGGGTGGTGCGGCTGCGTTCCTGCTGGGGTTCGCGGAGCATGGTCAGGCCGGGTCGACCCAGAAGTCGAGCTGGAGGTCGTCCTCGGAGCCCCCGATCCGGTACTTCGCGAAGTCGGTGACCCCCTCGGCACGCAGGACCTCGTCGTCGAGGAAGAAGTTCCCGGTCGCCTCGCGGCTCGGCTTGGTGAGGATCGCGTACGCGGCGTCGGCCATGATCTCCGGCGTCCGGCTGCGGTCGGCCAGCTCGGCGCCGACGACGTTGCGGATCGCCGCCGTGTCGATCGTCGTGCGCGGCCAGAGCGAGTTGACGGCGACACCGTCCGCGCGCAGTTCCGCGGCGAGGCCGACCGTCACCAGGCTCATCGAGTACTTCGCGATGCTGTAGGCGAGGTGCCCGGCGGTGAACCACTTCTCGTCGAGGCTGATCGGCGGCGACAGCGTCAGGATGTGCGCGTTGGCCGCGGCCCGCAGATGCGGGATGGCCAGCTTCGACAGCAGGAACGTGCCGCGCGCGTTGATGTCCTGCATCAGGTCGTAGCGCTTCATGCTGACCTGCTCGGTCGGCGTCAGGTCGATCGCGCTGGCATTGTTCACGACGATGTCGATGCCGCCGAACTGCTCGACCGTCTTCGCCACCGCCGCCGCGACACCGTCGTCGTCGCGGACGTCGCCGAGGATCGGCAGCGCGTGGCCGCCGGCCTTCTCGATGGCTTCCGCGGCGGTGTAGATCGTGCCGGGCAGCTTCGGGTGCGGCTCGGCGGTCTTGGCGAGCAGCGCGACGTTGGCGCCGTCCTTCGCCGCTCGCAGCGCGATAGCCTCACCGATGCCCCGGCTCCCGCCGGACATGATGATGGTCTTGCCGTCCAGTCCAGCCATGTAAAACCTCCGTGAGGCGAAGCATCTTTCCTAGCGAAAGTGAGGCTTCGAGATCCGTAGTCAGTAGGACTTGGGCAGGCCGAGGCTGTGCTGGCCGACGAAGTTGAGCACCATCTCGCGGCTGACCGGGGCGATCCGGCCCAGCCGGACGGCGGTGACCAGCGTGCCGAGGCCGTACTCGGTGGCCAGGCCGTTGCCGCCGTGGGTCTGCACGGCCTGGTCGGTCGCGCGGATGGCGACCTCGGCGGCGGCGTACTTGGCCATGTTGGCCGACTCCCCCGCGCCGAAGTCGTCGCCGGAGTCGTAGAGCGACGCGGCCTTCTGCGTCATCAGCTTGGCCAGTTCCAGCTCGATCTTGATCTCCGACAGCGGGTGCGCGAGGCCCTGGTGGGCACCGATCGGGGTACCCCAGACCTGCCGCTGGTTGGCGTAGGAGACGGCCTTGGCCAGCGCGTACCGGGCGATGCCGAGCGAGAACGACGCGCCCATGATGCGCTCCGGGTTGAGGCCGGCGAACAGCTGCGCGATCGCCGCGTCCTCCTCGCCGACGAGCGCCTCGGCCGGGAGCTTGACGTCGTCGAGGAACAGCGAGAACTGGTTCTCCGGCGCGACGATGTCCATCGGGATCTTGGTGTACTCGAACCCGGCCGTGCCCGTCGGCAGGATGAACAGCGCGGGCTTGAGCCTGCCGGTCTTGGAGTCCTCCATGCGGCCGACGACGAGCACCGCGTCCGCCTCGTCGACGCCGGAGATGTAGACCTTGCGTCCACTGAGGACCCAGCCGTCGCCGTCGCGCTTGGCGGTGGTGGTGATCTTGTGCGAGTTCGACCCGGCGTCCGGCTCGGTGATGGCGAAGACCATCCGCTTGGTGCCGTCGGCGATGCCCGGCAGCCACTGCTTCTTCTGCTCTTCGGTGCCGAAGCGGGAGATCACGGTGCCGCAGATCGCCGGCGAGACGACCATGAGCAGCAACGGCGAACCCGCGGCGGCCAGTTCTTCGAGCACCGCGGCGAGATCGGCGATGCCCGCGCCCCCGCCGCCGTACTCTTCGGGGATGTTGACGCCGAGGTAGCCCAGCCGGCCGGCCTCGTCCCACAGCTCGTGGGTCTTCTCGCCGGCGCGGGCCTTGCGCGCGTAGTACTCGTGCCCGTACTTGGTGCCGAGCTCGGCGACGGCCTTGCGAAGCGCGATCCGCTCCTCCGGCTCGATGAAGTTCATGGCGTTCATTCTTCTTCTCCCACCACAGCCAGAATTGTGCCGACTTCGACCTGCTGCCCGACGGTCACCGGCAGCTCGGTCACCACGCCGTCCGCGGGCGCCGCGATCCGGTGTTCCATCTTCATCGCCTCGAGCCACAGCAGCGGATCACCGGCCTTCACCGGGTCCCCGGCCTGCACGGCGAGCCGGACGACGGTGCCCGGCATCGGCGCCACCAGCGACCCCGCCGCCAAAGCAGCATCCGGGTCGGCGAACCGAGGCTCGGCTTTGAGCGCCACCGAACCGAGGGCCGAGTCCACATAAGACACACCGTCGTACCGGGCGACGTCGAAGGTGCGCCGCACGCCGGCGACGTCCAGGACGACCCGGCCGGGCTCGGCAGTGACCAGCTCCGCTTCGTACCTGTCGGCGTTCAGGCCGTCCCGGGTCAATGAGTAGACGACCTCGTACTCGCGATCGCCGATCGAGAAGACCTTGCGCTGCCCGGCCGACCGGACGTTGCGCCAACCGCTGGGCAGCCGTCCCTGGGTCGTCGCCGACGCCCGGTTCGTCGCGGCCTCCGCCAACGCGGCGGCCAGCGCGGAGAGCCGCTCGGTGTCCACAGTGGCCAGTGGTGCGGCGAGGGTGTCGAGACCGTGCCGGTCGAAGAACGCCGTGTCGGTCTCCCCGGCCAGGAAGGCGTCGTGACGCAGGATGGTGACCAGCAGGTCGCGGTTGGTGACCACGCCGTGGATCTTGGTCGCCGCCAGGGCCTTGGCGAGCCGCCGGGCGGCCTCGGCGCGGGTCGGCGCCCAGGTGATCACCTTGGCCAGCATCGGGTCGTAGTGCACGCCGACCACCGAGCCGCTGACGAACCCGGAGTCCAGCCGCAGCCCAGGACCGTGGGTGAACGAGCGGTCCACATCGGGCACCTCGAAGGTGTGCAGCGTGCCGCTCTGCGGCTGCCAGTTCGCGCCCGGGTCTTCGGCGTAGAGCCGGACCTCGATGGAGTGCCCGACGGTCGGCGGTGGGTCGGCGGGTAGCCGTTCCCCGTCGGCGACGCGCAGCTGCAGCGCCACCAGGTCCAGGCCCGTGACGTTCTCGGTGACCGGGTGCTCCACCTGCAGCCGGGTGTTCATCTCGAGGAAGTAGAAGCGCCCGTCCGGCCCGGCGAGGAACTCGACCGTGCCCGCGCCGACGTAGTCGATCGCCTGGGCCGCCTTGCGCGCGGCGTCGAACAGCTCCGCGCGCATGGCCTCGTCGACGAACGGCGACGGCGCTTCCTCGACGACCTTCTGGTGCCGGCGCTGGATCGAGCACTCCCGCTCCCCCACCGCCCACACCGTGCCGTGCTTGTCGGCCATAACCTGTACCTCGATGTGCCGCCCGGTCTCCAGGTACCGCTCGCAGAACACCGTCGGGTCGCCGAACGCGGACGCGGCCTCCGCGCTCGCGCCTTCCACGGCCTCGGTCAGCTCGTCGAGGGAGCGGACCACGCGCATGCCGCGTCCGCCACCCCCGGCGGACGCCTTGACCAGCAACGGAAGATCAGCCTCAGTCACCGAAGCCGGGTCCAGTTCGGACAGCACCGGCACGCCGGCGGCGGCCATCAGCCGCTTCGACTCCACTTTGGAGCCCATCGTCTCGATGGCCTCCGGCGGCGGGCCGACCCAGGTCAGCCCGGCGTCGAGGACGGCACGCGCGAACGCGGCGTTCTCGGACAGGAAGCCGTAACCGGGGTGGACGGCGTCGGCGCCGGTGTCCGCGGCGGCCTTGACCAGCAGTTCGGCCCGCAGGTACGTCTCGGACGGCGCGTTGCCGGGCAGCCGGACGGCCGCGTCGGCTTCCAGCGCATGGGGCGCGGCGGCATCGGCGTCGGAGAACACCGCGACTGTGCCGATCCCGGCGTCGCGGCAGCTCGAGAAGACGCGGCGGGCGATCTCGCCGCGGTTGGCGACCAGCAGGTTCTGGATCATCGCTCACTCACATCCGGAAGACGCCGAATCCTTCGGCGCCCTTCACTGGTCCATTGTGGATCGCGGACAGGCTCAGCCCCAGCACGGTGCGGGTGTCGCGCGGGTCGATGATGCCGTCGTCGTAAAGCATGCCGGAGAGGAACATCGGCATCGACTCGGCTTCGATCTGGCCTTCCACCATGGCGCGCATGGCCTTGTCGTTTTCCTCGCTGTACTCCTGGCCACGCGCCTCGGTGGCCGCGCGGGCCACGATGGACAGCACGCCGGCCAGCTGCGCCGGGCCCATCACCGCGGACTTAGCGCTCGGCCAGGCGAACAGGAAGCGGGGATCGTAGGCGCGGCCGCACATCCCGTAGTGCCCGGCGCCGTAGGACGCTCCCATGAGGACGGACAGGTGCGGCACCTTCGAGTTCGACACGGCGTTGATCATCATCGCGCCGTGCTTGATGATGCCGCTCTGCTCGTACTCCTTGCCGACCATGTAACCGGTCGTGTTGTGCAGGAACACCAGCGGTATGTGGATCTGGTTGGCCAGCTGGATGAACTGCGCGGCCTTCTGCGACTCCTCGCCGAACAGCACACCCTGCGCGTTGGCCAGCACGCCGACCGGGTAACCGTGGATGCTCGCCCAGCCTGTCACGAGAGAAGAGCCGTACAGCGGCTTGAACTCGTCGAAGTCGGAGCCGTCGACAACGCGGGCGATGACCTCGCGCGGGTCGAACGGCACCTTGAGGTCGGTCGGCACGATGCCGAGCAGGTCGTCGACGTCGTACACCGGCTCGGCGTAGTCCGGCTTCGGCGTCGGCCCCTGCTTCGTCCAGTTGAGCCGTTTGATGATGCTGCGGCCCAGGCGGATCGCGTCCTGCTCGTCGACAGCGAGGTAGTCGGCCAGGCCCGACGTCCGCGCGTGCATCTCGGCGCCGCCGAGCGACTCGTCGTCGGACTCCTCACCGGTGGCCATCTTGACCAGCGGCGGCCCGCCGAGGAACACCTTCGCGCGTTCCTTGACCATCACGACGTAGTCCGACATGCCGGGCAGGTACGCGCCGCCGGCGGTCGAGTTGCCGAACACCAGCGCGACCGTCGGGCAGCCCGCGGCGGAAGCCCGCGTGATGTCCCGGAAGATCCGGCCGCCGGGGATGAAGATCTCCTTCTGCGTCGGCAGGTCCGCGCCGCCGGACTCGACGAGGTTGATCGACGGCAGCCGGTTCTGCGCGGCGATGTCGGAGGCCCGGAAGCTCTTCTTGGTCGTCCACGGGTTGCTCGCGCCGCCCTTGACCGTCGGGTCGCTGGCCGAGACCAGGCACTCGACGCCTTCGACGACGCCGATGCCGGTCACCAGGCTCGCGCCGACGCGGTAGTCGGTGCCCCAGGCCGCCAACGGCGAAAGCTCCAGGAACGGCGAGTCCTCGTCGAGCAGCAGCTCGATCCGCTCGCGGGCGAGCAGCTTGCCACGCTTGCGGTGCCGTTCGACGTACTTCTCGCCGCCGCCGGCGACGGCCTTGGCCTGCTCGGTGTCGATCTCGGCGAGCTTTTCGAGCATCGCCTCGCGGTTGGCGCCGAACTCGGCGGCCCGCGTGTCCACTGTGGACCTCAGGGTCGTCATGAGGTGTATCCCAATCGCTTCGCGGCCAGGCCGGTGAGGATCTCGTTGGTGCCGCCGCCGATGCCGAGGATCCGGACGTCGCGGTAGTGCCGCTCCACCTCGGCCTCGCGCATGTAGCCGAGCCCGCCGTGCAGCTGGACGGCCTCGTTGACCACCCATTCGGCGGCCTCGACGGCGGTGTTCTTGGCGAAACAGGCCTCGGCGATGACCTCCTCGCCCGACACGTGCCGGATCGCGGCCTGCCGGGCGTAGGTGCGCGCTACGTCGGTCTTGCGCGCCATCTCGGTCAGCTTGTGCTGTACGAGCTGCCGCGAGATCAACGGCCGGCCGAACGTCTCGCGCAGCCGGCACCAGTCGAGCGTCAGGTCGAGCGCGCGCTGGGCGTGGGAATAAGCCTGCACGGCGAGCGACAACCGTTCGGTGACGAACTGGGTGGCGACCTGGGCGAATCCGCTGTTCTCGGCGCCGACGAGGTTCTCCACCGGCACCCGGACGTCCACGTAGGACAGTTCGGCGGTGTCGGAGCAGAGCCAGCCCATCTTCTCGAGCTTGCGGGAAACGGTGAACCCGGGCGTCCCGCGTTCGACGACGATCAGCGACAACCCGTGGGCACCTTCGCCGCCGGTGCGCACGACGGTCGTCACGAAGTCCGCTCGGCAGCCGGAGGTGATGTAGGTCTTGGCGCCGTTGATGACGTACTCGTCGCCTTCGCGCACCGCCGTCGTCCGGATCCCGGCGACGTCGGAGCCGCCGTCCGGTTCGGTGACGGCCAGCGAGCCGATCTTGTCGCCCGCCAGGGTCGGCCGGACCCACCGCTCGATCTGCACGGGATCGGCGGCCTCGGCGATGTGCGGCACGGCGATGCCGCAGGTGAACAGCGAGGCGAAGAGCCCGCCGGAGCCGCCCGCGTAGTGCATCTCCTCGGCGACGACGAGCGCGTCGAGGTAGTTGCCGTCACCGCCGCCGATCTCCTCGGGGAACGCGACGCCCAGCAGGCCCAGGTCGCCGGCCTTGCGGTGCAGGTCACGCGGCAGTTCGCCGGCGCGCTCCCAGTCGTCGAGGTGCGGCAGGACCTCCTGCTCGACGAACCGGCGCACGGTCTTTCGGAGTTCGGCCCGCTCGGGCGTCCGGAACGGATCGGTCACTGTGCCTCCTGGGGCCGAGCCCCAGACCCCAGCCGGGGGGCAAGCCCCCCTGGGCCCCCCAACTGCGGTAGGAGCACCTCGGGAATGTCGATTTCGCGGGATCGCAACCACTCGCCGAAGGCTTTGGCCTGCGGGTCGAACCGCGCCTGCGAGGCGACGCCTTGCCCGAGGATGCCTTCGACGACGAAGTTCATCGCGCGCAGGTTCGGCAGCAGGTAGCGCGTCACCGGCAGGTCGGCGGTCTCGGGCAGCAGCAACTTGAACTCCGCGACGGTCAGCCGGTGCGCGAGCCACCGCCAGGCCTCGTCGGAGCGCACCCACACGCCCAGGTTGGCGTTGCCGCCCTTGTCGCCACTGCGCGCGCCGATGACACTGCCCAGCGGCGCCCGCCGCACCGGACCGTGGTCCAGCGGTTCGGGCAGCGCGGGCTCGTCCACATCGGACAGCTCCACAGTGGACGCGGATGGCGCTATGTCGACACGCATCCCGTCCGGCAGCACCGCGACGTGCGGCACCGTCCCGGCGTCCACATAAGCCGCGGTGTAGACGCCGTACGGCGAGGCGTCCGACGGCGGGGCCGTGACGTGGAAGCCGGGGTAGCTGGCCAGCGCGAGTTCGACCGCCGCGCCGGTGAAAGCGCGGCCGGCGACCTTCGGGTCGGCGTCCTTGACCGCGACGTGCAGCAGCGCGCTCGCGGTCTGCTCGGTGTCGGCGTCGGCGTGGTCGGTGCGGGCCAGTGTCCACTTGACCTCGGCGGGCGGCCGGTCCTTCAAGGCACCTTCGAGTTGTTCCTTCACCAGCGCGGCTTTCGCGTCGATGTCGAGTCCGGTCAGGACGAACGTCGTCTCGTTGCGGAACCCGCCGAGGGTGTTGAGCGCGACCTTCAACGTCGGCGGCGGCGCTTCGCCGCGGACGCCGGAGATCCGCACGCGGTCGGGTCCGTCCTGGCTCACCGACAGCGTGTCGAAGCGGGTGGTGACGTCCGGGCCGGCGTAGCGGGCGCCGGTGATCTCGTAGAGCAGCTGGGCGGTGACCGTGCCGGTGGTCACCACGCCCCCGGTGCCCGGGTGCTTGGTGATCACGCTGGAGCCGTCGGCCTCGATCTCGGCGATCGGGAACCCCGGCAGCCCCAGGGAATGCTCGGTGAAGAAGGCGTAGTTGCCGCCGGTGGCCTGGGCGCCGCACTCGATGACGTGCCCGGCCGCGACGGCGCCGGCGAGCGCGTCGTAGTCGTCGCGGGCCCAGCCGAAGTGCGCCGCCGCCGGGCCGACGATCACCGAGGCATCGGTGACCCGGCCGGTGACGACGACGTCGGCCCCCGCGTTCAGGCATTCCGCGATGCCCCACGCGCCGAGATAAGCGTTGGCGGTCAAGGGTTTCCCGAGACCCAGCTCGTCCGCGCGGGCGACCAGGTCGTCGCCTTCGACGTGCGCGATCTTGACGTCGATGCCGAGTTTGTCGACCAGCTCGCGCAGCGCGTCGGCCAGCCCGGACGGGTTGAGGCCCCCCGCGTTGGCGACGATCTTGACGCCGTTTTCCTTCGCCAGTTCGAGGTTCTCCTCCATCTGGCGGAGGAATGTCTTGGCGTACCCGCGGTTCGTGTCCTTCATCCGGTCGCGGCCGAGGATGAGCATGGTCAGCTCGGCCAGGTAGTCGCCGGTGAGGACGTCGAGCGGGCCGCCGGTGAGCATCTCGCGCACGGCGGAGAAACGGTCGCCGTAGAACCCGGACGCGTTGCCGATCCGCAAGGCGGTCTCTGTCATTGCCGCCTCCGGGGGAAAGAGTCCGTCGGCGGGGCGAACTGCCCCGCTTCCCGGCCGGACCCCGGAGGTCCCGCAAAGGCTTGCGCGACGGTCAGCCACTCCTCGACGTCGGGGCCCTGCGCCACGAGGTCGGTATCGGCCGGGTGCCGACGCTGGGTGATGACCAAGCAGAAGTCCACGGCGCCGCCGGTGAGCTTCTGCGCGGCGTCCTCGGGCCCGAACGTCCAGGTGGTGCCGTCCGGCGCGGCCAGCTCGACGCGGAACTCCTCGGTCGGCGGCGCGAGCGAGTTGAGCAGGTAGGCGAAGTCGCGGGTCCGCGTGCCGAAACGCGCGATGTGCCAGAGCCGCGCGGTGGGCTCGCGGCGCAGGCCCAGTGCGTCGTAGACGTCCTGGCCGTGCGCCCAGGTCTCCATCAGCCGGGCCGTGACCATGGAGGCCGCGCTCATCGGCGGGCCGTACCAGGGCAGTTTCTGCCCGTCCGGCACCGCGGCGAGCGCCTCGGCCAGCCGCGCCCGCCCGGCGCGCCAGCGTTCGAGCAGTTCGCCGGGGGGCAGCTCGGCGCCTTCGGCCGCGGCTTCGTCGACGTAGTGTTCGCCGGCGGTGAGCAGGCTTTCGACCTCGGCCTGCCAGTCCTCCGGGTGGGCCGCGGCGATCAGGGCCTTCTCGTCCGTCCAGGCGAGGTGCGCGATCTGGTGCGCGATGGTCCACCCCGCAGCCGGTGTTTCCCGCGCCCAGTCGGACGCGGGCAGGTCCGCCACCACGTCGTCGAGTGCCTGTGATTCAGCGTCGAGATCCCCGAGGATCACGCCGAGGTCCGCCATCGCCGCCTCCTTGCGTACTGGGGCCCAGCCTGGCACCGGTGTCCAGAAAAATCAAGCACGCCTGATTGTTTCGGACCGGACGCTGCGGAAACACTATTGACATCTTGCCAGTAGTGCCGGTCTGCCTTAGTTTCATCGCCATGGCCGAGACCACCTACGCCGTCGCGGACCGGATCGCCACGGTGACGCTGAACCGCCCCGAGGCGCGCAACGGCTACACGATCCGGATGGCCGACGAGCTCGGCGCGGCGATGGACCGCGCCGACCGCGACGAGGACGTCCGCGTGGTGGTGCTGACCGGCGCGGGCCAGGACTTCTGCGTCGGCGCCGACCTGTCGCAGGGCGGGTTCGACTTCGACCCGGCGACCGGCCCGGACGCGGCCTGGCAGGAACCCGCCGGCCGCTGCTCGAAGCGGATCTTCACGATGAACAAGCCGGTGATCGCGGCCCTGCAGGGCGCGGCCGTCGGCGCCGGCAGCACGATCACGCTCCCCTGCGACTACCGCCTCGCCTCCGAGGACTCGCGGTTCGGCTTCGTCTTCACCCGCCGCGGCATCTACCCCGAAGGCGCGTCGGCGTGGTTCCTCCCCCGGCTCGTCGGCATGGGCACCGCGCTCGACTGGATGATCAGCGGCCGCGTCTTCCCCGCGGCCGAAGCTCTCGCAAAGGGACTGGTGCACCAGGTTTTCCCGACCGGGACGGTGCTCGACGAGGCCTACAAGCTGGCGCGCGAGCTGATCGCGAACACCGCACCGGTGTCCGTCGCGGTCACCCGCCAGCTGCTTTACCGGATGGCGAGCGCCGACTCGCCGTTCCCGGTGCACGAACTCGACTCGCGCCTGATCGGCGGCCTGGGCACGAACGCGGACGCCGTCGAAGGGGTCATGTCGTTCCTGCAGAAGCGGCCACCGTCGTGGGGCCTGCGCGTCGACAAGGACCTGCCCGACTACCTCCCCTGGCTGGACGCATGACCACCTACCCACCGCAGCCCTGGAACCTGGTCGCCGACGCGCGGGTGTCGATCTGGCGCGTCCCGGCCGCGGATCTGCCGGCGCTCGCCGCGGAACCCGTGGTGATCGCCGGGCACGCGTCGGTGTTCACGGCGTGGATCGACTACACCCCGCCCGGGCAGCTCACCTACCACGAGCTGCTGGCCGCGGTGGCGGTCAAGGGACGCCGGGTGTCGTGCTCGATCACCGGGATCTGGGTCGACAGCGAGGTGTCCCTGGCCGGCGGCCGCGAACTGTGGGCGATCCCGAAGGACCTGGCGACCCTGGACTTCACGGGCGGCCGCACCTTCACGGCGACCGCGGCCACGGCGGACGACTGGATCGCGACGGCGGCCTTCAAACGCCGCACCGGATTACCGCTACGCCTGCCGACGACGTTCGACGTGGTCCAGGAACGCGACGGCCTGCTGCGCACCCCGGTCGGCGCGAAGATCAGCCCGCGCCCGGCGTCGGCGGACTGGAGTTTCAACCCGAGCGGCCCGCTGGGCTACCTGGCGTCACGACGCCCGGTGACGAGCCTCGAACTCCCCGCGTCCGACCTCCGCTTCGGCGCCTGAAGCCTTCTTCCGGAGTGCCCAACTCCCCCGACCGGAGCGGCGCCGAACCCCTGTTTCGCGGCCTGAGCAGCACCTCTCGGTGATCGCGTAACCCGCGAGGGTGAGACCGCGACACGCCACCCATTGGGGCACGTGCAGGCTCCAACCCCTACATGTAGTCTCTGATGACCGGCAGGGCCCAGCGACGGGGAGACCGCTGCAGAGATCTGCCGGGCAGCTTTGAAGAACCTGCAGCGCACGGCCTTGTGCGGCCGTGTGGCGATCCAACGCGCCCAATTCTGGAGACACGCATGTCAGTCGAAACCGGGCAGCGGCCGCCCGCCGCCGCCGACACACTCACCGCGATCCGGGTCATCCGGCGGGACGGCAGCGTGTCGCCGTTCGACGCCGGGAAGATCTCGGTCGCGCTGACGAAGGCGTTCCTCGCGGTCGAGGGCGGCGACGCCGCCGCGTCCTCCCGCGTGCACCACGTCGTCGCGGAGCTGACCCAGCAGGTGGAGACGACCCTGCTGCGCCACGCCGGTCCCGAGACCGCGCTGCACATCGAGCAGATCCAGGACATCGTCGAGCTCGCGCTGATGCGCGGCGAGCACCACAAGGTCGCCCGCGCCTACGTCCTCTACCGCGAGGAGCACAGCAAGGCCCGCAAGGCGACCGAGCCCACGACGCCCGCCGAGGCCACGCTGAGCGTCAAGGGCGTCGACGGCGTGCTGCGTCCGCTCGACTGGGCCCGCGTGTCCCACGTCGTGGGCGAAGCCGTCTCCGGGCTCGACGACGTCACCGCGGAGCCGGTGCTGGCCGAGGCCAAGCGCAACCTCTACGACGGCATCAGCGCCGACGAGCTCGCCCTGGCCCAGATCATGGCCGCCCGCGTGCTGGTCGAGCAGGAGCCGAACTACTCCTACGTCAGCGCCCGGCTGCTGCTGGACAAGCTGCGCGGCGAGGCCCTGAGCTACCTGGCCGGCCGCCCGCGCCTGGCCAGCCAGGACGAGATGGCCGGCGAGTACCCCGCGTACTTCCGCAACTACCTGCGCCGCGCGGTCGAGCTGGAACTGGTCGACGGCGAGCTGCTGTCCTTCGACCTGGACAAGATCACCGCCGCGATCGAGGCCAAGCGAGACCTCGACTTCGGCTTCCTCGGCCTGCAGACCCTGTACGACCGGTACTTCCAGCACCACAACGGCACCCGCTTCGAGCTGCCGCAGGCGTTCTTCATGCGCGTCGCGATGGGCCTGGCGATCCGCGAGGACGACCGCGAAGCCCGCGCGATCGAGTTCTACGAGCTGCTCTCGACGTTCCACTTCATGGCCTCGACGCCGACGCTGTTCAACTCGGGCACCACCCGCGCGCAGCTGTCGTCCTGCTTCCTGACCACGGTGGACGACGACCTGGACTCGATCTTCCAGGCGTACAAGAACAACGCGCTGCTGGCCAAGTACTCGGGCGGCCTCGGCAACGACTGGACCCCGGTCCGCGGCCTCGGCGCGCACATCAAGGGCACCAACGGCCAGTCCCAGGGTGTCGTGCCGTTCCTCAAGATCGCCAACGACACCGCCGTCGCGGTGAACCAGGGCGGCAAGCGCAAGGGCGCGGCCTGCGCGTACCTCGAAACCTGGCACGTGGACATCGAGGAGTTCCTCGACCTGCGCAAGAACACCGGTGACGACCGCCGCCGCACGCACGACATGAACACCGCCAACTGGGTGCCGGACGAGTTCTTGCGCCGCGTCGAGGCCGACGCGCAGTGGACCCTGTTCTCGCCGAACGAGACCCCGGACCTGCACGACCTCTACGGCAACGCGTTCTCGCAGCGCTACGCCGAGTACGAGGCGATGGCCGAGCGCGGCGAGATCAAGGTGTTCCGCAAGATCCGCGCGGTGGAGCTGTGGCGCCGCATGCTGACCATGCTGTTCGAGACCGGCCACCCGTGGATCACGTTCAAGGACCCGTGCAACCTGCGCTCGCCGCAGCAGCACGTCGGCGTCGTGCACTCGTCCAACCTGTGCACCGAGATCACGCTGAACACCAACGTCGAAGAGGTCGCGGTCTGCAACCTCGGCTCGGTCAACCTGCTCAAGCACGTCACCCCCGAGGGCCTGGACACGAAGCGCCTCGAGAAGACCGTGCGCACGGCCGTCCGCATGCTGGACAACGTGATCGACATCAACTTCTACACGATCCCGGAGGCGCGCCGCTCCAACCTGCGTCACCGCCCGGTGGGCCTGGGCATCATGGGCTTCCAGGACGCGCTGTTCGAGATCGGCGTCCCGTTCGCCTCCGACGAGGCGGTGACCTTCGCCGACGTCTCCATGGAGCACCTCTCCTACTACGCGATCTCGGCGTCGACCGACCTCGCCGAGGAGCGCGGCCAGTACCAGTCGTTCGAGGGATCGCTGTGGAGCAAGGGCATCCTGCCGATCGACTCGCTGCAGCTGCTCATCGACGCCCGCCGCGGTGACGGCCTCGACGTCGACACCTCCACGACGCTGGACTGGGCGCCGCTGCGCGAGCGCGTCAAGACCGTCGGCATGCGCAACTCCAACGTGATGGCGATCGCGCCGACCGCCACGATCTCCAACATCTCCGGTGTCGGCCAGTCGATCGAGCCGCTGTTCCAGAACCTGTTCGTCAAGTCGAACATGTCCGGCGACTTCACCGTCGTCAACCCGCACCTGGTCAAGAGCCTCAAGGCCCGCGGCCTGTGGGACGAGGTCATGGTCAGCGACCTCAAGTACTTCGACGGCAGCCTCGGCCGGATCGACCGGGTGCCGGACGACCTGAAGGCGCTCTACGCCACGGCGTTCGAGATCGAGTCGAAGTGGATCGTCGACGCCGGTTCGGTGCGCCAGAAGTGGATCGACCAGGCGCAGTCGCTGAACCTGTACATCGCGGCGCCGAGCGGCCGCAAGCTCGACGAGCTGTACCGCTACGCGTGGCACAAGGGCCTCAAGACCACGTACTACCTGCGGGCGCAGTCCGCGACGCACGTGGAGAAGAGCACCCTGCGCGGCACCGACGGCAAGCTGAACGCCGTCTCTTCCGGCACGGCCACGGCCACCGCCACCGCCACCGCGGCTCCCGCGGCGGCCCCGGCGGCTCCGGCGGCCACCCCGGCGCCGGCTCCCTCGCCGGCGGCGGCCGTCCCGGCGGTGCCGGTGACCGCTCCGGCGGCCAAGCCGGAGCCGAAGGAGATGCCGAAGGTGGAGGACGTCGACTTCGTCGCCACCGAAGGCGCCGCCTGCCGCATCGACGACCCCGACTGCGAAGCCTGCCAGTAAGCCCGCCCCCGGCTCGTGAGTGTTTAGGGCGGTTCTAACCGCCCTAAACACTCACGAGCCCACCTGCCTAAGTGAGCGATATGACCAACGTGGAGACGACAGGCGTCACCGGCCTCGGTGAGATCGAGGTCGGGGCCGCCCGGATCAACGTCGACGACAAGCGCATGATCAACGCGCGCGCCGACGTCAACCAGCTGCTGCCGATGAAGTACCGGTGGGCGTGGGACAAGTACCTGGCCGGCTGCAACAACCACTGGATGCCGACCGAGGTCGCCATGCAGGCCGACATCGCGCTGTGGAAGTCGGCCGACGGCCTCACCGAGGACGAGCGGCAGATGCTCAAGCGCAACCTGGGCTTCTTCGCGACCGCGGAGTCCTTGGTGGCCAACAACATCGTGCTCGCGGTGTACCGCCAGATCACCAACCCCGAGTGCCGCCAGTACCTGCTGCGCCAGGCGTTCGAGGAAGCCGTGCACACGCACACCTTCCAGTACATCTGCGAGAGCCTCGGCCTGGTCGAGGGCGAGCTGTTCAACATGTACCGCGAGGTTCCGTCCATTTCGGACAAGGACGCGTGGGCGCTGAAGTACACGCAGCACCTCGAGGACCCGGACTTCGAGACCGGGACGCCGGAAGCCGACACGGCGTTCCTGCGTGACCTCGTCGCGTTCTACGTGATCTTCGAGGGCATGTGGTTCTACACCGGCTTCGCGCAGATCCTCTCGCTCGGCCGCCGGAACAAGATGGTCGGCATCGCCGAGCAGTACCAGTACATCCTGCGCGACGAGTCGATCCACCTGAACTTCGGCATCGACTGCATCAACCAGATCAAGATCGAGAACCCGCACCTGTGGACCGAAGAGTTCCAGGAAGAGGTGCGCGGGATGCTGAAGGACGCGTGCGAGCTGGAGGTCGCGTACGCGCGTGACACCATGCCGCGCGGCATGCTCGGCCTGTCGGCGCAGCTGTGCGAGCAGTACATGCACTTCATCACCGACCGGCGCGCGCAGCAGATCGGCCTCCAGCCGATCTTCGGCGAGACCGAGAACCCGTTCCCGTGGATGTCCGAGGCGATGGACCTGAAGAAGGAGAAGAACTTCTTCGAGACCCGCGTCATCGAGTACCAGTCGGGCGGCGCCCTCGACTGGGACTGACCACAGCTCCAAGTCCGTGAAGGCCACCTTGAGGGACTCTGAGTCCCTCAAGGTGGCCTTCACGGACCACCCGAAAAGAGGACACCCCGACCTGTTGTCAGGTGGTCAACAAGGGTGCATCGTGGGGGTAACCGATCTCGACGGGGAGATGGTCACCTTGACGAGCACTGTGGGCCGGGCCGCCGAAACCTTGCGCGAACGCGTGCCACCGCTGACCTCGCTGCCCCTCCCCCGCGCCGTCGACCAGCGGTGGCTGCGGTCGCGCTGGCCCGTCCAGGAGCTCGCGACGCCGCCCGCCGGCAGCGGCCTCAAGCCCGTGCTCGGCGACGAAGGCCCGCCCGTGGTCGGGCACATGCTCGAGATGATGCGCTTCGGGCCCGCCTTCGGCCTCCGCCGCCACGAGCTCTACGGCCCGGTGTCGTGGACCGGCGGGTTCGGCCGCCGGATCGTCGCGCTGTCCGGGCCGGAGGCGACGCAGATCGCGCTCGTCAACAAGGACAAGGCGTTCTCGCAGGAGGGCTGGAAGTTCTTCATCGAGAAGTTCTTCGAGCGCGGCCTGATGCTGATGGACTTCGGCGAGCACCACCTGCACCGCCGGATCATGCAGGAGGCCTTCACCCGGGCGCGGCTCACCGGCTACGTCAACGAGATGGGCCCGGCTCTGCGCGAAGGCGTCGCGGGCTGGGGAGCGAGCGAGCGGCCGCGGCTGTACTGGTCCCTCAAGCAGCTGACCCTCGACGTCGCGACGCGCGTGTTCATGGGCATGCGCAGCGGCGCCGACGCGCACCGCATCAACCGCGCGTTCGTCAGCTCCGTGCGGGCCGGCACCGCGCTCGTGCGCGTCCCGGTACCCGGCGGCCGCTGGGCGGCCGGACTGCACGGACGGAAGGTCCTGGAGCGCTACTTCGGCGAAACCCTGCCCGCCAAGCGGGCCGCCGACGGCGACGACCTGTTCGCCGCGCTCTGCCACGCCACCACCGAGGACGGCGACCGGTTCACCGACACCGACATCGTCAACCACATGATCTTCCTGATGATGGCCGCGCACGACACGACGACCATCACCAGCAGCGCCATGGCCTACTACCTCGCCAAGCACCCGGAGTGGCAGGAGCGGGCGCGCGAGGAGTCCCTGGCCCTCGGCGACGACGTCCTCGACATCGACGCCATCGACAGGCTCGAGACGCTGGACCTCGTGATGAAGGAGGCGCTGCGGCTGGTCGCGCCGGTGCCGTCGCTGACCCGCCAGACCGTCAAGGACACCGAAGTCCTCGGGCACTACATCCCGGAAGGCACCCTCGTCGGCGTCTCGCCGACGGTCAACCACTTCGCACCGGAGTGCTGGACCGACCCGTTCCGCTTCGACCCCGAGCGCTTCGCCGAGCCGCGGCGCGAGGACAAGTCGCACCGGATGGCGTGGATGCCCTTCGGCGGCGGCGCGCACAAGTGCATCGGGCTCCACTTCGGCAGTCTCGAGGTCAAGTTGCTGATGCACGAAATGCTGCGCGCGTACCGCTGGTCGGTTCCGGAGAGTTACACCGCGCGCTGGGACTACGTGTCCCTGCCGGTGCCAGCGGACGGTCTCCCGGTGCGGTTGGCCCCTCGCTGACCCGCCACCCGTCCGTGGCTCGATACACATGGTGACACGATGTCACCAATCGTGGGGGTCTGTTCACTCGTTCAGCCGGTAGACACCCCGTTACACACGTGATGGCGTGGCATCGGCCGCGGCCGACAGGGACCCCGTGCGGGTTCCTGGACATCGGCACCGTGCCTGAACTGGCCAGACCTGTGCGTGAAGAAGGTGGAGTGTGTCTGAGCCCGGTGCCGCGCCAGGGTTGGTGGACGTGGCCCGCAGGTGGGCGGCGACGCTCGCTGACACCAAAGGAGTAACGCTTCCCCCGGAAGAGCTCGAACAGCTCTTGCTCGGGGTCGCGACGGACGCGGTCGACCACGTCAGCTCGGGACACGACGGGGCGCTGCTGCGGTTCAGCGCGCTCTACGCCGCGTCGCCGATGGGGATCGCGCTGGCCGGTCCGGACGGCGGGATCGTCGAGGCGAACCTCGCGCTGGGACAGCTGCTCGGCTGCCCGCCGGACCGGTTGCGCGGCCGGCACATCACCGAGCTCGGCTCGACCGACCACGACGTCTCCCGGCTCAAGGCCGGGCTGGAGCACGTGAACTCGGGGCTCGAGCGCTTCCGCGAGCGGATGCTGCTCGACCACGTCGAAGACGGCCGGCTCTGGACGGACGTCACGCTCGCCCGGCTGCCCGGCGACCGGCCCGACTCGGTGTACCCGGTGCTGATGGTGTCCGACGCGAACGAGCTGCACCTGCTGCAGGAACGGCTGGTGCACCAGAACATCCACGACCCGCTGACCGGGCTGCCGAACGCGTCGTCGTTCACCACCAAGCTCGAAGCGGCGCTCGGCGCCGGCGCCCGCGACGACATCGCGCTGATCTACCTCGACGTCGACGGCTTCAAGGTCGTCAACGACGGCCTCGGCGCCGGAGTCGGCGACCAGGTGCTGCGCGGGGTGGCGGGCAAGCTGTCCGCCGTGTTCACCGGCCACCACGACGGCTTCGTCGCCCGGCTGTCCGGCGACGGCTTCGCGGTGCTGCTGCGCGGCAAGCTCTCCCCCGCCGGGGTCGTGCAGCTGGTCGAACGCGCGCTGGAGGACCTCAACGAGCCGATCTACCTCGGCGGCCACGGCATCGGCGTGAGCGCCAGCGCGGGCATCGTGGTGCGCGCGGCCGTCGAAGACGGCGCCGCGGAGCTGCTGCGGGCCGCGGAGATCGCGCTGCACCGGGCCAAGGAGGCCGGCAAGGCGCAGTGGATGCTGTTCGACCCGGAGCTGGACGCCCGCGACCGCGGCCGCTACCAGCTGGGCGCGGTGATCGCCGGGGCGCTGGAAAACGGCGAGTTCTCGCTGGTCTACCAGCCGACGGTGAAGCTCGCCGCCCCCGACCGGATCGCCGCGGTCAACGCCGGCCTGCGCTGGAACCACCCGGAGAAGGGCGAGCTCGGCTCCGAGGAGTTCTACCCGCTCGCCCAGACCACCGGGATGACGGTCCCGCTCGGCCGCTGGCTGCTCGCCGAGTCCCTGGCCGCGACGGCCCGCTGGCGGACCCGCCTCGGCGACGCCGCCCCGGACGTCTGCGTCCGGCTGCCCACGCGGCTGGCCATCGACCCGGACCTGGTGCTGCTGGTCCGCGAGCAGCTCGACAAGCACGAGCTGCCGGCGACGGCGCTGCGCCTGTGCACCGATCGCGACTCGGTCCTCGACCCGCGCGGGGAAGTGCTGGACTCGTTCGCCGTGCTGGCCGACCTGGGCACGCAGCTGGTGCTGACCATCTCGGGGTCGGCGGACCTGGAGCTGATCCCCCAGCACGGCCTGCCGGTGGAGCACGTGATCCTGTCCGGCCCGGTGATCGACGCCCTGGACGCCGAGGAGCCGGCGGAGTCCGACATCCGGCACCTGACCCAGCTGGTCACCCGCGCCCGCGAGCTGCGGTTGAAGGTGGGCGCCGAGGGCGTCCGCACGCACGACCAGGCGGCGCGGCTGCGCCAGCTCGGCGTGCTGGCGGCCCGCGGCCCGTTCGCCAACGACTCGGCCACCGGCGACGAGGTCGACGAGCTGATCGCGCGGCACCCGGCCGGCTGACCCGGATCCACCGACGCTTGATCGCGGCGAAGCCGGCACGACCTTGGGCGGCAGGTGACGCGCGGGACCAAGCCGGTCGCACGTCGGCTCCGAAGGACGGGCAGGATGGGTTCTGCCGCCGACGAGAAGGGACCTCCATGGACGCCGGAGACCTCGCCCCCGATTTCACGCTCCCCGACGACCAGGGCCAGGAGCGCACGCTCTCGGACTTCCTGGCCACCGGCCCGGTGGTCCTGTTCTTCTACCCGGCCGCGATGACCGGCGGCTGCACCGCGGAAAGCTGCCACTTCCGCGACCTCGCCGCGGAGTTCACCGAGGTCGGCGCGCACCGCGTCGGGATCAGCCCGGACGGCGTCACCAAGCAGCGCCAGTTCTCCGCGGCCAACGACTTCGACTACCCGCTGCTGTCCGATGTGGAGGGCGAGGTCGCCAAGCAGTTCGGCGTGTGGCGCAAGCTCCTGCCCCTGCACGCGAAGCGCGCGACCTTCGTGATCGGCGAGGACCGCCGGATCCTCGAGAAGATCAAGAGCGAGCTGAACTTCACCGTCCACGCCGACCAGGCGCTGAAGGTGCTGCGGGAGCGCAACAAGGTCTCCTAGGACGGCGCGCGCGGACGAGCCGAGCAGCGCCGGCTTCTCGGCGTCCGCCGAACCCGCCTCAGCGTGGTAAACCACCAGAGTCAGGCCATCGGTGCCACCGAACTCGAGCCGCTCACCTGTGGGTGATCGGATGGGACCGGAGTTCCACGCGGGGTCATGCCGTCCGTGCCACAGGGAGTGAAAACGCGGCCTCGTTACAGCACCGCGCAAAGGTCTCCCAGGACGGCGTGCGCGCGGACGAGCCGAGCAGCACCGGCTCCCCGGCGTCCGCCGAACCGGCTTCACCGGCCGCGCGCCGGCACGATGATCGCGAGGATCTAGGCCGGCGCGCTCAGCCGCCACACGTGGTTCGTGCCGGTGCACGACGGCGCCAGCGGCTTCTCCGCCGGCTCCTCGCGCACCTTCGTGAACCCGAGCCGGGCCGGCACCGCGCCGCTGCGGGCGTTCCGCTCGTCGTGCATGATCTCGACGTAGCCGGCGCCGAGGCGGAACGCCTCCGCCGTCAGCAGCGCGACGGATCGGGTCATCAGGCCGCGGCCGGTCCACTCCCGGGCCAGCCAGTAGCCGATCTCGACGCCGCCGTCGCGGGTCATCACGCCGACGCCGCCCGCCACTTCGCCGTCGACGCCGACCGCGTACTCGTACGCTTCGCCGTTCTCCCAGCGCTTCGCCGTCAGCCGGAGGAACTCCGAGGAGTCGTCCGACGTGTACCCGGCCGCCACCCAGATCAGGAACGGCCGGAGGTGCTCGACGGAGCCGCTGACGAGTGTCGTCAGGAGGTCGCGGTCGCCGGGGTGCCAGCGGGTCAGTGTCAGGTCACCGTCGCGGTAGGTCTCGGCCGGGGTCTCCATGCGCGAGAGCTCCTTCCTCGGGTCGGTCGAGCCGCCACACCAAGGCGGTGCCGGTGCACGCCGGCGCCCGGTCCGGGTCCGCGGTTTCCTTGCGGGCGGGCGAAAACCCCAGCCGGGCCGGGACCCGCGCCGCTGCGGACGTTCAGCTCGTCGTGCTTGATCTCCACGTACCCCGCGCCGCGGCGGAACGCGTCGGCGATGAGCGACGCGGCCGCGCGGGTGATCAGGCCGCGGCCGGTCCGGCCGTGGACGAGCCAGTAACCGAGCTCGACCCCGCCGTCGCGGGTCAGCACGCCGATCCCGCCCGCCAGCTCGGCACCGACTCGCACCGCGTACTCGTACGCCCGGCCGGTTTCCCAGTTGCCGTGGGTGAGACGGAGGTACGCCGCCGCGTCGTCGGCCGTGTACCCGCCGACCGCCCAGGGCAGCCAGTCGGCGAGGTGCGCACCGGACCCCGAGACGGCGGCAACCAGCGCCGCGCCGTCCGCGAAGCGCCAGCGCGCCAGCGCGAACTCCTCGCGGGTCAATACCTCGGCCGGGGTCTCCATCGATCCATGGTGCCCCGGCGAAGCCTTGCCGCGCGCGGCAATTAATTGACGATGACGCTGTCGGGTACCTCGGTGTCGTTCTTCAGCGCGTCGAACAGCTGCTTCGACTTGTTCTTGTCCCAGTTCTCCGCCGAGCCGCTCGTCACCGGGACCGTCGTGGTCACCACGCCGCCGGAGGCGATGCCGCGCATCGCGATGGCCAGGCCGGCGAGGTTGTGCACGTGGTCGCCGGAGTCCATGGTCAGCGCGTCCGGCGCCGCGGACAGCAGCGGGAAGAAGTCGAACGGGTTGAGCAGCGTGCCCGGGCTGGCGATCTGGCTGACCAGCGCGCCGATGAACTTGCGCTGGTTGGCGACGCGGTCGAGGTCCGAGCGCGGGGTCGCGTCGCTGTGCCGCATCCGGACGAAGCCCAGTGCCTCGCGGCCGTCGAGGGTCTGGGGACAGCCGGCCTTGATGCTGATGCCGGTCACCGTGTCGTTCATGTCCTTGTCGATGCACATCTCGACGCCGCCGATCGCTTCGACGATCTTCGCGAACCCGCCGAAGCCGATCTCCGCGTAGTGGTCGATGTGCAGGCCGGTGGCTCCTTCGACGGTCTGCGCGAGCAGCTTCGGCCCGCCGAGCGAGAACGCCGCGTTGATCTTGTTGGTGCCGTGGCCCGGGATCTTCACCTGGGAGTCGCGCGGCAGCGACAGCAGCGTCGGCTTGGTGGAGTTGTCCGGCAGGTGCGCGACCATGATCGTGTCGGTGCGCTGCCCGCCCGCGGCCGCGACGTCGCCGGTGGCGAGGTTCTCCTCGTCGGCCGCGGTGAGGCCTTCGCGGCTGTCCGAGCCGACGATCAGCCAGTTGGTGCCGGCCGCGGCGACCGGGCGGCCCTCGTAGTCGGCGAGGGCGTCGACGCGCTTGATGGAGAACTCGAGGTAGACCCAGATGCCGGCGAGGAACACGACGAACACCAGCAGCAACGTCATCAGGATCCGGCCGAGGCCCCAGCGGCGACGCCGGCGCGGCGGCCGGGACGGCGGGTAGTCGTCACCCCGGGCCGGCGGTGGCTGGCGCGGCGGGGGCTGCGGCGGCACGTAGTCCTGCTCGCGGTGGCCCATCGGGCGGGTGCGCTCGTCGTACGGGCTCTGGCCCCGCCCGGGCAGCGGCATCATCTGCGCGCGCTGGTGGTCCCGGGGCCGGCCGGCGGGCGGCCGGGGCGGGGGCATCCGGCGTCCGCCGTCATCGCCACGGTACGTCATCGCCCATCACCCAATCCCGATTCGGACAAACTGTCTTCGTCAGTGAACCGCACGTCCTCGAAAGGAGGACGTGCGGTACCGGGTCGGGGTTGCTGCCGCGGGTTACTTGTCGGTCACCTCGTAGCCGAACTGGTGGACCTTGAGGTAGCCGGAGCGGAACCCGGCCTCGGAATAGGCCAGGTAGAACTCCCACATCCGGCGGAAGACGTCGTCGAACCCGAACCCGGCGATGTCGGTCCAGCGGTGCAGGAACCGTTCGCGCCACAACCGTAGCGTGTGCGCGTAGTCCTGGCCGAACTCGCGCATCCCGGCCAGCTTGAGCCGGGTGTTCGCGACCAGGCCGTCCTCGATCGAGCGAACGGACGGGATGATGCCGCCGGGGAAGATGTACTTGTGGATCCAGGTGTAGGCGCGCGACGACGCCATCATCCGGTCGTGGTCCATCGTGATGGCCTGCAGCCCGAACCGGCCGCCGGGGCGCAGCCGCTCGCCGATGGTCGAGTAGAACGCCGGCCAGTAGGACGCGCCCACGGCCTCGATCATCTCGACACTGACCACGGCGTCGAACTGCCCGCTCGACTCGCGGTAGTCGCACAGCTTCACCTCGACGCGGTCGCCGAAGCCGGCCGCGACGATGCGCTCGGTGGCCAGCGCGCGCTGTTCCTCCGAAATGGTGAGCGAGGTGACGGTGGCGCCGCGCGCGGCGGCGCGGATCGCGAGTTCACCCCATCCGGTACCGATCTCGAGGACTTCGCTGCCCGCGCGGACGCCGGCGTAGTCCAGCACGCTGTCGATCTTGCGGTGCTGGGCGGCCGTGAGGTCGTCGGCCGGGCCGAACAGGGCCGAGGAGTACATCATCGACTCGTCGAGGAACGCGCCGAACAGGTCGTTCGACAGGTCGTAGTGCCGGTGGATGTTGGCCCGCGCGCCCTCGAGGCTGTTCTCCTCGGACGGCGGCTGGGTGCGTTCGGCGATCTTCCGGAACTTCTGCAGCACCGGCGGCACGAGCGTGGCCATCCGCGCCGCGAACGGCGTCAGCACCTCGGCCAGGTCGGACGCGACCCAGTCCCCCGCCATGTAGGACTCGCCGAAGCCGATCTTGGCGTCGACGCCGAGGCGGTGGAAGAAGGCCTCCGGGCGCAGGATCCGCATCTCGGGTGCTTCCGGGCCGCCGTTGCCCAGGACCGTCCCGTCCGGGAACGTCACCCGGACGTCGAGCGGGCGGACCGCGCGGCGGAACAGGCTCGCGGCGATCCGCGCGCGCAGTGCGGAATGCGGCGGGGCGGCCAGCCCCGGCCACCGGTTTTCGTCGGGGACGTCCTGAGTCGACGCGCGGTCGACACTCGAGGTGGTCACGGGTTCTCCCTCCGGCCGGCCTGGTGCGCCGGTGCTCGATCCTAATTGCCGCACCCCCACGGCGCCCTTCGTCGAATGCCCTGTCCGGGGTGGTGTCACACGGGTATTCGGAGCCGTCGGTGCCCCGGCGCGGCCCACGCCCCCGTGAGTGTGTCGTCGGGGCTCCCGGCGATTAATTCCATTGTGAAAGCACTGGCCAGCCGGGTCCAGACGGAAGAGCGGCGAAGCATCGCGTGGCCCTCGTTGGCGATCTCGAACCGGGCAACTCGGGCAGCGACGCCCTCGGCGCGTTCGGCGAAGGCGTGCGACTCCGCCGGGCTGGTCATCCGGTCGCGGGTGCCGTGCACGACGAGCACCGAGCGCCCGGCGACGGCCTCGACCGGCTCACCCCGCGGCGTCCAGGGGGCCAGGGCGCAGACCCCGCGCACGGCCGGGTCGTCGGCCACCCGCAGCGCCACCCGGCCGCCCATCGAGTGCCCGACCAGCACCACCGGCAGGCCGGGGTGGTCGGCGTGGATGCGGTCGAGGGCCCAGCGGGCGTCCTGGATCGGGTCCATGGCGGGCGCGTTCCAGCCGTAGCGGCGGTTGCGCAGCAGCCGCACCTCGACGCCGTGCTCGCGGCCGGCCCGGCGCAGGGCGCGCGCGATGGGCACCATCCGCAGGTAGGCGAGCTTCCAGGGCGGGACGCCGCCCGTGCTGTGCTCCGCGCCCCCGTGCAGCACGAGCACGACCGCTTCGGTCCGCCCGTGCGCCGGCCACACGGCCACCGCCGGTTCTGCCTCGCTCAACCCACGCCTCCCACTGTTCGGGATCACCACCCCGCACCCGGACGAACCTGGAACGGCCACCCGGCTATTCCACCGCGCACCACCATCTTCGCGGTAGATTCGGCGCCCGATCACCGACGGAAGGGTGGGTGTGGTGAGCGCCACGGACATCTCGGGCAGTGTCACCAAGCAACTGGCGGACGTCGAGCAGGCCAACGCCGAGGCGGTGTCGGCGGCGGCCGACCTGGTGCTGGGGGTGATCCGCGCCGACGCACTGGTCTATACCGCCGGCGCCGGGCACTCGCTGGCGGCCGTCGCCGAGACGTTCTACCGGGCCGGCGGGCTGGCGTGCGTGTACCCGCTGTACCACCCGGAGCTGCTCCCGCTGCACGGCGCGGTGCACAGCACGACGACCGAGCGCCGCACCGGCCTCGCCGAGGAGGTCCTCGCCGAGCGCGCGCCGGGCCCGGCCGACGTGCTGGTCGTGTTCTCGACGTCCGGCTCGAACCCGTACCCGGTCGAGCTGTGCATCGGCGCGCGCGAGCGCGGCGCGGCCGTCATCGCCATCACGTCGCGGGCCTGCGTGGCCGCGGCGCCGCGGCGGTCGTCGAGCACGCTGGTCGAGCAGGGCACCGTCGTGCTGGACTCGCTGGTGATCCCGGGCGACGCGAGCTACCCGCCGGACGCGCCGCGCACCGCGCCGCTGTCCACTGTGGTCAACGCGTTCTTGTGGAACCTCGTGCTGGCCCAGGTCTACGACCGCGGCACCGCCGAGGGCCTCGACGTCCCGCTGTGGCGCAGCTCCAACGTCGAAGGCGGCGACGAGGCCAACAAGTCCCTGCTGGCCAAGTACAGCGAGCTCGTCCCCCAGCTCCGCTAGCCCGCAACGTACCTGAACGGACGACACGCGTACCCAGCCGGACGACACGCGTACGCAGATGGACGACACGGCGCGGGCAAGGCTCCGGGTCGTGTCGTCCATTCAGGTACGCGTGTCGTCCGCGCAGGTACGCGTGTCGTCCGTCTGGGTCAGGCCACGGCGGGTTCCTGGTCGGTGAACTGGGTGGCGTGGAGGGTCGCGTAGCGGCCGTTCGCGGCCAGGAGCTCGTCGTGCGTGCCGCGCTCGACGATCTCGCCGTGCTCGAGGACCAGGATCTGGTCGGCGGCGCGGACCGTCGAGAGGCGGTGCGCGATGACCAGGGACGTGCGGCCCGCCAGGGCGTGCGCCAGGGCTTCGCCGACCGCCGCCTCGGACTCGGAGTCCAGGTGCGCGGTCGCTTCGTCCAGCACGACGACCTTCGGCTGCGCCAGCAGCAGCCGCGCGATGGTCAGCCGCTGACGCTCACCGCCGGAAAGCCGGTACCCGCGCTCCCCCACCGTGGTCTCGAGGCCGTCGGGCAGGGAGTGGACCAGCTCGCCGAGCCGGGCGCGGTCGAGGGCTTCCCAGATCTCGTCGTCGGTGACGTCCGGGCGTGCGTAGGCCAGGTTCGCGCGGATCGTCTCGTGGAACAGGTGCCCGTCCTGCGTCACGACGCCGACGGTTTGCCGCAGCGAAGCGAAACTCAGGTCCCGGACGTCCACATCGGACACCCGCACGGTGCCCGAGTCGACGTCGTAGAGCCGCGGCAGCAGCGATGCGATCGTCGACTTCCCCGCGCCGGAAGACCCGACCAGCGCGACCATCTGGCCCGCCTCGGCGCGGAACGAGATCCCGTGCAGCACCTCTTCGCCGCCGCGGTGGTCGAGCGTCGCGACGTCTTCCAGCGACGCCAGCGAGTACCGGTCCGCGGCCGGGTAGCCGAAGCGGACGTCGGAGAACTCGACCGAGACGCCTTCCGACGGCGGCAACGCGACGGCGTCCGGCTTCTCCTTGATCATCGGGTCGAGGTCGAGCACCTCGAAGACACGCTCGAACGAGACCAGCGCGGTCATCACGTCGACGCGGACGTTGGCCAGCGCGGTCAGCGGCGCGTAGAGCCGGGTCAGCAGCAGCGCCAGTGCGACGACGGTGCCCGGGGCGAGCTGGCCGGTCAGCGCGAGGTACCCGCCGAGGCCGTAGACCAGCGCCTGCGCGAGCGCCGAGACGAGCGTCAGGCTGGTCATGAACCAGCGGGTCAGCATCGCGGTCCGGATGCCGATGTCGCGCACCCGCCCGGCGCGCACGCCGAAGTCGTCGGCCTCCTGCACCGGGTGACCGAAGAGCTTGACGAGCGTGGCGCCCGGCGCGGAGAACCGTTCGGTCATCTGCGTCGTCATGCCGGCGTTCAGGTTCGCGGCTTCCCGCTGCAGCCCGGCCATCCGGCGGCCGAGGCGGCGCGCGGGCAACACGAAGATCGGCAGCAGCACCAGCGCGAGCAGCGTGACCTGCCAGGACAGCGTGAGCATGACGGCCAGCGAGAGCGCCAGCTGGATCGTGTTGGTGACCAGGCCGGACAGCGTCGCGGTGAACGTCCGCTGCGCGCCGATGACGTCGTTGTTGAGCCGCGAGACCAGCGCGCCCGTGCGGGTGCGGGTGAAGAACGCGATCGGCATCCGCTGCACGTGCTCGAACACCGCGCGGCGCAGGTCGTAGATGATGCCTTCACCGATGCGCGCGGACTGCCACCGCTCGACGAGCCCGAGGCCGGCGTCGGCGACCGCGAGCCCGGCGATCACGATCGCCAGCCAGATCACGACGGACAGGTCGTGGCCGCCGACGATCGCGTCGACCACCTTGCCCGCCAGGACCGGCGTCGACACGGCCAGGACCGCCGAGATGACGGTGAGCACGAGGAAGATCAGCAGCGCCCGCCAGTGCGGCCGGGCGAAGCGGGCGACGCGCTTGAACGTGCCGCGGGTCAGCGCCTTCGGCACGTCGTTGGCGCGCATCGCCGAGCTGAGCAGCGCCCAGGTGTTGTCCACGGGAGACCCCCAGTTCCAAAACCTCTATATTAGCTGAGGTTTTCTTCGGATATGACCTGGACAACGCGGCCGCCGTCCGTTTGCTTCCCGATCGCGTTCACTCGCCGCGAACGACGCCTCGAACGACCCGGTGCAGCGCCGTCCGCAGCTGCTCCGCGCCGTCGCCCAGCGGGGCCAGCAGGAGCGCCTCGGCCTCGCGCGTCGCTTCTTCGCCGGCCTGCCGCACCCGCTCCCCCTCGTCAGTCAACCGGACGAGGCGCTTGCGCCGGTCACCGGGCGCGACCTCGCGCCGGACCAGGTCTTTCGCCTCCAGTTCGTCGACGAGCGCGACCATCGTCGTCCGGTCGATGCCGAGCCGGGCCGCGCCGTCCTGCTGTGACCGCGCCGGCCCGTCGCCGAACAGCGCGAGCAGCGCCAGCTGCCGCCCGGTGACGCCGAGCGGCCCGTACAACGGCTCGGCCAGTTCGGCCAGCTGCTGCTGGGCGTGTTTCAGCAGGTAGCCGAGCCGCCGGCCGACGGCGGGCGGCGGTCCGGTCTCGAGGTCGCTGGACATGCGAGAACCTTACCCTTACGCTGATCGTCAGTTTTACTGATGATTTGTAGAACTGATAATCAGGAGTACATCATGACGACCGTGGGTCTCAAGCCACCCCAGCAGCACATCGACGTCGCCAGGCTGCGCGAGATCTGGGCGATCGCCGACGACGCCGGGTTCGACGGCTGCTGGGTGTTCGACCACCTCGCCCCGATGGGGCCGGACCGCACCGGCGACATCTTCGACGGCTGGACCCTGCTGGCCGCGATGGCCGAGGCGACGAGCCGCGTGCGCATCGGCTGCCTGGTCTCCGGCAACACCAACCGGCACCCGGGCACGTTCGCGAAGCTCGCCACGACCGTCGACCACCTCTCCGGCGGCCGGCTCGACGTCGGCCTCGGCGCGGGCGGCGACGTCCTGACCGACACGATGATGGGCACCCCGACACCGCCGGCGGTCGAACGCGTCGAACGCCTCGCCGAAGCCTGCGAAATCCTCCGTCTGTTGTGGACCCGGCCGGTGACCGGCTTCGCCGGGAAGCACTACACCCTCACCGACGCGCTCAGCGATCCGAAGCCGGTGCAGCAAAAGCCGCCGCTGTGGCTCGGCAGCAGCGGTGAAAAGCGCGGCCTCCGGGTGGTCGCCGAACACGCCGACGTCTGGCTCAATGCGGCGCTTCCCGGCACGCAAATCGTCGAACTGCAACGGCTTTCGTCGGTTCTCGACCGCCATTGCGACGATGTCGGCCGTGATCCGGCGGCCATCCGGCGGGCCGTGCAGTTCCGGCTGCCGTCCGATGCGGACAGTGCGCTGCGGCTCGCGCAGAGCTACGTCTCGGCCGGGTTCACCGAACTCGTCCTGATGCCGGCCGGGCACGACGACGTCGTGCGCGCGTCCGAAGCGGCCGCGAAACTGCTCCCCCGCCTGCGAGACCTCGGCTGAAGCGGGCCGCGTGCCCCTCGGTAGCCTGACCAGGTGGAAACGGAGGTGGGCCGGGCGCCCCGGCAGGGGCGAGTGGTGCGGTTCTTCACGGCACCGGCCCAGTCCCCCGGCACCGGCCCGCTGAAGTGGGATCTGGGCTTCTACCTGGCCTGCCTGGCCTTCGCGCTGCCGACCGCGCTCGTCTCCGAGTTCTACGGCTACCGCGTCTGGGGCAACTTCGCGACGGCCGCGTACGGCTTCGGCGCCCTGCACAGCGGCTGGCTGCTGCTGTCCGCACGCAAGGGCCGTACGCCGCGTGGCCTACCCGGTTCCCGCTGGTGCGGGATCGCCGCCGTCGCGCTGTTGGCCATGATCCTTCCGTTGGCAGTCCTCGTGATTCGCCGACTGACCGGAGTGGACTGGCTGATCACGCCGATCTCGTGGGCCGCCCAGCCCGAGGTCTGGGTGATCGAGCGGTCCGCGGATCTGCTGCTGCACCACGGAACCCCGTACGTCGACGTCACCGCGCTCGGTCGCGCGCCGGTGGTGAACGACTACACGCCCTACGGCCCGGTGATGACGGTCTTCGGCCTGCCACGGGCGTTGTTCGGCGGCACGCCGCTGACCGACGCCCTCACCGACGCCCGCTGGATGTTCGCGCTCGCGGCCTGCGCGTGTGTGCTGGGCGCGCTGAAACTGCTGAAGTGGCCGGAAGTCCCGGTCGGCGCCGCGCAGATCGCGCTGGCCTGCCCGCTGACCGCGCTCACCTGGGCCGTCGCCGGCCCGGATCTCGCGATCGTCGGACTCCTGGTGCTCGCGTGCGCACTCGCTGCCACCGGGCGGGGCGCCTGGGCGGGACTCGTGCTCGCGCTGGTCTTCAGCGCCAAGCTGATCGTCGCACCCGCGGCCGCGGTCCTGGCCGTGTTCGTGCTGGTACGCGGGAGAAAACGATTCGATTGGCCCGCGCTCGCGCGGTTCGCCACCGCGCTGGTGGCGACGACGGCCGTGCTGCACCTGCCGGTGTACCTCGTGGATCCGGCGGCGTTCGTGGAGCACGTCTTCCGGTTCCCGCTCGGGATGGGGGTGGTGCGCTCACCCGCGGCGAGCCCGCTGCCGGGCCACCTGATCGCCGGACTCGGGACGATCGGCCAGGTAGCGGCGTTCGCGCTGGTCGGCGCCGCGGCCGTGGCGATGCTGGTCTGGCTGGTGCGCCGGCCCCCCGCGAACGGCTCCGGCGCACTGCTGCGCATCGCCGTCGGACTCGGCGCGTTGATCCTGCTGACCCCGGCCACCCGCTACGGCTATCTGGTGTATCCCCTGGTCCTGCTCGGGGCGTACCTGACGTTCCGCGTGGCCGAAGGTGCTGCGGCAGTTCCCACTGCGCCCCCCGCGCAGCAGTCCTCGCCTACTTCTTCTTGACCCTGGTGGCCCCACCGCGCCCCCGCAGCTGGACCCCGGACTCCGAGAGCACCCGGTGGACGAACCCGTAGGACCGCCCCGTCGACTCCGCGAGCGCCCGGATGCTCGAGCCCTTCTCGTATTTCTTCTTGAGGTCAGCGGCCAGCTTGTCGCGCGTGTTGCCGGTGATCCGCGCGCCTTTCTTGAGATCAGCCACGTCGATCGCCTTCCCGCCGAGAGTGTTCTGGGCCACATATCGGCCCCTGCCGGGGCAATGATCGAACACTGAGCGCCGGAATGCCAGACGACAGCCGTAAAACGACCGAAACTGCGATCACATTGGGCCATTCCAGTGCCTCACCGGCAGTGATCTTGCACCCGAATGGACGCACGGCTCACGCAAGCTGGACAAGTTCCAGATAGTCGGCCGACCAATGGTCCTCGGTGCCGTCGGGCAGCAGGATGACCCGCTCCGGCTCCAGGGCCTCGACGGCGCCCGGGTCGTGCGTCACCAGGATCACGGCGCCGGAGAAGCTCCGCAAAGCGTCCAGGACCTGGGCGCGGCTGGCCGGGTCGAGGTTGTTCGTCGGCTCGTCGAGCAGCAACACGTTGGCAGCGCTGGAGACCAGGCCGGCCAGGGCGAGCCGGGTCTTCTCACCGCCGGAAAGCGTGCCGGCGGGCTGGTCGAGTTGTTCGCCGGTGAAGAGGAACGAACCGAGCAGGTTCCGCAACTCCTGCGCGCCGGTGTCCGGAGCGAGATGTCGGATGTTTTCCCACACCGACGCATCATGATCAAGAGTTTCGTGTTCCTGTGCGTAATAGCCCAAACGCATTCCGTGACCCGGGACGACCCCGCCGGTATCCGGAGTTTCCATTCCGCCGAGGAGCCGGAGCAAAGTGGTCTTTCCGGCACCGTTCAGCCCGAGCACGACCACCTTGGACCCGCGGTCGACGGCGAGGTCGACGCCGGTGAAGATTTCGAGCGAGCCGTAGGACTTCGACAGCCCCTCCGCGGTGAGCGGCGTGCGGCCGCAGGGCGCGGGGTCCGGGAACTTGATCCGGGCGACCTTGTCGGCGTGCCGGGTCTCGTCGAGCGCGGACAGCATCTGCTCCGCGCGGCGCGCCATGTTCTTGGCCGCCACGGCCTTCGTCGCCTTAGCGCCGAGCTTCGCGGCCTGCTGCTGCAGCGCCGACGCCTTCTTCTCGGCGTTGGCGCGCTCGCGGCGGCGGCGCTTCTCGTCGGTGGCGCGCGCGTCCAGGTACCGCTGCCAGCCCATGTTGTACAGGTCGAGCTCGCTGCGGGTGGCGTCGAGGAACCACACCTTGTTGACGACGTCGGCGAGCAGCTCGACGTCGTGGCTGATCACGACCAGGCCGCCGTCGTGCTGCTTGAGGAACGAACGCAGCCAGGTGATCGAGTCGGCGTCGAGGTGGTTGGTCGGCTCGTCGAGCAGCAGGATCGTCTCGGACTTGCCGCCGGCGCCCGCCTCGGCCGCGGCGAACAGGATCCGCGCCAGCTCGACGCGGCGGCGCTGGCCGCCCGAGAGCGTCCCCAGCGTCTGGGAGAGCACCCGGTCGGCCAGGCCGAGGTTCGAGCAGATGCGGGCGGCTTCGCTCTCGGCGGCGTACCCGCCCTGCGAGGAGAAGCGCTCCTCGAGCCGGGCGTAGCGGTTGATCGCCTTGTCGCGCTGCGCGTCGTCGACCAGCTCCGCCATCGCGGTCTGGGCCTTCTCCATGTCGCGCATCAGCTTGTCGAGGCCGCGCGCGGACAGCACGCGGTCCTTCGCGGTGATCGACAGGTCGCCTTCGCGCGGGTCCTGCGGCAGGTAGCCGAGCTCGCCGGTGCGGCGGACCTCGCCCGCGTGCGCCTCGCCTTCGCCGGCGAGGACCTTCAGCGAGGTGGTCTTGCCCGCGCCGTTGCGGCCGACGAGGCCGATCCGGTCGCCGGGCTGGATGCGGACGGTGACGCCGTCGAGCAGGATGCGCGAACCCGCGCGCAGCTCAAGGCCGGTGGCCGTGATCAAGGGAAACTCCCGGTAAAAGGGGGTGATTGGAGGGCAGCGTCCAGCGGACCGGTCAGGTCTGACCGGTGCGACGGCTCACTCCAGAAGGATCTCCACGCAACCAGTGTACGGGGCGGCGTCCACGGGTTTCTCCCGACGTGTGCGGACTCACCCGTCGCGCAGCGTGATCTCCACTTCGAGGGCCCGCGCGGCGGCTTCTTCCAGAACGCTGCGCCGCGGTTCGCCGAGTTCCAGCACGCGCGGTTCCGCGCGGGCGAACAGCGGCGCCAGCCGGCGGTCCTCGCGCAGCTCGTCGAGGGCGCGCCGGTCGCCGCCGAGCACGACGGCGTCCACTTCGGACAGTCGCGGGAGGAGCACCTCGACCGCGTCCTGCGCGGCCGCCTGCAACGCGTGGCGGGCCTGGCCTTCGCGACGCCGGGCGAAGCGCTGCTGCGACCAGCCGCCGGCCGCGGACCGGCCGTGGACGAGGTGGCGGCCGGTGCGGGAGACCTCGATCCGGCCGTCGAAGGAAACGCCGGCGCTGTGACTGCCGAGCCGCACCAGCAGGAGCGCGATCCGCCGCGGCACCAGCGCGTGCGCGACGAGGCCTTCGACCGACGGCGCGTCGAGGAGTCCGAAAGGGACGGTCGCGATCGCCGTGGTGCCGTCGCCCGCGACCACCCGGACCTCGGCGGGCGTGGCTTCGGTCGTCACGACGCCGTCGTGCCGCTGCGCGAACCGGGCGAACCAGCCGGCCAGCCGGTCCGGCGGGACCGTCACCGCGCGGCCCCCGCCCGCGACTTCCCGTGCCTTCGCCATGGGACACAACGGTACGGGGCCGCCGCGTTTCCGCGACGGCCCCGTACGGGTTGTGCTGTAGGAATCTACTGCGGGTGCACCGGCCCGTTGTTCGTCACGCTGTGCACGTTCGACGGCCGGCCGGCCGCCGCGGGCTGCACGAACCCGTTGATGTGCAGGGCGACCGAGCGGATCGAGCCGACGTCGCCGCCGGCCGCGTCGACCACCCCGAACGTCCAGGTGCCGTCGACGACGGCCCCGGCCAGGCCGCCGAGGGCGTTGGTCGGCTTGTACGAGCCGGTGAACGGCGCGTTGGCCGAGGTCACCGTGCTGAACGCGACCGCCGCGTCGTCGGCGAACACGACCTTGCACAGGTTCTTGCCCGAACCGCCGTTGCGCTGGAACACCGTGGCCTTGGCCCCGGACGGCGAGGTCAGCGAGCCGACCAGGTCACCGACGTAGGAGTGGTTCAGGCCGACCGCCGTCGAGAGCGGGTCGGTGCTGCAGGTGGTGCCGTCCACCGAGAACGACACCTTCGCCGCGCGGCCGACCCCGGTGACCGGGATGGTCACCGAAGCGCCGACCGGGCTGTTGTCCGGGATCGCCACCGGCGCGCCGGTGTAGGCGAAGTCCTGCGCGACCGGCGACGGGGTGCCGACCGGGAGCGAGAACGTCGACGTCGTCGGCGAGTGCGCACCGGCGAAGGTGACCTTGGCGTTCAGCACCACGGGCACGCCGAGCTGCTGGCTCGCCGGGACGGTGATGGTGAAGTCGTTGACGCCGGTCTGTCCCGGGCTGATGGTGCCGTAGGACTTCGAGCGCGGCGCGACGGTCACGCCCGGGGTCGGGCTGGTGAGCACGACGCTGGTGGAGACGGCGGCGCCGTCACCGTCGTTGGTCACCGGCAGGGTCACCTTGGCGGTGTCGCCCGGGTCGAGCGAGGAGCCGCCGTCGGCCGGGGTGACCGTCGGCTGCTTGGCCACGGCGAGCGGCTGCGGGCTGGCCCCGGTGTAGGCGAGCACCTTGTCGGCGAGGATGACGCCCGAGCCGGTCACGTTGTCGCGGCCCGGGGTCTCGATGTCGACGGCGGTGTTGATCAGCGCCTCGCGGACCTCCGACGGCGGCAGGCCGGGGTTGCCCGAGAGCACCAGCGCCGCGATGGCCCCGGCGTGCGGCGCGGCGGCCGACGTGCCGAAGAACGGGTTGAAGCCGGTCACGCTGGTCTGCACGCCGTCGGCCGCGGTGATCTCCGGCTTGTTCCGGACCTCACCACCGGTCGAGGAGACGTTGCCCGGGGTGATCGGGGTGCCGTCGGCCTCGTAGAACACGCGCCGCGGGCCGTCGGAGCTGAACCGCTCGGCCTTGGAGGTGCTGCTGAACGAGCCCGGGAACGGGCCGGCCGGGTTGGCCGGGTCGCCCGGCTCGAGAGGCCGGCCGAACGCCGCGGCCGCCGGGGTGGCGGCCACGCTGAAGGCGTCGCGCGCGGCCGAGTGGCCGACCGTCACGCCCGGGGTGTTGTAGGCCTTGAGGCCGTCCGCGGAGTCCTTGAACCGTCCGCGCAGCGCGGACAGCGACAGGTAGCGGCCCGCACCGGAGAACTTCACGACGGCCAGACGCAGGCCCGTGCCGCCGAACGCCGGCGTCTGCAGGATCTCGAACGGGTCCTGGGTGCCGTCCTGGACGTCCTGGCTGAAGTCCACGACCGCGCCCGCCGAGTTCAGCAGGTAGAGGTCGTAGTCGTTCGACGACGCGCCGAGCGGGTCCGACCAGTGCAGCGTCACCGGCACGCCGGCCGAGGACGCGTCCGAGACGGGCTCGTAGATCTGGTTGCCCGCCGCGCCGGCGAAGTTGTGCGCGACACCGGCGAACTTGCCGACCGACTTGCCGGAGTCGACGAAGTCGCCTTCCCAGTGCCCGGCGGTGCCGTCGAGGACGTTGCCCTCGTTGCCCGCCGAGGAGAAGTACAGCGCGCCGTCAGCGGTCACGTCGTTCACGGCCTGGGCGATGATCCAGTCCTGGAACGGGGATTCCTTGAAGTAGATGACGTCGTCGACGATGACGTCGCAGTGCGACTCGAAGCGGAGCTTGCGGATGTTGTCCGCGAAGCTGGCGTCGGAGTTGAACGCCGACGCGAAGCCGAGCGCGGCGTTGGGCGCGAGGTCGTGGATGATCTCGAGCATCGCGGTGCCCTCGTCGCCGTCGCCCTCCTGCCCGGCGATGACGTCGACGTTCGGCGGCAGCTCACCCTTGGCCTGCGAAGTGGCCAGGGAGTCGATGCCGTCCGACAGGGCGCACGCCTTGACGCCGACGCCGGTGACGCCGAACTGCTGGCGGGCGATGTCGGCGTTGTGGGCGCGGTCGCCCTGGCTGGTCAGCGTGGCGGCCGCGGCGGCGCTGCGCTGCTGGGTCTTGCTCGTGAGGGCCTTCTGCAGCTCGCCCGAGATGCGGGCGGCCTTCTGCTGCTTGGTCTCGGCGGCCTTGCCCGGCGTCGTCGCGGGGGTGGCCAGTTCGCGGGCGGTCATCGCGCCGTCGGCCTGCTCGACGCGCTTGACGTCGCCGCGGGCGGCGATCGCGCTGACGGCGGCCAGCGGCACCTCGGCCCGGATGCTGCCGTATCGGTCGGACACCGCGCGGATGCCCGCCCCGGCCTTGGTGAGCCCGGAAATCAGGTCCGGCGAGACCTTGGTCGCGCGGATGTCGACCAGCACCGTCCCGGTCTTCGAGACGGCGGCCTCGGACTGCAGTGCGTTCAGCTGCTTGCCCACGCCCTTCTCGGCGACGAGCAGCTTGCTGTCTACTTTGGACTCAGCCGCGGTCTTCCCGGCCTTGACGGCCTGCAGGGCGGCGATCTGCTGCTGCGCGGTGGCGCTGAACGTGTCCGGAGTGGACGCGGTGGCGGCGCCCGCGGCGGGCGGCGACACCAGGCCGAGCGCGGCGAGCAACGCCGCCGCCCCGGCCGTGAGCACTGTGGATCTCGATCTCGTGGAACGGGTACGACGCACGTGCGCCCTCCGATTGTCTCCAGGCGCGTGCCCCGACTCACGCTGACCGACGCCGGTGATCACCGGCAGGACCCAGCTAAGTACTGTGAGTTCTCTGTAAGCATCAGCCGTTCGAGTGACATCGGATGGGTATTTTCGTGAATGGACCGTAAGTCGTAGGCCGTTCAGCGGAACCGCTCAACTGTTACAGGACGAACGAAACGGACCAGCCGCGTCAAGCGATACCACTGCACGGGATCGTCGCGATCGGACAAGAATCGGACAGGGCCCTCCGGGACGACCGGAGCGCGACCTACCTACAGCAGCGGCCGCCCGTCACAGGACGAACGAATCCGACCACGGCTGCGCCGACCGGCCGGACAAAGCGTCCAAAAGGGTCACCGCCTGCTTGTCCGTCAACGACGCCACGAAGTCCACCACCGCCCGGCCGCGCGCCAGGTTGCGCACCACAGTCGCACCGCCGCAGGCCGTCCGCGGCCGCTGACCACTGGCTCGCCGGCCGCCGGTGCCGGTGCCGCGCAGGCCAAGCCCGGACCGCCGGTCATCTCGACCGGCGGCTCCCGTCACGTGCGGAGCACGGGCCGGGTCGCCACAGGCCCACCTACAGCAGCGGCCGCCCGTCACAGGACGAACGAATCCGACCACGGCTGCGCCGACCGCCCGGACAAAGCGTCCAAAAGGGTCACCGCCTGCTTGTCCGTCAACGACGCCACGAAGTCCACCACTGCTCGCCCCCTCGCCAGGTTGCGCACCGCGTCCGTACCGGACACCGGCTCCCCCGTCGCGCCGACCAGCAGTTCCGGCGCCGTGCGGGCCAGGTCCGAGTACTCGGCGCGGGCCAGCTCGACCAGGTCGTGCAGCCGGCGCGGGAGGCGGGAGACCTCGTCGCGGTCCAGCAGCCACGCGTCGAGCGCGTCGACCAGGCTCGCGACCACGCCGGCCTGGCCGCGCTGGTGCAGCGCGAGGTCCGGGCGCAGCAGCACGAATCGGCGGTGCACGAACTTCAGCACCTGGACCTCGTGCCACTGGGCCGTCGCCAGCGTCACGTGGCCTGCTCGGGTGGACGGCGACGCGACCACGAACACGCCGTCGACCAGGCGGGCGGTCCAATTGGCGGAGAACGCCGCCGTCGCCTGTTCGGCCTCGATCGAGCCGTCGAAGGCGCCGGCCAGCAGCCCGTCGACGAGTTCCGCGCGCACCCGCGCGACCGCCGCGGCGAAGGCGTCGTCGTCGACGATCCACGCGTCCTTGGCGTGCATGCGGCGGCGCAGGCGTTCCAGGGACCGGCCCGGGCGGCGCAGTTCCGCGTACAGCGTCTCGTCGTCGAGCCCGGCCAGCTCCTCGGCGTGCAGGAGCCACTCCCCCAGCTCCGCGGCGACCGGCGCGTGCTGCAGGACGCCGATGCGGTGGAAGTCCTGCAGGTCGTGGATGGCGTAGGCGATGTCGTCGGCGGTGTCCATCACGGACGCCTCGACGGTCTGCTGCCAGCTCTCGACCCGCCCGGCGAAGGCCGCGCGCGCCTGCTCGAAGTCGTCGAGCTCGGTGGCGTAGGCGGAGAACTTGGCCGCGCCGGTGCCCGGGTGGTCGTCCGGCTCGGCGGCGCCGCGCGGCGGGACGGCCATCTCCGACGGGTGCGGCGCGGGGTGGTGCAGTCGCAGCCACGGGTACTTGAGGACCGCGGCGCGCACGGCGGTGGTGAGGTCCAGCCCGATCGCCGACGGCCCGCGGACGTCGGTCGTGGTGATGATGCGGAACGACTGCGCGTTGCCTTCGAAGCCGTCGGCGAGGCCGAAGCGGTGCCGCGCGATGCGGTCGAGGGTCTGCTCGCCGAGGTGCCCGAACGGCGGGTGCCCGAGGTCGTGCGCGAGCGCGGCGGCCTCGGCGACGTCCGGGTCGCAGCCGCCCAGCTTCGCGGCCAGATCGGCTTCGGGCCCGGTGGTGATCCGCTCGGCGATGGCGCGCGCGACCTGCGCGACCTTCAGGCTGTGGGTGAGCCGGTTGTGCAGCAGCCCGGCCCCGCCGGCGCTGACCACCTGCGTCACGCCGCCGAGCCGCGCGAAGAACGGCGACGCGGCGATCCGGTCGCGGTCGATCCGGAACGGGCTGCTCGCCAGGTCGGTGAACCCGCCGGCGTTGGCCACCGGGTCCCGTCGAGCCGCGCGGGGGTCCGTTTCGGTGCCGTGATCCATGCGCCCGACCTTATCCGGCGCCCCCGGAATCACCCGATCGATGGGCAACACCGCGTGTTCACGGACCGACTGACGGGGGTATCCACCCACCGAGGAGCTGCCATGATCAGTCCGATTCGCGTCACCGCCGCCGCCGTCGCCGTGGTGCTGGGCGCCGGGATCGCCGCCTGTGGCGCCGGCCCCACGAGTGGCCCCGGGGCGAGCACCACCTCCACGTCCACTGCCGCCGCGCCCGCCACCACCCGCGCCGCGTCGATCAAGGTCCCGGACGTCTCCGGCATGAACCACCAGGACGCCCAGAACGCGATGCAGAAGGCCGGCCTCTACAACCTGCGCGAGGTCGACGGCACCGGCCAGGGCCGCGCGCTGCTGGTCGACCGCAACTGGGTCCAGACCGGCCAGGACCCGGCGCCGGGCACCGAAGTCCAGCCCGACGCGGTGATCACCCTGACCGCGGTCAAGACCACCGAACGCTGACCGTGTCGTCCATCCGCGTACGCGTGTCGTCCGGCTGAGTACGCGTGTCGTCCATCCGGGCTCGTTCCGGCACGTACCGGAACGGCGAACACGCGTACCCGGGCGGACGACACGCGTACCTGGGCGGACGACACGGCGTCGGTCAGGCCTCCGGCGGGGTCGTGTACGCCGCCAGGGTGCGGTCGGCCGCCGCACGCGCGTTGACCGGGTCCGCGCCCGCCGCGACGTCGGCTTCGTACCAGGCCTCGCTCGACGCCGTCATGAACTCGACGCCCGACGGCGACATCATCCAGGCCATCGCCGCTTCCGGGTCGACGGCCGTGCCGGGCTCGGCCAGGTGCAGGACCAGGCCGACCAGCATCCCGTCCCAGCCGACGCCGACCGCGCCCGGGCCGAACTCGTCCCAGCGGTCGTCGACGTGCGCGACGTGCTCCAGCTCGAACCGGGTGCCCGTGCCCTCCGGCGTCAGCCGCACCTCGATCCAGCTGACGGTGTCGCCGAACTCCCACGTCGCGGCGAAGCTGTGCGGCGGCTCGCAGCGCTCGACCGTGCCGCCCGCGTTGCCCTCCAGCTGGTAGTGGCCGCCGAGCTTCAGCTCGCCGGTGACCGGCAGGAACCAGCGCGGGATGCGCTCGGCGTTCGTGCAGGCGTCCCACAGGTCGTCGACGTCGGTGTCGTAGACCTGGCTGATGGTCAGGACGCGGGCGTCCTTCGCGTCGATCACCCGGTCGCCGAGCGTCCGGCGGACGGCGCTGATCTGGTGGCTGGAGTCGATCACGGAGAGTCTCCTTCTGGTTCGGCGAGGCGCCGGGCGCGCTTGCCGCGGGCGATTTCGGTGGCCAGCGCGTCGAGGTGCGGGGTCCAGTACCGGCGGAACCGGTCGAGCCAGACGTCGACGTCGCGCAGGGGTTCGTGCCCGACCGCGTACAGCCGGCGCGTCCCTTCCTGGCGGACGAGCGCGAAGCCGTTGTCCCGCAGCACTTTCAGGTGCTGGGACACCGCGGGCTGCGAGATGCCGAACTCGGCCCGGATCACCTCGGTCACCGCGCCGGCGGCCCGTTCGCCGTCGGCCAGCAGCTCGAGGATGCGGCGGCGGACCGGGTCGCCGAGGACGTCGAACGCGTGCACCCGGCCAAATTACAAGCAGCCACTTATATAAGTCAAGCGTGATCCAGTAACCCGATGTGAGTAACCCGGGTGCCGCTGCGATGAACATCAGTCGACATGGGTTTCGTTTCGGCGCGCGACCGGCGAGCATCGAGGACGTGAAGTCGCCACGCGCGGTCCGCTTCGCTTTCCAGCCGCTGTACAGCCTCCTCACGGGAGGCGTCGTGGCTCACGAAGCGCTGGCCAGGCCGGGCCACGGGACCGTCGCGGAGTTGCTGACGCAGGCCCGTCGCGACGGCCGGCTCGCCGAGGTGGACCTCGGCCTCGCGATCGCCGCCGTCCGGCAGGACGAGACGTCGCTCCCGCTGCACCTCAACCTCTCCGCCCGCACCCTCGGCGCGCCACCGGCGATGTTCGACGACCTCCTGGCCGAACTCGGCGACGCCGGGCGTCGCACCCGTGACGTCGTCCTCGAGATCGGCCCGCCGTTCTCGCCGCTGCCGGCCGAGCGCGCGCTGAGCGGCATGCGGGCGCTCACCGACCTCGGCTTCCGGCTCGCGCTCGACGGCCTCGGCCGCGGCGACCTGCCGCTGAGCCTGCTGATCGACGCGCCGGTCGACCTGGTCAAGCTGGACCGCACGGTGCTGCGCGGGCTGCCGGACGACCCGGCGTCGGTCGCCGTCGCCGAGGCGGTGCTGCACTACACCACCCGCACCGGCACCCGCCTGGTCGCGACCGGCCTGGAGACCGACGCCCAGCTCGACGCGGTCCGCGGGCTCGGCATCCGGATCGCCCAGGGCAACCTGCTGGCCCCGCCGACCGCCGCCGGCCCCGCACCGGCGCTGCTCTCCCGCGCGCCCGCCGTCGCCGCCCCGGGCCCGGCCCAGTGCGTCGGCGACTTCCTGCGGCCGGCCACGACGCTGCCGGAAACCGCGACGTGCGACGAGGTCCGCGAGGTGCTCGCGGCCGCGGACGCGCCGTCGGGCGTCATCGGCGTCGACGAGCTGAACCGGCCCCGCTGGTCGGTCGACCGGACACGGTTCCTGGTCGCCGTCACCGGGCCGTACGGCCACGCGCTGCACGCGAAGCGCCCGGCCGCGCGGCTGGCCGACAGCCCGCACACGATCGAAGCGCGCGCCGGGGCGATGGAGTTCCTCGAACTGGTCACCGACGCCGACTGGGGCCGCACCGGCGACGACGTCGTCGTGGTCGACGACGTCGGCCGCTGCCTCGGCGTCGTCCTGGTGACCGAGGTGGTCCGCGGCGTGGCCGAGGCGAAGGTCGAGGCCGCGGCGGCACTGAACCCGCTGACCCGGCTGCCGGGCAGCGACACGGTGGCCCGCGACGTCGCCCGCCGCATCACCATCGGCGAAGCGTTCGTGGCCGCGTGGCTGGACATCGACGCGTTCAAGACGGTCAACGACACGGCGGGTTTCGCCGCGGGCGACGACCTGATCCGCGAACTGGGCGCGGCGCTCACCGCACAGGCGGGCGGCCTCCGTCGAATGCGGGTCAGCCACGTCGGCGGCGACGACTTCCTGGTGGTCTGCGACGTCGACGAGATCGCCACGGTGGCGGGAGCACTGCTGGACCGCCACTGGTCGGCGGACGGCCTCCCGGTGACGGTCTCGCTGGCGACACTGGTCTGCGGAAGCGGCTCGATCCGGTCGTACCAGGAGGTTTCCCGACTGCTGGCGCCGCTGAAGAAGCGCGCGAAGTCGGTGCCCGGGTCAAGCTGGGTGCTGAGCCGCCCGGGCGCGGAGCGCGTGGAAGTGCTGCGCGGCATCGGGACCCGAGGCCTGCAGGCCGCCGCCGGTTAGGAGTCTGCCGCGGCTCGTCGTGAGTGGTAATGCGGGTTAGAACCCTCATTACCACTCACGACCCTCGCACCGCGCAGAAGTCGCACGGCACCGCGAACACGACGGCGAGAGTTATCAGCCGCCAAGCGCGGACCAGGTCGAAATGCTGCGCGGCATCGGGACCCGAGGCCTGCAGGCCGCCGCCGGTTAGGAGCCTGCCGCAGCTCGTCGTGAGTGTTTAGGGCGGTTCTAACCGCCCTAAACACTCACGAGCCGTAGGTACGCGAGTAATCCTCGAAACGCTCGTCGACCTCTTCCGCCGTCAGGCCGAAGTCCGCCAGGCTGTACTGGTGCACCGGCTTCGCCGCGCCCGTGCGGCTCGCCTCGTGCACCGACGTCATCGCGGAACGCGCCGAAGGAGTCAGCGGCAGTCCGAAGTGGTCGTACACAGTGGACACCGTCCCGATCGGGTCCGCGACGAAGTCCTCATACGCCACGTCGTAGAACTGAGCCGCGTCGTACCGAGACCGCGCCGCGTGGAACTCGTCCGCGCCGCGGGCCCACAGATCCAGCTGCGAACGGCCGATCACCTCGCCGCGGAACTTCGACGACCAGCCGTCCGCGGCCTTCTCGGCCAGGCTGCACATCGAGCCCATGATCGTGCGCGGCGCCCGGTGGGTCTGGATCACCAGCGCGTCCGGGTACGCCGCCATCAGGGCGTCCAGCGCGAACAGGTGACTCGGGTTCTTGAGCACCCACCGCTTATCGGCGTCCGGCAGCCCGATCAGCTGCAGGTTGCGGCGGTGCCGGGCGTAGGCGTCCGTCCAGTCCTGCTTCGCCAGCCAGCGCGAGTAACGCGGCAGGTGCGCGAGGCACTCGAACGACACCGACCGCATCGACTGCCGCAGCAGCTGCCAGCACTCCTCCACCTGATCGGCGGACATGTGGTGCACCCCCATGAACTCCGGGTGCTCGACGTGGTGACGCTCGTAGCCGGCCTGGATCCCCTGGAACACCGGGTTCTCCGCCCACGTCGCGCGCGGCGGCCGCGGCTGCGGGACCTCGGCGAGCCACACCTCGAGACCCTGGTGCGCGGGGTCCTCGACGAGCAGCCGGTGCAACGCCGTCGTGCCGGTGCGGGGCAGGCCGGTGACGAAGATCGGCCGCTCCACTGGGACGTCCACGTAAGCCGGGTGCTGCTTCCAGCCCACCTCGCTGAGCAATCGAGCCACCAAAGCGCCGCGCAGCATCGCGCGGTGCATCTTGTTCCCGAACGGCGTCAGGTCCTCGTCGGCCTCGAACGACTCCAGCAGCACACGCAGGCCCTCGACGTACTCGTCGCCGCCGAAGTCGTCGAGCCCGGTGAGCTTCGACGCCGAGGCGTGCAGGTCGTCGAACGCGCCCAGGTCGGCCCGGCCGGGGAGCATGGATCCTCCTAGTGGTGGTACTCGCCGCCGTTGACGTCGAGGCACTGCCCGGTGATCGCGCGCGCCATCGGCGAGGCGAGGAAGACAACGGCGTCAGCGATCTCGTCGGGTTCCGGCAGCTTGCGCAGGTCGATCGTCGACGCCGTCTCGGCGTAGACCTCCTCCGACGTGATGCCGCGTTCCTTGGCCAGGTAGTTGAAGTACCACTTGAGGTTCGGCGCCCAGATGTACCCGGGCGCGACCGTGTTGACGCGGATGCCGTCCGGCCCGAGCTCGCTCGCGAGGCTCTGCGACAGCGACAGCAGCGACGACTTCGCCATCTTGTACGCGCCGAACGTCCGCCGCGAGTGCCGCAGCACGGCCGAGTTGATCATCACCAGCGAGCCCTTGCTCTCCTTGAGCGCGGGCAGGAACAGCCGGGTCAGCCGCAGCACGGAGATCGCCGCGGTCTCGAAACCCGCGCGGACGGCGTCGAAGTCCACAGTGGCCAGATCGGTCAGCGGCGGGACGGCGAAGGCGTTGTGCACCACCGCGTCCACCCGGCCGAACGCCTCGACGGCCTCGCTCACCAGGTTCGCCGCGGAGTCGGCGTCGTCGATGTCGGTCCGGATCGCGACGGCGCGGCGTCCGAGGTCGGTGACCTCCTTCGCGACTTCGGTGAGCCGCGACTCGGTGCGCGCGGCGAGCACGACGTCCGCGCCGGCCATGGCACTGCGCACGGCGATCGACCGGCCGAGCCCCGGGCCGATCCCCGAGACGACGACCACCTTGTCCCGCAACAACTCCGACATGCTCACCCCAACATCCTGGCGGCGACGGCGTCCTGCCGGGCCGCGATCCTCGCCGCCCACTCCTCGGGCGTCACCCGCGCTTCCGTGTGGAACGGCAGCCGGTCGGGCAGGTCGTCGACCTTGACGACCTCGACGACCGGGCCGTCGGCCGGACCGAGGTCCCGCGCGATCCGCTGCCAGCGGATCTGGACGTACCCGCGGTCGTGCCCGGTACGCTCCAGCCAGTTCGCCAGGCCGGGGTCGCGTTCGCTGATGACGAACCGGATCTTGCCGTCCGGGTCGACCCGCGCCTGGTCGGCGGTGAGGCTCGTCTGGTGGTTGATGTAGTCGAGCGAGACGTACCAGAGGCTGCCGAGCTGGATGCCCTGGTACGGCGCGTCGGCGCAGCGGGGCACGGTGACGATCATCGCCTCTTCGTCGCCCAGCTCGTAGTGCCCGGCCGAGGAGAACTGCGTGGTCAGCCCGCCCGGCGTCGAACGCGGCTCGGTCATGGTGTTCACCGGCAGGTCGTCGTAGAACCACTTCGGGAAGGCCAGGAACGTCTTGAGCCGGCTCAGCAGGATCTTGCCGGTGACGCCGTAGCGCTTGGCCAGCGCCGGCCGGTCCAGCACCGGCGGCGCCTGCCCGGCGGTGTCGACGCACTGGATGCGGATCTCGCCACGACGTTCGGTCGCCCAGTCGCTGTGGACCTCGCGCACGACGAGCATCGACGAACCGGCACCGAGGGTGAAGTAGTTCGGCCCGGGGTTCTCGCGCGCCGGGCCGAACCGCAGCTCGAACCGGCCGTCTTCGCCGATTTCGATGGCCCGGTCGTCGAACGCGGCGAGGCTGTCGGGCACCACGACCGGCGAATAGTCGCCGTTGAGGATCTGGAAGCTCAGGTCGGCGGTGGTCCCCCGGACGCCGGTGACCAGGTACTCACGGTCGTCGCGGATGTTCGCGTTGAAGTAGAGCGTGTCCGGGTTGTCCAGCCCCATCTTCGTGTACGGGCCGGTGGACGCCGTGAAGTACGGGAAGTCGCGCTGGTAGGCCCAGGCCATCTGCAGCGACGCGCGGATGCTGCCGGCGAGGTAGTCGTACCCCTCCAGGAGGTCCTGCTCGGTCTTCACGTGCGGCGCGCTCGCGAGCAGGTTTTCGGCCTCGACGATCGCCTCAGCGAACGGCCGCGTCAGCGAGAACTCGTTCTCGATCATGCGGGCACGGCCCAGCGGTTGGCGAGCAGCCGGAAGCCCGCGTCGCCCTCCCAGGAGGTCATCGACTCGTACGTCCGCGTGTAGCCGATGTGCGTCATCCGCCAGGCGCCGTCGGTGTCACGGCGGTAGGTGTCCTCGTAGAACGCGGCGCCGTCGATGATCACTTTGTGGTCGGGCACGATCACCTTGTCGGTGAAGGACCACCGCCCGGTCGCGGTGTCGCCGTCGACGTCGATCTCGGGCTGACCTGCGTGGTGCACGGTGATGATGCCGTTGCCGAGGCTCTTGGTGAGGAACTCGAGGATGGCGTCACGGCCGGCGAGCCGATGCCCTTCCCGGCCCGTGGCGCGGGTCCCGTAGTCGGCCGTGGCGTCGACGGTGAAGGTGTCGGCCACCTCGTCCCACAGCTTCAGGTCGACGCCGCGCAGGTAGCGGTACTTCAGCCGGCGGATCTCTTCGAGTACGACCAGGTCCATCGTCACAGGGTCCCGCACCGCTTGACCGATGACAAGAACATGTTCTACTTTTTTCGGGTGTCCGTGACCTCGTACGAGCTGTCGCACCTGGCCGCGCTCGAAGCGGAGGCCGTGCACGTCTTCCGCGAAGTCGCGGCGACCTTCGAGCACCCCGTCCTGCTCTTTTCCGGCGGCAAGGACTCGGTGGTGATGCTGCACGCCGCCGCGAAGGCGTTCTGGCCGGCGCCGCTGCCGTTCCCGGTGCTGCACGTCGACACCGGCCACAACTTCGACGAGGTGCTGCGGTTCCGCGACGAGACCGTCGCCTCCCTCGGCCTGCGGCTGCACGTCGCGAGTGTCCAGGACGACCTCGACGCCGGGCGCGTCGTCGAGGAGACCGGCCCGCGGGCCAGCCGCAACCGCCTGCAGACGGCCACGCTGCTGCGCGCGATCCGCGAAGGCGGCTTCGACGCCGTGTTCGGCGGCGCCCGCCGCGACGAGGAGAAGGCCCGGGCCAAGGAGCGGGTGTTCAGCTTCCGCGACGAGCACGGCCAGTGGGACCCGCGGGCGCAGCGGCCCGAGCTGTGGAACCTCTACAACGGGCGGCACCGGCGCGGCGAGCACATCCGCGTCTTCCCGCTGTCGAACTGGACCGAGCTGGACATCTGGCAGTACATCCGCGACGAGCGGATCGCGCTGCCGCCGTTGTACTACGCGCATCGGCGCGAGGTCGTCCAGCGCGACGGCATGTTGCTCGCGGCGACGCGTTTCCTGTCGCTTGTGGACGGTGAGGCACCGTACGAGGCGACCGTGCGCTTCCGGACGGTCGGCGACGCGACGTGCACCGGCTGCGTCGAATCGTCGGCGGCGACCCCGTCCGAAGTGGTCGCCGAGGTGGCCGCGACGCGGATCACCGAGCGCGGCGCGACCCGCGCGGACGATAGGATTTCCGAGGCAGGCATGGAAGATCGCAAGCGGGAAGGCTACTTCTGATGGCTTTGGGGGGTCCAGGGGGGCTTGTCCCCCGGCCGGGGGCTGGGGCTAGGCCCCAGAAAATACAGCAGCTGCTGCGGATCGCCACGGCGGGCAGCGTCGACGACGGCAAGTCCACGCTGATCGGCCGGCTGCTGTTCGACTCGAAGGCGATCTTCACCGACCAGCTCGCCGCCCTCGAACGCACGAGCCGCGAGCGCGGCGAGGACTACCCGGACCTCGCGCTGCTCACCGACGGCCTGCGCGCCGAGCGCGAGCAGGGCATCACCATCGACGTCGCGCACCGCTACTTCGCCACGCCCAAGCGGAAGTTCATCATCGCGGACACGCCGGGGCACCTGCAGTACACCCGCAACATGGTGACCGGCGCGTCCACCGCCGACCTGGCGCTGGTCCTCGTCGACGCGCGCAAGGGCGTCCTCGAGCAGTCCCGGCGGCACGCGTTCCTCGCGTCCCTGCTCGGGATCGGGCACCTCGTGGTGTGCGTCAACAAGATGGACCTCGTCGGCTGGTCACAGGAGCGGTTCGACGAGATCCGCGAGGACTTCCGGCGGTTCGCGATGAAGCTCGACGTCGCCGACCTGACGTTCGTGCCGGTCTCGGCGCTGCACGGCGACAACGTCGTCCACCGCAGCGCGAGCATGCCTTGGTACGAAGGGACTTCGCTGCTGCACCAGCTGGAAGAGGTGCACGTCGCCTCCGACCGCAACCTGATCGACGCGCGGTTCCCGGTGCAGTACGTGATCCGGCGCTCGGACTTCCGCGGTTACGCGGGCACCATCGCCGGTGGCGTGTTCAAGCCGGGTGACGAAGTCGTGGCGCTGCCGTCCGGGTTCACCACCGAGGTGCGCGCGGTGTGGGGCCCGGGCGGAACGCCCCTCGACGAGGCGTTCACCGGGCAGGCCGTGACGGTCGAACTGGCCGACGACCTCGATCTCGGCCGCGGCGCGATGCTGTGCCGGCCCGGCAACCGCGCGGAGTCGGCCCGCGAGGTCGACGCGCTGGTCTGCTGGTTCTCCGAGCGGGCCGAGCTGACGCCGGGCGCGACCTACGTCGTCCGGCACACGACCACCGAGACGCGCGGGTCCGTGGAGCGGCTGGACTACCGCCTCGACGTCACCACCCTGCACCGCGACGAGACGGCGGAGTCGTTGGGGCTCAACGACATCGGCCGGATCCGGCTGCGCACCCGCGCGCCCTTGCTGTTCGACCCCTACCGCCGCAACCGGGCCACCGGCGGGTTCCTGCTGGTCGACGAGCACACCGGCGACACGGTCGCGGCCGGGATGATCACCGGTGCGGCGGCGTCCCCGGTCGTCTGGCACACCACGGCGGTGCGCCGCGAGGACCGGCCGACCCACGGCGCCACGGTGTGGCTGACCGGGCTGTCGGCGTCGGGCAAGTCGTCGGTGGCGGTGGAGCTGGAACGCCGGCTGGTCGCGGCGGGCCGTCCGGCTTACCTGCTGGACGGCGACAACCTGCGCCACGGGCTCAACGCGGGTCTCGGGTTCAGCCCGGCGGACCGCGCGGAGAACGTCCGGCGCGTCGCGGAGGTCGCCAAGCTGTTCGCGGACGCGGGTGTCGTCGCGATCGCGTCGCTGATCAGCCCGTACGAAGCCGACCGGCGGCTGGCGCGGGAGGCGCACGGCGACCTGCCGTTCGTCGAGGTCTTCGTCGACACGCCGCTGGAGATGTGCGAGGCGCGCGACCCGAAGGGGATGTACGCGAAGGCGCGCGCCGGGGAGATCACGGGGTTCACCGGCATCGACGCGCCGTACGAGCGACCTACGGCTCCCGACCTGGTGCTGCGTCCCGGCGACGGCGACCCGGCCACGATGGCGGCGGCGATCCAGGCGTTGCTCGACGACGTCGGCTGACCGCTGCCCGTCCGGGCATCACTTCCGGCGGCACGGGCTAGCCGGCGGGCGTGACGAACCCGGAGTCGTACGCCCGGACCACCGCCTGGGTCCGGTCCCGCGCCCCCAGTTTGGCCAGCACGTTGCCCACGTGGGTCTTCACCGTCTGGACACCCAGGTACAGCTCGGTCGCGATCTCCACATTGGACAGTCCGGCGGCCATCAGGCGCAGCACTTCGCGCTCCCGTTCGGTCAGCCCGGCACTCGCCAGCCCGTCGCCCGCCGGCGACGGCGAGTGCTGGGCGGCCAGCCGGCGGATCGCCGCCGGGAACAGCAGCGACTCGCCCGCCACCACGGTCCGGATCGCCGCGACGATCTCCTCCGGGCGGGCCCGCTTGAGCAGGAACCCGCTGGCGCCGGCGACGAGGGCGTCGTAGACGTAGTCGTCGTTCTCGAAGGTGGTCACCACGATCACCTTCGGCGGATCATCCACAGTGGACATCAGGTGCGCGGTGGCGCGGATCCCGTCCACCGCGGGCATCCGCACGTCCATCAGGACGACGTCGGGGCGCAGCCGGGCCACCAGCCCGGGCACCTCGGCGCCGTCGGCGGCCTCGCCCAGCACGGCGAGGCCGTCCTCAGTGTCGATGATGGCCTTCAGGCCGGCACGGATCAGCGGTTCGTCGTCGACCAGCAGCACCCCGACGTTCATCGCCCGCTCCCCCACGGCACCCGCACCACGACCTCCCACCGCTCGCCGGCCCGCCCGGCCGTCAGTTCACCGCCGAGCACCGCCGCCCGTTCGGCCATCCCGCGCAGCCCCCGGCGGCCCGCCCGCGGCGTCCCGCTGCCGAGCGGGTTGCCGACCCGGGCGACGAGGCCGTTCGCCGCGACGTCGACGTCCATCGTGACCGGGACCTTACCGGCGTGCCGCACGGCGTTGGTCAGGCATTCCTGCAGGATCCGGTAGACCTCGCGCGACACCACCGGCGGCACGGCGGCCAGGTCGCCACGGACGTCCGCGGTGACCTCGGTACCGGCCAGCCGCGTCGCCTCGAGAAGGTCCGGCAGGTCGGCCAGCGAGGGTTGGGGCGTGCGGCCCGCGGCTTCCTCACGCAGCAGGCCGAGCACGTGGTCGAGGTCGTCGAGCGCGGTGCGGGCGGAGTCCTCGATGGCGGTCAGCGCGCGTTCGGTGAACTCCGGATCGGCGCGCAGCGTCCGCCGGGCGGCGCCGGCCTGGATCGAGACGACGCTCAGCGCGTGCCCCACCGAGTCGTGCAGCTCCCGCGCCAGCCGGTTGCGCTCGGCGAGCTGCCCGGTCCGCCGTTCCAGCTGCGCGATCCGATCGGCGGCGGTCATCCCGAGCAGCCGTGCCGCGACCCGCCGCAGGACCCCGCCGATCACCCACACGGCGTAGATCAGCACCACCACGGCGATCGCGAAAGCGACCGGGATCCACACAGAGGCCCACCCCTTCGGGACGGTGACCTCAGCTTCGCCTTGGATCAGCTTGCCGGTGAACACGGCGCTGACGGACAGCCCGAAGGCGACGGGCGCGGCGAGGCTGACCAGGCTGACCCCGCACCCGACGAGCACGTGCAGCGCGAACATCACGGCAGCCCGGACGCGCCCCTGCCGAGTGCGCGGTTTCGCGGGCGCGCCGGGCGCCGGGTTGTCGAGCAGTTCGCGGACGGCGGTGGACTCGAGGACGTGCACGGCGGGCAGGAACGCCGTCCCGGCCACGACGAGCAACGTGACCAGCCCGCCGATCAGACTGGCCCGTTCCAGCGTCGCGGCGAAGGGCAGCAGCGACGGCACGGCGACGGAGGCGAACAGCAGGTAGGGCACGCTGATGGCCCCGCCGAGGACGAGGTACACCCAGCGGCGGTAGGTAGCCCTGCTCACCAGCGGCCGGAGTACACGCACGAGCCGATCTTCGCAGTTCGCGGGCTCGGATGCTTCCCTCTCGAGATGGAGGCAATTCCGTGAAGGCCACCATGAGGGACTCTGAGTCCCTCATGGTGGCCTTCACGGAATTGCGGGATCCCGGCTAGTAAGCGACCTGGCGGGTCTCCGCCGAGCGAGCCGCCGCGAAGCCGTTCGTCCAGAGGGACTGGACCTTCGCCGCCTCCGCCGCCGACGGCTTCGCGTTCTTGCACGCCGTGCCGGGGCCGTGGCCGGACATCAGCTCGGTGCACGGGCCGGTGTAGTGGTCCGGCAGGCCGAGGTTGTGGCCCAGCTCGTGCGCCGCGATGCGCGTCGGGTCGAAGCCCTCGGCGACCTGGCTGGTGTCGAGGTAGATGTCGCCGCGGCCGTGGCCGTTCGTGTTGGTGTACGAGCCGCCGCTGTGGATCTCGTGGAACACGACCGTCGCGCCGCTGCTGCGCTTGACCAGCTTGACGTCGGTGACCACGGCGTTCCAGTTGGCCGCGCCCTGGTCGATCTGGGCGAGGTAGTCGGGCGCGCCGGACGAGGTGTAGTACACCGTCGTGACCGCGGCGGGCGCGGCGGTGGCGGTGGTGAGCCCGGCGCCCAGGGGCACCGCGACCGCGGCGGCCAGCACCAGGACCCGGCCGAGCAGACGTCCGTTCATCGTGTCTCCCTTTGTCCGATTAGAGAACACTTCACCGTAGTTCGCGCGGTCAGGTTAGAAGTCCACCGCAACTCCGGACCACGGCCGAAAGTAGCTCCCTCGCGGGAGGGAGCCGGTTCCCGCCGCCGCGTGAGCCCGCCGGCCGGGCCGCCGTGGTCTGCTCGGCCACGGCGAAAGGGAACCGATGACCATCTTGCTGGGCCTGCTGACCCTCCCCGTGTACGTCCTGGTGCTGTGGCCGCTCGTCGCCGCGTCGCGCCGGGTGCTCGGCGTGCGCATCGGCGCGGTCCGCGCACTGTGCGGCGCGGGGTTCGGCTGGCTCGTCGCCGGCGGCGTCGCCCAGGCGTTCCCGAAGTCGTTGCCGAGCCACGGCGCCGCGTTCCTCGGGCTGTTGATCCCGTTGGCGGGCAGCGCTTTCCTCGCAACACTCGTCTTCCTCTTCCTCGCCGAGATGGCGTTCCCCGGCGGCCTCGGGCTGGGTCGCCTCCGCGCCGCGTACACCAGGGTTTCGCGCGCCCGCCGGTATTCGCAGATCAGCCGGATCGCGATCAAGCACGGCCTCGGCCGCTACCTCGCGGGCCGCCGTGAACCCGGCCTCGCGCCGGGACGGCAGGCCAAGCTCGCCCGCTCCCTGCGCCGCGCGCTCGAGGAAGGCGGCGTGACGTTCGTGAAGCTCGGCCAGCTCCTGTCGACCCGTTCGGATCTGCTGCCCCCGGTCTTCGTCGAGGAGCTCGGCAAGCTCCAGGACCAGGTCGCGCCCGCCCGCGCCGACGCCGTTTGGGCGGTGCTGGAGGCCGAACTCGGCGGCTCGCCCGACGACGTCTTCGCCGAGTTCGACCCGGAACCGCTTGCGGCGGCGTCGGTCGCGCAGGTCTACAAAGCACGGTTGCGCAGCGGCGAGGACGTCGTCGTGAAGGTCCAGCGGCCCGGCGTGCGGGAGCAGGCCGAACGCGACGTCGACATCGTCCGCCGCGTCGCGGCCGCCCTGGAGGAGCGGGCGGACTGGGCGCGCTCGCTGGGGGTCGCCGAACTCGCCGACGGGTTCGCCGCGGCCCTGGCCGAAGAGCTGGACTTCACCATCGAGGCCCGCAACATCGCCGCGGTGGCCGCCACTTCCGGCCCGGACGTCGCCCTGCCGACCGTCCACAAAGCACTGTCCACGGAGCGCGTGCTCGTCATGTCCCGGCTGAGCGGCAAGCCCCTGGAAACGGCGCCGGCGGGTGACCGCGAACGGCTCGCGCGATCCCTCCTGCGCTGCCTGCTCGACCAGGTGATGATCGGCGGGGTCTTCCACGCCGACCCGCACCCGGGCAACCTCATGCTGCTCGCCGACGGCCGCCTCGGCCTGCTCGACTTCGGCTCGGTCGGCCGCCTCGACGCCGGGCTGCGCGGCGGCCTGCAGAACCTCGTGCTGGCCCTGGATCGCGGCGACCCGGCGGCCCTGCGTGACGCGCTCCTCGAGATCGTCGACCGCACCGGCGACATCGACGAGCAGCGCCTCGAACGCGCCCTCGGCGCCCTGGTCGCCCGGCACTTCGGGCCCGGCCGCACGCCGGACCTCGACCTGTTCACCGCCCTGTTCCGGGTGGTCGCGGACTTCCGGCTGAGCGTCCCGCCGCCGGTGGCCGCGGTGTTCCGGGCGCTGGCCACGGTCGAGGGCACGCTGTCGGCGCTGTCGCCCGGCTTCGACGTCGTGGCCGAGTCCCGCGCGTTCGCCGTCGAGCAGGTCGGCGCCGGCCTCCGCCCGGGCTCGCTGGGCCGCACCGCGGTCACCGAGCTGACGGCGCTGCTCCCGGTCCTGCGCCGCATCCCCCGCCGCGTCGACCGGATCGGCGCCGCGCTGGAAGAGGGCCGGCTGTCGGTGAACGTCCGCCTGTTCTCCGACGAGCGCGACCGCGACGTCGTCACCGGCCTGGTCCACGAGGTCCTGCTGGCCTTCGTCGGCGCGGCAACGGGGTTGATGGCGGTGTTCCTGCTGACCGGCTCGACCGGCCCGCGGCTCCTGCCGGAGCTGACGCTGAACCAGGCCTTCGGTTACAACCTGCTGGTGATCAGTGCGTTGGTGGGGCTACGGCTGCTTTTCGTCGTCTTCCGGCGCTCCGGGCAGCGCTCACGATCACGCCGATGAGTCCGGCGAGGAACGCCGCGATGCCTCCGGCGATCCACCACCGCAACCCGGCCAAGGTGGAGTCGCCGAACGGCGCCCCCGGCAGGCCGGCGTCCGTGAACGCGGTCGTCGGAGTCAGCGATGCCGGGGTGCCCACCGTGCCGGTGGCGACCACGAACCCGCCGATCCCGGACACCCGGACGACACCGCGGAAGCGCGAGTCGAAGGCGTTGCCGCGGTTGTCCCCGGCGACGAAGACCGTGCCTTCGGGCACCCGGGTCGTGAAGGCGAAGGTCGCGGTGCCGTCCGAGGCGTACTCGCCCTTGCTGAGGTACGACTCCGTGACCGGCTTCCCGTTGACCGTCAAGTGTCCGTCGACGCAGCAGGCGACGGTGTCCCCGGCGATCCCGGCCACCCGGAAGACGGTGACACCGGGCTGGTCGGCCTGGGCGAACGCACCGCTGTCGAAGACGACCACGTCGCCGCGGTGGACCTCTTCACCGTCCAGCGCGCGGGCGACGATGCGATCGCCCGGGTTCAGCGCCGGGCTCATCGCCCCGCCGCTCGGAATCGTGAACTGGCGGTAGTCGGACACCATCCGGCCCACGCCGTACGCGCCGGCGCCCACGCCGAGCACGGCCACGGCGATCATCACCAGCAGGACGGGAGAAACGCGGCGACGCTTCGGCGGGGCGGGCGGCGCAGCGGGGAACGCGGGTTCGGTCACCAAGATCTATCGGGACACAGTGGACAGTGTTACCCCGCCCGCGGCGCGTACATGATCACCGCGACCCCCGCGAGGCACAGCAGTGCGCCGATGACGTCGTAGCGGTCCGGGCGATAGCCGTCCGCCACCATGCCCCAGGCCAGTGAGCCCGCCACGAACACCCCGCCGTACGCGGCGAGGATGCGGCCGAACTGGGCGTCCGGCTGGAGCGTCGCCACGAAGCCGTACACGCCCAGCGCGACGATGCCGCCGCCGATCCAGATCAGGCCTCGTTGCTCGCGGACGCCCTGCCAGATCAGCCAGGCGCCGCCGATTTCGAAGACGGCCGCCGCGAGGAACAGCAGGATCGACCGGAAGACCACACCGGGATACTAACTCCCGTGCCGTTCACGCTGAGTCACCCGGCCGCCGTGCTGCCGCTGGTGCGCGGCCCGCTGGTGCCGTCCGCGCTCGTCGCCGGTTCCGTCGCGCCGGACGTCTTCTGGTTCGTACCGCGGCTTCCCGGCGTCGGCCTCACCAAGACCCACGAGCTGACCTCGATCCTCTGGCTCGACCCGCTCCTCGCGCTGGTGATCCTCGCGCTCTTCCAGGTCGTCCTGAGACGACCGCTGCTGGCCTTGGCCCCGAAGTCCCTGGCCGAACGGCTCCCCCGCCACCCCTTCAGCTGGAAGCGGCCGGGCCGGATCGCCCTCTCGCTGGTTCTCGGTGCCGCGACGCACGTCGGCTGGGACGCCTTCACCCACGAGAACGACGGATTCGCCTTCCTGCGGACCCCACTGGTCACCGGGGTCGACGTCGGCCGGCTGATCCAGCTGGTCAGCACGATCGCCGGGGCCGCGATCCTCCTGTGGTGGCTGGTCCGCTGGTACCGCGGCGCCCCTGCCGAACCCGCCCCGCCGGCCATCCGGCGCCGCACAGCGGTCACCGCCTTCCTGGCCGCCGGAACGCTCACCGGCGTGCTCGCGGAAGTGCTGCCGTTCCTGGCCCACCACGACCCGATGACCCGCGCGGGCGTCGTCGGTAATGCGACGTACCTGCTGGTCACCGGCGCCGGCAGCGGGTTCCTCGCCGCTCTTGTCCTCTACGCGCTGACCTGGCACGCGCGGTATAGGTCGTTATACACAGCCGAAAGCCGTGAAGGCCACCTTGAGGGACTCTAGGTCCCTCAAGGTGGCCTTCACGGACAAAACGGGTCAGACGGTGAAGCCGAGGGCGCGCAACTGCTCGCGGCCGTCCTCGGTGATCTTCTCCGGGCCCCACGGCGGCATCCAGACCCAGTTGATCCGGAAGTCCTTGACGAGGCCGCCGGACGTCAGCGCGGCCGACGTCTGGTCCTCGATGACGTCGGTCAGCGGGCAGGCCGCCGACGTGAGCGTCATGTCGATCGTCGCGGTGTTGTCCGGCTCGACGCGGATGTCGTAGACGAGACCGAGGTCGACGACGTTGATGCCGAGCTCCGGGTCGACGACGTCGCGCATGGCCTCCTCGACGTCCTCGAGCTTCGCGAGCTCGATGTCCTGCGTCGCGGTGGTCTCGGCGTCGAGGTCGGCGGCGGTGCGTCCCTCACGGGTGGCGGTCTCTTCGGTCATGCTTTCTCAGCTCCACTGGTGGTCCGGGCGACGGCGTCCTTGAAGGCCATCCAGCCGAGGAGGGCGCACTTGACCCTGGCCGGGTACTTGGCGACGCCCGCGAAGGCGATGCCGTCCTCCAGCACTTCCTCGTCCGGTTCGACCTTTCCCTTGCCCTGCATCAGTTCGACGAAGGCGTCCATGGTGGTGAACGCTTCCTCGAGGGTGTGCCCCACGACCAGGTCCGTCATGACCGACGTCGAGGCCTGGCTGATCGAGCAGCCCTGGCCGTCGTAGGAGACGTCGGCGACCTTCCCGTCGTCGAGCTTGACCCGCAGCGTCACCTCGTCGCCGCAGGTCGGGTTGACCTGGAACGACTCGGCGTCGAACGGGTCCCGCAGGCCGCGGCCGTGCGGGCGCTTGTAGTGGTCCAGGATGATCTCCTGGTACATGCTTTCCAGGTTCACTGGGCAACCCCGAAGAACTTCTGGGCCTCGCGAACACCCGCTACCAGGGCGTCCACTTCGGACAGCGTGTTGTACAGGTAGAACGACGCCCGCACGGTCGCCTGCGCGCCGCACGCCCGGTGCAGCGGCCACGCGCAGTGGTGGCCGACGCGCACGGCGATGCCGAGGCTGTCGAGCACCTGGCCGGCGTCGTGCGGGTGCACGCCGTCGATCACGAACGACACGGTGGCGCCGCGGTCCTTCAGGTCGGTGGGCCCGACGATCCGGACGCCGGGGATGGCGCCGATGCCGTCGAGGGCGGCCGCGGCGAGCTCGTGCTCGTGCGCCGCGATCCGGTCCATGCCGATGGCCGAGAGGTAGTCGACGGCCGCGCCGAGGCCGATGGCCTGCGACGTCATCGGCACACCCGCCTCGAACCGCTGCGGCGGCGGCGCGAAGGTGGAGCCCTCCATGCGGACCATCTCGATCATCGACCCGCCGGTGAGGAACGGCGGCATCGCCGAGAGCAGCTCGGTGCGCCCGTAGAGCACGCCGATGCCGGACGGGCCGAGCATCTTGTGCCCGGAGAACACCGCGAAGTCGACACCCAGCGCGTGGAAGTCCACCCCGAAGTGCGGCACCGACTGGCAAGCGTCGAGCACCGTGAGCGCGCCGACGGCCTTGGCCTTCTCGACGAGCAGCGAGACCGGGTTGACCGTGCCGAGCACGTTCGACTGGTGCGCGAACGCGACCACCTTCGTGCGAGGCGTGATCAGTTCGTCCACATCGGACAGGTCGAGCCGGCCGGCCGCAGTCACCTTGAACCACTTCAGCGTGGCCCCGGTGCGCTGGCACAACTGCTGCCAGGGCACGAGGTTCGCGTGGTGCTCCATCTCGGTGATGACGATCTCGTCGCCCGGGCCGACCACGAAGCGCGAAGCTTCGGGGCCGGCCGTGGCGGCGTTGCTCATCGAGTACGCGACGAGGTTGATGCCCTCGGTCGCGTTCTTGGTGAACACCAGCTCCTCGGGGTCGGCGCCGACGAACTCCGCGACCTTCGCGCGGGCGGACTCGTAAGCGTCGGTGGCCTCTTCGGACAGCTGGTGCGCACCGCGGTGGACGGCGGAGTTCGACGTGAAGATGTAGTCGCGTTCCGCGTCGAAGACCGGCGTCGGGCGTTGCGACGTCGCCCCGGAGTCCAGGTACACCAAGGGTTTCCCGTCGCGGACAGTACGCGACAGGATCGGGAAGTCGGCCCGCAACGCGGCGACGTCCAAGGGAACAGAGCTAGCCGAGGTGGTGGTCATCGGGCCGGCTCCTCTCTTTCTTTCTCGGTGTAGTCCTGGGGTGGGGAACGTCAGAGCGCGGCCGGCTCGGGCTTGCCGGCGTACTTGACGTAGCCGTGCTCCTCCAGCTCGTCGGCCAGCTCCTTGCCGCCCGACTCGACGATCTGGCCGCCGGCGAAGACGTGCACGAAGTCCGGCGTGATGTGCCGCAGGATCCGGGTGTAGTGCGTGATCAGCATGACGCCGACCTCGCTCGAAGCCTTGTAGGCGTTGACGCCCTCGGAGACGACGCGCAGGGCGTCGACGTCGAGACCGGAGTCGGTCTCGTCGAGGATGGCGAACTTCGGCTTGAGCAGCGCCAGCTGCAGGATCTCGTGGCGCTTCTTCTCGCCGCCGGAGAAGCCCTCGTTGACCGAGCGCTCGGCGAACTCCTGCGAGATCTCGAGCTTGCCCATCTCCTCCTTGACCTCCTTGACCCACAGGCGAAGCTTGGGAGCCTCGCCGCGGACCGCGGTGGCCGCGGTGCGGAGGAAGTTGGACATCGAGACGCCGGGCACCTCGACCGGGTACTGCATGGCCAGGAACAGGCCGGCGCGGGCGCGCTCGTCGACGCTCATCTCGAGGACGTTCTCGCCGTCCAGCAGTACCTCGCCGGAGGTCACCTGGTACTTCGGGTGACCGGCGATCGCGTAGGACAGGGTGGACTTGCCGGAGCCGTTGGGGCCCATGATCGCGTGGGTCTCGCCTGACTTGATCGTCAGGTTCACACCCTTGAGGATCTCCTTGGCGCCTTCGTCGGTGTTGACCGAGGCGTGCAGGTCCTTGATTTCCAGGGTAGCCATTCTTCGTTTCCTAAAAGTCTGCGGTGGACGGCGTCAGGCGCCAACGGCTTCGAGCTCGGCCTCGATCGCGGCTTCGAGGCGCTCGCGCACCTCGGGGACGTCGATCTTCACCAGGATCTCGTGGAAGAACCCGCGCACGACCAGCCGGCGGGCGGCTTCTTCGGCGATCCCGCGCGACTGCAGGTAGAACAACTGCTCGTCGTCGAACCTTCCCGTCGCGCTCGCGTGGCCGGCGCCTTCGATCTCGCCGGTCTCGATCTCCAGGTTCGGCACGGAGTCCGCGCGCGCACCCGGTGTGAGCACCAGGTTGCGGTTGAACTCGTAGGTGTCGGTGGCCTCGGCCGCGGCGCGGATCAGCACGTCGCCGATCCAGACCGTGTGCGCGCCCTCGCCCTGCAGCGCGCCCTTGTAGCCCACCCGCGACTTGCAGTTGGGCACCGCGTGGTCGACGAAGAGGCGGTGCTCCTGGTGCTGGCCGCCGTCGGCGAAGTAGACGCCGAGCATGTCGACGTCGCCGCCCTTGTCGGCGAAGGTCGCCGTCGGCGAGACGCGGACCAGGTCACCGCCGAGGGTGATCACGGTGTGCCGCAGCGCGGCGTCGCGGCCCAGCTTCAGGTGCTGCTCGGAGACGTGCACCGCGTCGTCGGCCCAGTCCTGGACGCTGACCACGGTGACCTTGGCGCCGTCGCCGATGACGAACTCGACGTTGTCGGCGTAGGTGCCGGAGCCGACGTGGTCGAGCACGACGACGGCCTCGGCGAACGCCTCGGCGCGGACCTGCAGGTGCCCGTAGGCGACCTTGCCCTCGCCCGGGCCGTGGATGCGCAGCACCGACGGCTTGGACGCCTTGGTCTCCTTGGGCACCGTCACGACGGTGGCCTTGGTGAACGAGGAGTAGGCCTGCGCGGCGATGCGGTCGCTCGGCACGCCGGCCTGGCCGAGGCGCGCGTCGTCGCGGCCGACGGTCTCGATGGTCAGCTCGGGGGCGGCGTCGAGGTCGAGGGTGATCTCGCCGGTGGCGGGCGCGCTGCCGTCGTGCAGGCCGCGCAGCCGCTTCATCGGCGTGAAGCGCCAGTTCTCCTCACGGCCGCCCGGGACCTCGAAGGCCTCGACGTCGTAGGAGGTGAAGCGCTCCGCGCGGGAGGCCGCCGGAATGACGGCCCCCTCGCGAAGAGCTTCGGAAACGTTGTTCTCGGTAACCGACATGACTAGCCGACGGACCCTTCCATCTGGAGCTCGATCAGGCGGTTCAGCTCGAGCGCGTACTCCATCGGCAGCTCACGCGCGATGGGCTCGACGAACCCGCGCACGATCATCGCCATCGCCTCGGCCTCGTCGAGGCCGCGCGACATCAGGTAGAACAGCTGCTCTTCGCTGACCTTGGACACCGTGGCCTCGTGGCCCATGGACACCTCGTCGTTGCGGATGTCCACGTACGGGTAGGTGTCCGAGCGCGAGATCGTGTCGACCAGCAGGGCGTCACAGACCACGCTGGAGCGCGAGTGGTGCGCCCGCTTCGCGACGCGGACCAGGCCGCGGTACGAGGTGCGGCCGCCGCCGCGCGCCACCGACTTCGACACGATCGTCGAGGAGGTGTACGGCGCGAGGTGCTCCATCTTGGCGCCCGCGTCCTGGTGCTGGCCTTCGCCCGCGAACGCGACCGAGAGGACCTCACCCTTGGCGTGCTCGCCCATGAGGAAGACCGACGGGTACTTCATGGTCACCTTGGAACCGATGTTGCCGTCGATCCATTCCATGGTCGCGCCCTCTTCGCACTTGGCGCGCTTGGTGACCAGGTTGTAGACGTTGTTCGACCAGTTCTGGATGGTCGTGTAGCGGCAGCGGGCGCCCTTCTTGACGATGATCTCCACGACCGCCGAGTGCAGCGAGTCGGACTGGTAGATCGGCGCCGTGCAGCCCTCGACGTAGTGCACGTAGGCGTCTTCGTCGACGATGATCAGGGTGCGCTCGAACTGGCCCATGTTCTCGGTGTTGATCCGGAAGTAGGCCTGCAGCGGGATGTCCACCTTGACGCCCTTGGGCACGTAGATGAACGAACCGCCGGACCACACCGCCGTGTTCAGCGCGGAGAACTTGTTGTCGCCGGCCGGGATGACCGAGCCGAAGTACTCCTCGAACAGCTCCGGGTGCGTCTTGAGCGCGGTGTCCGTGTCCAGGAACAGGACACCCTGCTTCTCGAGGTCCTCGCGGATCGAGTGGTAGACGACCTCGGACTCGTACTGGGCCGCGACACCGGCGACGAGGCGCTGCTTCTCCGCCTCGGGGATGCCCAGCCTGTCGTACGTGTTCTTGATGTCCTCGGGCAGCTCTTCCCAGCTCGTGGCCTGCTTCTCGCTGGAGCGCACGAAGTACTTGATGTTCTCGAAGTCGATCCCGGAGAGGTCCGCGCCCCAGTTGGGCATCGGCTTCTTCTCGAAGAGCTTGAGCGCCTTGAGTCGTGCTTCGCGCATCCACTCCGGTTCGGACTTCTTCCCGGAGATGTCGGTGACGACATCCTCGTTCAGCCCGCGACGGGCGCTGGCGCCCGCTACGTCGGAGTCGGCCCAGCCGAACGCGTACTTGCCCAGGGACTCGATGGTCTCTTCCTGGCTCAAGGGCGCGGTGGTGGGAGTGCGCTGCTCGGCAGCGGCAGTCATGCGGGTTTCCCTCCATTCGGGATCCGTGCTGTGCGCCCAGAGGGCACCGTGCTGACCGGCTCGGGATGGGCCGGCTGACCCGCCGAAGCGGGTACGTGGGTGGTGCACACGGAATCACCGCGTGCGATGGTCGCCAGCCGCTGGACGTGGGTGCCCAGCAGCTTCGCGAACGCTTCCGTCTCGGCCTCGCACAGCTGCGGGAACTCCGCGGCGACGTGGGCGACCGGACAATGGTGCTGGCAAAGCTGCGTGCCGACGTTCTGTCGGAGCCCAGGCCCTTCTTGCGAAGAACTCAGTGTGCCGACCTGACGGGTCGACGCAGCGTAGCCCTCCCTGGTCAGCGCGGTCGCCAAGGCCTCCGCGCGCGCCGCCGGATCACTCGATCCGGTGATCGCGGAGCGGTGGGGCTCGACCAGCGAAGCGACGCGACGCTCGGCGAAGGCGCGTACGGCGTCTTCGCCCGCGTGCTCGGCGAGGAAGCGGATGGCCGAGACGGCCAGGTCGTCGTAGGCGTGCCCGAAGCGGGCGCGGCCGGACTCGGTCAGCAGGAAGAGCTTCGCGGGACGACCCCGGCCCCGGGGGCCGCGGCGCGGCGCGTCCCGCGACTCGGCTTCGCCGTCCGCGAGAAGCGCGTCCAGGTGCCGGCGGACGGCCGCCGGGCTGATCCCGAGCTGCTCGGCGACGACCACGGCGGTCATGGGCCCCTGTTCCAGGAGCAGCCGGGCGACCTCACTGCGGGTCTTGCCCTCGGCGCTGACCTGCGACGGGACGGCGTTCGCCACGGTGCGGGGCGTGTCGCCACCCACCTGGTCCGCTGCCGCCGTCTTTTTCACAACACAAGTGTGTCTTATTTCCCGGCGGACGGCAAAGGCGGGGTCTTCGGCAGTGACCCGACTCACGCCGCACCGGCGGCGATACCCTGACTCCCGTGGCTGTGGGCGAACTGGGTGAACATCCTGCACGGGAGGACCGGCGAGTGGCGGACATCGTCACCGGGAGTGCACATCCGGTGACCCTGTCGCCCGTCGAGCCCCGGGTGCCGCTCCCCCTGGAGGGCGACGAGCGGCGCGCGCTGAACGTCGTCCGCCGGTTCGGCACGGTCGGGTCGCTCTTCCTCGCGCTGGGCTCCCTCGGCGCCGGCGCCGCGCCGGTGATCAACCCGGTGCAGGAGATCCCGGTGCTGCGGCTGTTCACGCGCATCCCCACCGTGTCCCTGGCCATCGCCATCTCCGGCATGGGCATCCTGGTGCTCAGCTGGCTGATGCTCGGCAAGTTCGCCCGCCCCGACCGCGCGCGGCTCGCGTCGCAGGGCCAGCTCGCCCGCACCATCGCGCTGTGGGTGCTGCCGCTGCTGGTGATCCCGCCGCTGTTCTCCCGCGACGTCTACAGCTACCTCGCGCAGAGCGAGATCGTGCACCGCGGGATGGACCCCTACACCCTCGGCCCGGCGCAGGCCCTCGGCGTCGCCGACCCGTTCACCGCGGGTGTGTCGAACATGTGGCGCGAGACGCCGGCGCCGTACGGGCCGCTGGTGCTGCGCCTCGGCGGCTGGCTCGCGCCGATCTCCGGCCAGAGCATCGCGATGGGCGTGCTCCTGCAGCGCGTGCTCGCCCTGGCCGGCGTGGTCCTCATCGTGTGGGCGCTGCCGCGGCTGGCCCGCCGCTTCGGCGTCCAGCCCGCGACCGCGCTGTGGCTCGGCGCGTTGAACCCGCTGCTGATCTTCCACTTCGTCGCCGGCGCCCACAACGACGCGCTCGCCATCGGCCTGATGCTCGCCGGGCTGGAGGTGGGCATCCGGCGGCTGCCGATCCGGGTCAAGGGCGACACTCCCCCGCCGCTGGCGCGCGGCGAACTGCTCTACATCGGGCTCGGGGTCGCGATCATCACGCTCGGCGTGGCGGTGAAGGTGCCCGCGGTGTTCGCCCTGCCGTTCTTCGCCGTGATGGTCGCGCGCCGCTGGCACGGCCGGCTGAAAGACCTGTTCCTGGCCGGCGCGCCGATGGCGGCGTGGTTCGGCGTCGTGCTGGCCGTCGTCTGCTTCGGCTCCGGGCTCGGTTTCGGCTGGGTCGGCGCGACGTTCAACACACCGGGCCTCGTCCGCGCCTGGATCTCCCCCACCGCCGAGCTCGCGAACCTCTCCGGCGTCCTCGGCATCGCGCTCGGGCTGGGCAACCACACCAACGCGCTGGTGCCGATCCTCGGCGCGCTCGGCTACCTCGTCGCCGTCGCCATCACCGTCAAGTTCCTCTGGGACAGCTTCAAGTGGCGCTACCGGCCGATCATCGGCCTCGGCGTCTCGCTGGGCGCGGTGATGATCCTGCAGATCAACCTGCAGCCCTGGTACGTGCTGTGGGCGGTGATCCCGCTCGCCGCGGCCGCCGGGACGTCCCGGTTCCGGGTGGCCGCGACGGTGCTGTCCGCCGCCCTGCCGTTCCTGCTCCCGCCCACCGGCAGCACCTTCGACGGCCGCCCGTACGTGCTGCCCTTCGCCTACGTCGCGGCGATCGTCGTGTGCGGCGCGGGGATGCTCGTCGTGCGGCGTCTCGCGCCCGTCCTGCTCTCCAGGCCGTCCCCGCGGCTGCCCGCGCAGGCCGACGCCGTATCGTGACGCGATGTGAGTGCCCCCGCCGTCGAGATCACCGGGCTGGTGAAAAGCTACGGCTCCACCTGCGCGGTCGACGGTCTCGACCTGCACATGGAGCGCGGCGGCCTGCTCGCCCTGCTCGGCCCGAACGGGGCCGGCAAGACCACCACCGTCGAAATCTGCGAAGGCTTCCTGCGGCCTGACGCCGGCTCGGTGCGCGTGCTCGGCCTCGACCCGCACCGCGAGTCCGCCGCCCTGCGCCCCCGGCTCGGGATCATGCCCCAGGGTGGCGGCGCCTACCCGGGCGTGCGCGCCGACGAGATGCTCAAGCTCGTGGCCTCGTGCGCCGCGTCGCCGCTGGATCCCGCCTGGCTACTGGACATCCTCGGCCTGGCTCCGGTGCGCCGGACGCCGTTCAAGCGCCTTTCGGGCGGGCAGCAGCAGCGGCTGTCGCTGGCCTGCGCCCTGGTCGGGCGGCCCGAGCTGTTGTTCCTCGACGAGCCGACCGCGGGCATGGACCCGCAGGCCCGGCGCCTGGTCTGGGACCTGCTGGGCGCGTTGCGCGCCGACGGCGTCTCGGTGCTGCTGACGACCCACCTGATGGAAGAGGCCGAAGCGCTGGCCGACACCGTGGTGATCGTGGACCACGGCAAGGTCGTCGTCTCCGGCGCGCCGCACACCCTGACGATCGACGAGAGCGGCACCGCGGGCCTGCGGTTCAAGGCCCGCACCCGGCTCGACACCAAGCTGCTGGCCGCCGCGCTGCCGGAGGGCTACGACGTGCGCGAGTCGGCGCCGGGGACCTACGTCGTGGTCGGCTCGGTCGACCCGCAGGTCGTGTCGACGGTCACCGCGTGGTGCGCCCAGCAGGGCGTGCTGCCGGAGGAGCTGCAGGTCGGCCGGCGGACGCTCGAAGAGGTCTTCCTGGAGCTGACCGGACGGGAGCTGCGGGCGTGAACTTCGAGGCCGGCACCTTCACCCCCGCCCCCGGGCGCGGGTCGCTCGGGCGGATGCTGCGGACGCACGCGCGCGTCGAGGCGAGCCTGACCCTGCGCCACGGCGAGCAGGTGCTGCTGACCCTGCTCATCCCGCTGGCCCTGCTGATCGGCTTGTCGCTGCTGGACATCCTGCCCGCGTCCCAGCTCGGCTCGACGTCCAAAGTGGACTGGATCACGCCCCGGATCCTGGCGCTGGCGGTGATGTCGTCGGCGTTCACCGGCCAGGCGATCGCGCTGGGCTTCGACCGGCGTTACGGCGTCCTGAAGCGGCTTTCGGCGACGGCGTTGCCGCGCTGGCTGCTGGTCGCGGGACGGCTCATCGCCGCGCTGGTGGTGGTTCTTCTCCAGTCCGTGGTGATCGGCGTGGTGGCGGCGTTCCTCGGCTGGTCGCCTTCGGTTTCCGGGCTTGCTTCGGCGGTCCTGCTGCTGGTGCTGGGGACGCTGGCGTTCGGCGCCCTGGGCGTGCTGCTGGGTGGGGCGCTGCGCGCGGAAGCCGTGCTCGCGCTGGCCAACATCGTCTGGTTCGTGCTGCTGCTGGCGGGCGGCATCCTGCTGGCGCCCTCGGCCCTGCCGCCGGGGCTCGCGGTCGTCGTCGAGCTGCTGCCGTCGGGAGCTTTGGCCGAGGGCATGCGCGCGGCTCTGGTGGACGGGTCGTTCGCGCTCGGGCCGATGGTGGTCCTGGTGGTCTGGGCGGTGGCCGCGGGCGCGCTGGCTTCGCGGACCACGAAGCTCACCTGACGCCCACTTGTCCACACGACTTGGGCGATGTGGACAACTTCGGGCAGCCGGGCTCCACGAGCCGGAAATGTCGGTGACCGGCGATAGACTGAGCCTGGGCTCGTCCCCCCAGGAAGGGTGGGGGCCGCGTCCCGGGCCGGACGTGACCTTGGTCCCTTGCGGTCGCCGCCCGGTTCTGGGCGCCGGGACCTGCCGAAAGCCGGATTTCCGGGCGCTCTACCATCGATGCCGTGCCGTTCACCAGCCTTGTCGCCCGCCTGCCGTACCCCTCCGCCGCGATCCAGCGGGCCGTCGGGATCGCCGCGGTCCTGGCGCAGGCACTGATCGGCGTCACCGGCTCGATCGTGCGCGTCACCGGGTCCGGCCTCGGCTGCCCGACCTGGCCGCAGTGCGTCGCCGGCAGCCTCGTGCCGAAGCACGACTCCGGCATCGACGCGCTCAACCAGTGGATCGAGTTCGGCAACCGGATGCTGACCGGCGTCGTCATCGCCGTCGCCGCGATCGCCGTCCTCACCGCGTGGCGCGTCCAGATCGACCACCCGTCGCGCAAGCGCCTGGTGAAGCTCGCCTGGACGATGCCCGGCGGCGTCGTGCTGCAGGCCGTCGTCGGCGGGATGACCGTGCTGGCGAAGCTCGAGTGGTGGACCGTCGCGATCCACTTCCTCGCCACCACTCCCCTGGTCTGGCTGGCCGTGCTGCTGCTGCGCGCGTTCCGCGAGGGTGACGAGCCCGCGCGGTCGCTCGTCCCCGCGTCGGGCCGCAAGCTCCTGGTCGTGCTCGCCGTCGTGATGTGGCTCGTGCTCGCGGCCGGCACCACGGTCACCGGCGCCGGCCCGCACAGCGGCGACATCAACACCCACCGCCTGGCCGTCTCGGTCGAGACGCTCGCCCAGGTCCACGGCGGACTGCTCATCGCCTACCTGCTGCTGCTGGCGGTGTTCGGGCTGCAGCTGATGCGCACCGGCGCGCCGAAGAGCCTGTGGCAGCGTTACACGTGGGTCTGGGTGATCGCGCTCGCGCAGGGCGGGCTCGGGTCGCTGCAGTACGCGCTGGGCGTGCCGGAGGCGATGGTGTCGTTCCACGTGCTCGGCGCGATGACGGTGATCGTCGCGACGGCGTCCCTGTGGACGGGCAGCCGTGACCGCGGTCCGGTCGTCTCGCTGACGGCCGCGCCGAAGGAACCGGAACTCGCCACCGCCTGAGCAACAGTCGGCCACGCCGCTGTAACTCGGGCAGGCTACGGTTCGCGCCATGACGACGCGCTCCGCGCCCAAGCCACTCATCTCCCACAGCCGCGGCACCGGCGAGATGATCGTGCTCAAGACTTTCCTGCTGGTGCCGTTCGCGGCGCTGCTCGTGGCCGTCCCGCTGGTGTGGGGCTGGGGCATGACCTGGATCGACCTGATCCTCGCCGCGGTGTTCTACGTCTTCGCGACGCTGGGCGTGACCGTCGGCTTCCACCGCTACTTCACGCACGGCGCGTTCAAGGCGAACCGGCCGCTGCGGATCATGCTGGCCGTCGCGGGCAGCATGGCGGTGCAGGGCTCGGTGATCTTCTGGGTCGCGAGCCACCGGCGTCACCACGCCTTCGCCGACCGCGAAGGCGACCCGCACTCGCCGTGGCTGTTCGGCACGTCGCCGTCGGCGCTGCTGCGCGGGTTCTGGCATGCGCACATGGGCTGGATGTTCGGCCGCGAGGTGACCAACGCCGACCGCTTCGCCCCGGACCTGGTGGCGGACGCGGACCTGCGCGTGGTCAACCGCTTCTTCTGGCTGTGGATCACGCTCAGCCTGGCCCTCCCCGCGGCCCTCGGCGGCCTGCTGACGTGGTCGTGGTGGGGCGCGGTGACGGCGTTCTTCTGGGCCGGCCTGGTCCGCATCGCCTTCCTGCACCACGTCTCGTGGTCGGTGAACTCGATCTGCCACCTGATCGGCGAGCGCCCGTTCGCCAGCCGCGACAAGGCCGCGAACTTCTGGCCGCTGGCGCTCCTGTCGATGGGCGAGTCGTGGCACAACTCCCACCACGCGGATCCGACGTGCGCGCGGCACGGGGTGCTGCGGGGTCAGGTGGACGTGTCGGCTCGGGTCATCTGGGGATTCGAGAAGCTCGGCTGGGCGACCGACGTGCGGTGGCCGCGGGTGGACCGGCTGGCCGCGAAGCGCGCCTAGGCACGACGTGGCCCGCGACGTTGTACGCGCCGCGGGCCCGATCGAAAGTCGGCAAGCCATGTATAACCTTTCCGTCCACGTCACCGTGACGGAAAGGAAGTTCTCCTCGATGGCTCTTGACGGCGGCGAAGGCGGCGGAAACTAAAGGACTTGCCGATGCGAGCCACAGCTGGGCTCGTATCGGTTCACACGGGCGGCCATCTAAAGGCAATCCCGTAGTTCTCGCGTGGTTGACAGCGTTCCTCGAAGGTGTGCTGCGCGAAGCCATCGCCAATCTCGAGCAGGTGCAAATCACCGGCCGGCGGCCGCCTTAGCCTTTCGAGATCAGTTTCCGCATACCACCAGCAGGCCTCCGGCAGGCAATGCTGGTCGAAGTTCACCTGCATGGTCAGCCCGGCGACCGGTCGACCGCCCTCATCTAGGGTTCCCGCCGCGATGCCGTGGTGATCCACATCCACGTTGATCCAGCTTCGCCGTTCTTCGAGATGATCGTCCCAAGTCTCGGAAACGAAGTGGTACCGGTCTCCTCGGCGCAGCACCTTCCGGAACCGCAGCCGCGCCGCGGTCGGGTCGCCAGGCTGCACGGCACGCCGAGCCACGAGACTGCAAGCCCAGATCGCCTTCACCGGCAGCTTGGAGAATTCGGACGTCCGGCCGACCGACGCCAAGGCGTCGAACACGTCGACTCCGTCCTCGCAGGCGATGACGTCACGTTCCGTCGTTCGGCGCAACACCATCTCGCGGTGCATGACCACTGTGACGACCATGCGCTCGAGGAACACCGGTTGTGCCTCAGAAGACGGGGCTCTGAATCCCGATCTGAAATCACTCTGCCCACAGACGGTGCGACCACGAGACGGCTGTTTCGTCGCTGCCAGGCCGATTTCGACGTAGTTCTGCCACTCCTGGCCATCGCACCGCAACAGGTCCAGTTTCTGCAGCACGCAGTCCGCCAGTTTGCCGACCGCTCGCCGCCATGCCTTATGCATAGGCGTGGTCGTAGTGGGCGGCGGATCACCGAACACTCCCGGAAGCCCGATCAGCTGACGGAATCGATCATCGAGCGTGGCCTTCCACACAGTCTCACCAACTGGAATTGGCGACAGCCGGAATGCGGCTATCAACGTATTACGGCGACGCGAGCCTTCGGCCGACCCCAGCTTCCCGATCTCGTCAACGATCAGTCCCCACATCGCGAAGGCGCGCGATTCCGGCGTGGCTGCAGACAAGGACGTGGTCGGTTCCACCAAACAGCCGAGCAAGCATGCCGACTCACTCGTCGGGTCTTTGATCGCATACCGGAGAAACCGCAGCGGCGTGCCGTCCTTGCGGATCGCGAGCCAGCGCAAAGCAGCTTCGATCTTCGCTCGTGCCGCAGCCCCGTCTGCGGTTGCGTCGTCCATCCGGATGATCACGGAGTCTCCTCCCCTTCGTCTTGGCGTCCGACAATGATCGACAATCCTCGACAAGGGCAGACGATGACGGGAACGGCGAGAACACTCGGCCGACAACGAAAGACATCTGCCGGATACAACTGACCATGCCCGGTACCGCACCCCAAGGGTCATCATTACCCAAGGCGTACTAGTACACCACATGGAGAGGCTGGAACAATGGCCAAGAACATCGCGGGCATCCCGGGCGCACGCTCGCCCCGCAGGAGCAGTTCCCAGGGGCTACGGGAATTGATCAAAGTCGGCCTCGCCGGAATCGGCGGACTCTATGTGATCACCGGGTCGATCGCGGTGACCACGATCGGGGCGGTCGTCGCGGTTGCCTTGGCCGTGGCGCACCGAGGCGTCCGGTGACCGCCCCTTCGCTGACTACGCCAGCTGCTGCCGCACCGCCGAAGCGAAGCGCATCGCCGCACCCGGGTCCGTCTGGCGGAAGCCCAGCGAAGGCTCCGTCAGTTCCAGTTCCAGCAGCAACGGCTTGCCGTCCGCGCCGCGGACCAGGTCCACCCGGGCGTACAGCAGCTCCGCTCGCAGGATGCCCAGCAGCGCCGACGCCGCGTCCAGGACGTCTTCCGCCAGGGCGACCGCGTCGGCCGGAGGCTCGGCTTTCTTCAGTTGCTCCGTCAGGTACAGCCCGGATTCGTCCATTGTGGACCCGAGCATCGCGCTCTTGGCGAAGGCGTGCGAGTAGATGCCGCCGAAGTACGACAGGGCCAGCTCGCCCTCGGTGTCCACACTGGACTGGTACGGCTGGATCAGCGCCGTGTGCCCGTCAGCGTGCAAGGAAGCCACGTGAGACGAAGCGTCGGCGCCCGCGTCGAAGCGGGCCGCGCCGCGGGAACCCGCGCCGACCGACGGCTTGACCACGTACGCCGACTTGGGGAACTTGGCCGACGAACCCGGCTCCACCAGGGTGGTCGGGACCACCGCCACACCCGCGTCCAGCAGCTCCGCCAGGTACGACTTGTCGGTGTTCCAGCGCACCACGGCCGCCGGGTTGTACAGCGTGGGCACCGACTCGCACCAGTCGAGGAACTCGCTGCGGCGCTCCGGGTAGTCCCAGGTGGCGCGCAGGATCACGGCGTCGGCCGCGGCGAAGTCGACGCGGGAGTCGTCCCAGGCCGCCCAGGAGACGTCGAAGCCCAGCTCCGTCAGCGCCGCCGGGACGGCGTGCTCGTCGCCGTCGCCTTCGGGCAGTTCCGCGCAGCCGACGAGGATCGCGGTGCGGCTCACCGGCCGGCCATCTTGCGGCGGTGCGCGGCGCCGATCTTGGTGGCCTTCACCGTCTCCGCGTCCCAGGAAGCGGCTTCGAGGTCCTCGACGGCCTCGACCAGGGCCTCGCCCGTCGCGACGGCCGGCACGATGACGTCGCCGAGCGCGCCGTCGGCTCCGACCAGCACGACCCGGGCACCGGCGCGGCCGATGTTCTCCACGACCGCGCGGGACGGCTTGCCGTGCGCCTTCACGAACTTGCGCGCCGCGGTCAGCTGGGCCGACGTGGGCGCGACCGTTTCTTCCGAATCCGAATCAGCCACGTCCCGAACCATAACCAACCGGGGACCGGAACGCGGAACAGCGTGGCGTCGGCCATAGTTGTGCCCGGTAGAAGCCCGACTCCCGAGGAGGACGCATGCCCACCGCAGTGCAGGTGACGAAGACCGGCGGCCCGGAAGTGCTCGAACCGGCCGAAGTGGACGTCGCGGCCCCGCAGGCCGGCGAACTGCTGGTGGACGTCGCGGCGGCCGGGGTGAACTACATCGACACCTACCAGCGCCAGGGCGTTTACAAGATGGAGCTGCCGTTCGTGCCGGGTCTGGAGGGCGCGGGCACGGTCGCCGAGGTCGGCCCGGACGTCGCCGGGTTCGCGGTCGGCGACCGGGTGGCCTGGCAGGGCTCGCTCGGCAGCTACGCGGCGCGCAAGGTCCTCCCGGCGTCGATCGCGGTGAAGGTGCCCGAAGGCGTTTCGCTCGAGACGGCCGCGGCGACCATGCTGCAGGGCGTCACGGCGCACTACCTGGTCGCGTCGACGTTCGAGGTGAAGCCGGGCCACGACGTGCTGGTGCACGCGGCCGCCGGCGGGGTCGGCCTGCTGCTGGTGCAGCTGGCGAAGGCGCGCGGCGCCCGGGTCTTCGGCACCGTGTCGACCGACGAGAAGGCGGAGCTGGCGCGCGGCGCGGGCGCCGACGAGGTGATCCGCTACGACCGCGAGGACTTCGCGACGCGGGTCCGCGAGCTGACCGACGGCGAAGGCGTCGACGTCGTGTACGACGGTGTCGGCAAGGACACCTTCGACGCGAGCCTGGCGAGCCTGAAGATCCGCGGCCTGCTGGCGCTGTTCGGCGCGGCGAGCGGCCCGGTGCCGGCGTTCGACCCCCAGCGCCTCAACGCGGGCGGCTCGCTCTACCTGACCCGCCCGACCTCGGTCCACTACGCCCGCACGCGCGAGGAGCTGGACTGGCGCGCGAAGGAGCTGTTCGACGCGGTCCTGGCGGGCGACCTGGACATCCGCATCGGCGGCACGTACCCGCTGGCCGACGCACGCCGCGCCCACGAAGACCTTCAGGGCCGCCGGACGACAGGCAAACTGCTGCTCATCCCGTGACCCCAAGCGGCCCGATGTGGCGTTGAGTGCGTCAGACGCACCCAACTCCACACCGGGGCGCTGTGGACTCAGCCCGGACGGCCGGAACCGAGCCTAGGAGGCCGGGACCGAGACCGCGTCCGTGACGAAGACCAGGGTCTCGTTCGGCTGAATGCCCCGGCCGCCCTGGCCGTAGCCGAGGTCCGGCGGGATGATCAGCAGGCGGCGGGCGCCCTGCTTGATGCCGACCAGGCCCTGGTCCCAGCCCGGGATGACGTCGCCGGCGCCCAGGTTCAGGTCGAACGGCTCGCCGCGGTCGAACGAGCTGTCCAGCTTCTGCTTGTTCGACCACGTGACCAGCGTGTAGTTCATCTTCAGCGCCTGCCCGGCCTTCGCGCCGTTGCCGGTGCCCTCGGACAGGTCCTTCGTGATCAGCTTCTTCGGCGGGTCGCAGTCGTCCGGGATGGTGATCGTCGGCGCTTCGCCGAACTTGCCCGTCGTCTTGATGTCGTCCGCGGTGCACTCGCGGCCCTTGCTCTGGGGCGCCTGCGCGGCCGACGACGACGGGACGGTCGGCCCCGCCGGGGCGGCCGTCTGGGTCTTGGTGTCCTGGCCGCACGCGGCCAGCGACAGCGCCGCCGCGGCGACGACCACGATCTTCCCGATTTTCTGCATGCCGGGGAGACTAGCCAAGCACGGAGAGTGCCGGTACTTCGTCACCGGTCCGGACCACACCGAGTCGCCGGGTCGCCCGCGTCAGGGCCACGTACAGGTCGTTGAGCCCGCGCGGCGAGCCCGCGACGACCTCGTCCGGCGCGATCAGCACCACCGCGTCGAACTCCAGGCCCTTGGACCGCTCGACCGTCAGCACGCTCAGCCGCTCGTCGAAGGCGCCGAGCACGGCCGAGACCTCGTCGAACCGGCTCGCGGGCACCAGCACCGCGACGGTGCCACCGTCCACTGCGGACAGTTCCGCGGCCACCAGGCCGGGTAGTTCCGCCGCGAGGTCGGCCGGGTGCGCCGACCACGGCGGGACGCCGCTCTCCCGCACCGACGACGGCGCGGCCAGGGCCGGATCGACCTCGGCCAGCACCCGCGCCGCGACCGCCATGATCTCGACGGGCGTGCGGTAGTTGACGGTCAGCTGCTCGAGCCGCCACCGGTCCTCGACGTACGGCGAAAGCACCTCGCCCCACGACCGCGCACCACCCGCGGCACCGGTCTGCGCGACGTCTCCGACGAGCGTCATCGAGCGGTTCGGCGAGCGCCGCATGAGCAGTCGCCAGTCCATCGCGGACAGTTCCTGGGCCTCGTCGACGATCACGTGCCCGAACGTCCAGGTCCGGTCCTGCGCCGCGCGCTGGGCGGCGGTCAGCTCGCTGCGCTCCACCTGGCGCTCGGCGAACAGCTCGGCGTCCAGGACGTCCGAGACGCGCAGCAGCTCCTCGTCGATGATCTCCTCGTCCTGTTCGAGGATGTCGAGCACGCCCTCGGCGTACGCGCGGTCCTCGCGCTCACGGCGTTTCCGCTCGACGCGGGCCTCGGTGTCGTCGACGCCGATCAGCTCGGCCAGCTCGTCGAGCAGCGGGACGTCGGCGGGCGTCCACTTCGCGTCGCGGCTGCTCTCCAGCAGCGCGCGGTCGGTGTCGGACAGGTGCTTCCGGGCGGCGCTGTCGAGGCGTTCGCGGTCGGCGAACAGGTCGTCGAGCACCCCTTCCGGCGTCAGGACCGGCCACAGCTCGTTCAGCGCGGCGACGATGTGCTCGTCCGCGGCCAGCTCGGCGCGGATGTCCTGCAGGTCCTGACCGTCCAGGAGGTCCTCCCCCAGCTTCCGCGAAGCCTGGCGGGTCAGGGCGTCGAGGACGTCGGAGACGAACAGCCGCCGTGCCGGGTTGTGCGGGCGCCGCGAGCGCCGGGCGCGGGTGCGGGCCTCGGTGCAGGTCTTGCGGTCGAGCTTGAGGACGTCGTGCTCGTACTCGATCTCCAGCACCGGGTCGGGGACGCGCTGGCGGTCGCGCACGGCGTTCGCGAGGACGTCGGCCATGACCAGCCGACCCTTGATCTCGGCGGTCTCGCGCCGCTCGGCTCCGTCGGCGTCCAGGCCCGGGTAGAGCTGCCCGACGGTGGCGAGCAGCACACCCGTCTCGCCCAGCGACGGCAGCACCTGGCCGATGTAGCGCAGGAACGTGCTGTTCGGCCCGACGACGAGCACGCCGCGGGTCGTGAGCTGCTGGCGGTGGGTGTAGAGCAGGTACGCGGCGCGGTGCAGCGCCACGGCGGTCTTGCCGGTGCCCGGCCCGCCCTGCACGACCATGACCCCGCCGAGCGGCGCGCGGATGATCCGGTCCTGCTCGGCCTGGATGGTCGCGACGATGTCGCTCATCTCACCCGTGCGACGCTGCTCCAGCGCGGCCAGCAACGCGGCCTCGCCGGCGAGCCCGAGATCCTGCCCCTGATCGGCGGCGGCGAGGTCGAGGATCTCGTCGTCGAAGCCGGTGACCTTGCGGGTCAGGGACCGCAGGTGCCGCCGCCGGCGTACCCCATCGGGTGACGCGGCGGTGGCGAGGTAGAAGGGCCGCGCGACGGGCGCGCGCCAGTCGACGAGCAGCGGCTGGTAGTCGTCGTCCTCGTCGAACAGCCCGAGGCGGCCGATGTAGGTGGTCTCCTCGGTGCTGCCGGGCACGAAGTCGAGCCGCCCGAAGGCGAGGCCCTGCTCGACGGACCCGAGCTGGGCGAGCCGGTCGGTGTAGAGGGTGGTCGCGACGTCGCGTTCGGTGCGGGCCTGCGGGGTGCCGCCGGTCAGCCGCAGCGTCTCGTCGAGGCGCCGCTGGGCGTCGACGCGTTCGGCGTCGAGCTTGGTGTAGAGGGTGGTGACGTACGCCTGCTCACGAGCGAGCTCGGCGGCGTGTGTGTCGTCCGGCGAGACGGACAAGAGCATCCTGCTTTCGCCTCAAGGAAAAGGGCCAGCCAAGTTTAACGGCGACCACGGCGGGATCATTCCGGCCTGAGGTCGCAGTAGGGGTAGACCTCCGTACGGGAGTCATCGGCGGTGGCGGGGGCCCCGACGTACGGGATGACCCAGGTCTCCCGCTCACCTGTCGAACACGACGGGCTGACCGGGGGCTGTCGCTCGACCACGATGGCGTTGCCATGGGTGTCCTGGAAGGTGAGCGTGTTTCCGGCCGGGCCGTGGTCGCCGCCGACGATCCGGCCGGCGCGATCGCGGAAGACCACGGTGGTGTCGCGACTGTCCAGGTTCCGGCAGTTCGTGGACACCTCCCGGTAGTGGACATCGACGTTCACCGGGTTGTCCGGATAGAAGTGCGAGGTGCGGAGGTAAGACGCGCCGACGGGCGTGAGACTGCCTACAGCGGCGCGGGGCACCCAGGCGTTCGAGCCCACGGCGGTCTCGGCGCCGGCCACGGGGATTTCCCGCCGGTAGGCACCCGTTCCGGCGCCGATCCGCTGACCGGGCAGGAGCAGGGGAATCTCGACGCTCAGCTCGCCGGTCGTCAGTTCGGGAAGCTCGTGGTGCGCGGCGTCGAACAGCCGGAACTGCACCGGAATCCGGCGAGCGACCTCGGCAGAGGTGTTCTCCAGGACGGCCCCGAGGCTGACCAGACCGGACGGGCTCTGGCTGAACCCCTGCTCGACGACCTTGATCCCGCCCGGCGCGGACGCCGGTGTGCTCGCGGGGGCCCGGTCGGGGATGTCACAGCTGTCGTCCGAGGCGGGTCCGCCGGTCCAGGGCAGCTTGCCACCTGCCGAGACGACGATGGCGGCGAGGACGACAACAACGCCGAGCACGGCCAGGAGACCTTTCCTGCTCATCCGTAGAACCGCTTCCTCAGGGCGCTGACCTTCGCCAGGTAGTCCTGGATCAGGATGGTGACAGCCTCCTTGGCACGCGCCGCGAACTGTTCTTCGGCCAGCTCACGAACCGTGCCGGGCACGATCTCCACCGATATCTCCTGCATGCCCACGCAGGTCAGGGAGATCCTGCCATCACTGGACCTCCCGCTGGCCTCGATCTTCGATCGTTCGTCGAGGAATGCGTGGTCCCGTTCGTCGCTCGGCGTGATATCGAGAGCGGACTCGTCGATCGCCGCCCGGTACTGCCGCAGCCAGCCCGCGTAAACCAGGCGTGCCAGCGCCGCGAGTGAGCGCTCCAGCCCACGTTCGTCGGCGAACTCGTAGACGCTTTCGCCGAATGTGATCGTGATGTCCGTCCGATTGCGCAGTTCGGCCTCGATGTCGGTGCCGGGCGCCCGGACGCGTACCCGGATGCCGTCGAGCCGGTCGGCGAGTCTTCCCATGATCACGCTCCTCAGTTCGAATCGCCGAGGCCGACGCTGCCGGTGATCTCGCCATCCGGAATGGAGGCGACAGCCGGACGTGCCGAGACGAAATACGAACCGTGCTCGCCGAGCAGCCTCGTGACAGCGGAGATCTTCTCGGCGATCACCGCCTCTGCCTTTTGGACCACCAGAGTCAACTGATCGATCGTCGCCTTCATCGAGTTGATGATCTGCAGTGCGGTCTCGCCGCCACCCTTGGGCGGGTCCGACAGACTGTCCGGCGGCAGAGTCGCTCCGACCTGCGCGGCCGCACCGACCACCGACAGCAGGAGAGGGGCCGCAGCGCCGTCCGTCGCGACCGTGAGGATGGCGGCGGCGGTGGCGCCGATCGAAGACAGCACGGTGAAGGTCACGTTCCACGTGTTCTTGTCACAGCACTTGTTGTCGAACACGTCCATCGTGGCGTGCGCGATCTTGTCGATGTCGTCCCGGGTCTTAGCCCACATCGCCTGGTGAGCCTCCAGCGCGGCTTTGAGGATCGCGGTGAGGATGAACTGGTTGGCCGAGATCGCCGGGAACGGGTCGAGGAACTTCTGCTTGAAGAGCATCGCGGCCTGCCCCGACCAGTCCTGGAGGTAGTCGCTTGCCGTGTGCATCTTTTCCAGGGTCGGATTGGCCAGGTAGGGATTCTTGTCGATCGGGTCCTGGTCGATGTGGCCGCCGGACAAGTCGTGCATCGCGGCGGACAAGCCGTCGATCGTCGGCTGGTAACCGGCCGGATCGGGAATGCGCGAGAACGGCTTGAACAGGGGTTCGATCGCCTGCTGGTAGTAGCCGTCGACACCCTGCCGGGCGTATTCCGGCTCGGTCTCGTGCTCGTCGAGAGCCCGTTTGATCGCCAAGAACTTGATCTCGCTCGCGTGGGCCATCAGTTCCTCGAAACTCACGCGTCACCGCCCCGGTGTGGGCTCGCCACGTTCCGCGATCAGCTTGTGCAGCTGGTCCGCGGCGGCCCGGTCGTTCGACGAGTACATCTCGACGGCTTTGGCCAGCGCTGCCGCGGTGTCGTTCAGACTGGACTGGGTGTCCGTCATGAACTTCGCCGCGGCGCCGTGCAACTCGACCCAGGCCGCGTGCACCGGCCCCAGAGCGTCACCGCCGAAATGGTCCGGCCGCGTCATCACGCTGTCCAGACCGGACCTCGCTTGGCCGTATTTCGCGATGACATCACCGTAGACGGCGGATACCGATGGCAGATCGTCCTTGGCGGCGACAAGCATCCGATAGAGGTCGACCGCGAGGTCGACACCGTGATCAGGCATTCACCCTCCCCGAGTTAAGCGCCCAACCGGGGAAGTTTCTCACAGTATGCGGCGAGACACTGAGAGTTTCGGAAAGGACGGTCCGGGGTCAGCCGCTGACGAGGTCGCAGTAGGGATAGACCTCGGTGCCTGCCCCCAAGGTGAACGGCAGCTCCCGGTCCCCCGGCGCACACGACACCCGATCGGCGGACAACCGTTCCGCGCCCACGATCCGACCGGCGGCGTCCCGGTGGAGCACCGCGGCGCCCCGGCTGGTCAGCGCCCGGCAGTTCGCCGAGTGGTAGCGGACGCCGCCTGGGACGACCGTGGCGGTCACCGGGGTGAAGCCGCCCAACGACTCCGGCGACAGCCAGGTCACCTGGCCGACAGAGCCGACCTCAGCCACGCCGATGCGGGCTCCCGGCGTGAGCAGCGGCACCACCACGGTCCCGACCGGAATCCGGTACGCGACCTGGGTGCTCGTGTTCTCCAGCACAGCGCCGGACGACGACGTCTCGGCGACGCGGATCCCGCCACCACCCGGGGCGGCGTCGGGCGCCGCGGAAACCGCCGTGACGTGCGCAGGGATCAGGCAGCCGGTGCCCAGCATTGTGTTCTGGTCCAGCGACACCTTGCGGCCGCCGATGTAGAGCAACGCCGCGAACAGGACGATCACGACCAGCGCGACGCCTGCGCGCCTCAACAGGATCAGAAGGGGAGGCCGAGCGTCGGCAGGCCGATGGCCGAGTCGACCGCCAGCGCCACGAACACGATCATCAGGTACGTGTTCGAGCGGTGGAACAGTGCCATCGGCTTGGTCTCCTCGCCGCGGCGGACCGCGGCCTGGAGGCTGTGCGCGTAGAAGAGGAACCAGCCGCCCGCGAGGATCGCGAACGTGCCGTAGAGCCACGACGTCACCGGGAGCAGCAGCAGCGTCCAGGCCACCATCACCCACGAGTAGATGACGATCTGCTTGGCGACGTGCTGGGCGGTGGCCACGACCGGGAGCATCGGGACGCCCGCGCGCTCGTAGTCGTCGCGGTACTTCATGCCCAGCGCCCAGGTGTGCGGCGGGGTCCAGAAGAAGATGACGCCGAACATCACGAACGCCGGCCACTGCACGGTACCGGTGACGGCCGCCCAGCCGATGACGACCGGCATGCAGCCGGCCGCGCCGCCCCAGACGACGTTCTGCGACGTGCGCCGCTTCAGGCCGAGCGTGTAGACGAAGATGTAGAACAGGATCGTCGCGATCGCGAGGATCGCCGACAGCAGGTTCACCGTGAAGTAGAGCACCACGGCCGAGGCGACGCCCATCACCAAGCCGAAGATCAGCGCGCCGCGCCGCGGCACCGAGTCCTTCACCAGGGGACGCCGCTTCGTGCGGTTCATCACCTTGTCGATGTCCGCGTCGATCACGCAGTTGAGCGCGTTCGCGCTGCCCGCGGCCATCGTCCCGCCGACCAGCGTGGCGAGGACCAGCCACGGCGAGGGGATCTGACGGCCGGCCAGGAACATCGCCGGGATGGTGGTCACCAGGAGGAGCTCGATCACCCGCGGCTTCGCCAGCGCGGCGTAGGCGCCGACGACCTGGCGGATGCTTCGCCGGCCACCGTGCGGTCGTTCACCGGTCGGGTGCACGGCGCTGGTGTCCTCACTGCGTCCGTGCGCAGCGTTCACCAACGACATTTCACTCCCTGTGTCAGGTCGGGGCGGGCCCGATGCCGGAGGCGTGTGGTGCCGCTGAAAACCGCCGGTCTGAACCCTCGAACGATGTTAGACGTGGTGAATCCCGTGGGTGATCGCGGGTCCTCGACGGGCTCAAGCACTAGGCTGGCCGGGTCGGGCCGCGATTGCCCCTGCGCAGGGTCGCGAGCAGGAATATCGTCCCTTCGGGATCGATTGAGATAGATGACCCCGCGCACGGGTAACCGGAACGAGGAAGACCAGCCGCAACCATCATGACCGGGAGTTGGAGTTCAGTGTCCGATACCGCCCCTACCAGCGAGAACAACCCACTCCTGCGGCGTAACGTGCCCGCCGACTGGACCGACACCGACACCCGCGCCGTGGACACCGTCCGGGTACTCGCCGCGGACGCGGTCGAGAACTGTGGCAGTGGCCACCCCGGTACCGCGATGAGCCTGGCGCCGCTGGCCTACACGCTCTTCCAGCGCACGCTGCGTCACGACCCGAACGACCAGAACTGGCCGGGCCGCGACCGCTTCGTGCTGTCGGCCGGGCACAGCAGCCTGACCCTCTACATCCAGCTGTACCTCGCCGGCTACGGCCTCGAGCTCGAGGACCTCAAGCAGCTGCGCAAGTGGGGCTCGAAGACCCCGGGTCACCCGGAGTACCGCCACACCGACGGCGTCGAGACCACCACCGGCCCGCTCGGGCAGGGCCTGGCGAACGCCGTGGGCATGGCGATGGCCGCCCGCCGCGAGCGCGGCCTGCTGGACCCGGACGCCGCTCCCGGCGAGAGCATCTTCGACCACTTCATCTACTCCATCGCCTCCGACGGCGACATCGAAGAGGGCGTCACCGCCGAGGCGTCGTCCATCGCGGGCCGCCAGGAGCTGGGCAACCTGATCGTCTTCTGGGACGACAACAAGATCTCCATCGAGGACGACACGAACATCGCCCTTTCGGAGGACACGGTCGCGCGGTACGAGGCCTACGGCTGGCACACCCAGTTCGTCGAAGGCGGCGAGGACGTCGTCGCCCTCGAAGAGGCGATCAAGAACGCCAAGGCCGAGACCAGCCGCCCGTCGTTCATCGCGGTGCGGACCGTCATCGGCTACCCCGCGCCGAAGAAGATGGGCACCGGCAAGGCGCACGGCGCCGCGCTGGGCGCCGAAGAGGTCGCCGAGGTCAAGAAGATCCTGGGCTTCGACCCGGAGCAGTCGTTCCAGGTCGAGGACGACGTCATCAAGCACACTCGCCAGGCGCTCGAGCGCGGCAAGACCGCGCACGCCGAGTGGGCCGAGAAGTTCGCCGCGTGGGGCGAGGCCAACCCGGAGCGCAAGAAGATCGCGGACCGGATGTCCACCCGCACGCTGCCCGAGGGCTTCGCCGACAACCTGCCGAAGTGGGAGCCGGACGCCAAGGGCGTCGCCACCCGCAAGGCCTCCGGTGAGGTGCTCAACGCGCTCGCCGAGCCGCTGCCGGAGCTGTGGGGCGGGTCCGCGGACCTGGCCGAGAGCAACAACACCACGATGAAGGGCGCCGACTCGTTCGGCCCGGAGAAGGCTTCCACGGACATGTGGAAGACCAGCCCGTACGGCCGGACGCTGCACTTCGGCATCCGCGAGCACGCCATGGGCTCGATCCTCAACGGGATCGCGCTGCACGGCGGCACCCGCCCGTACGGCGCGACGTTCCTCATCTTCTCCGACTACATGCGCCCGCCGGTCCGGCTGGCCGCGCTGATGAAGGCGCCGGTCACCTACGTGTGGACGCACGACTCGATCGGCCTCGGCGAGGACGGGCCGACGCACCAGCCGATCGAGCAGCTCTCCGCGCTGCGCGCGATCCCGGGCCTCAACGTCGTCCGCCCGGCGGACGCCAACGAGACCGCCTACGCGTGGAAGGCCGTGCTGGAGGACATCCACCACCCGTCCGGCCTGGCGCTCACCCGCCAGAACGTGCCGGTGCTCGAGGGCACCAGCGCGGAAGGCGTCGCCAAGGGCGGGTACGTCCTGGCGGACTCCGACGGCACCCCGGACGTTGTGCTGATCGGCACCGGTTCCGAGGTCCAGCTCGCCGTCGAGGCGAAGAAGGTCCTCGAGGCCGACGGCGTCAAGGCGCGCGTCGTCTCGATGCCGTGCGTCGAGTGGTTCGACGCGCAGGACGCGGCCTACCGCGAGTCCGTCATCCCGGCCGGCGTGAAGGCCCGCGTGTCCGTCGAGGCGGGCATCGCCCAGTCGTGGCACCGCTTCACCGGTGACGCCGGGGTGAACGTTTCGATCGAGCACTTCGGCGCCTCCGCCGATGCCGGCACCCTGTTCCGTGAGTTCGGGTTCACCACGGAAGCAGTCGTCGACGCCGCCCGCCGCTCGATCGCCAACACCAAGAACTGAAGGGGACATAGATGAGCAACGACAAGCTCGCGCAGCTGTCCGAGGCCGGTGTTTCGATCTGGCTGGACGACCTCTCGCGCGAACGCCTGAACACCGGCAACCTCGCCGCGCTGATCCGCGACAAGCACGTCGTCGGCGTGACGACCAACCCGACGATCTTCGCCAACGCGATGTCGAAGGGTGACGCCTACGACGAGCGGACGAAGGAGCTCGCCGCCCAGGGCGCCGACGTCGAGGCGACCATCCGCGACCTGACCACGACCGACGTGCGCAACGCCGCGGACCTCTTCCGCGACGTCTACACCGCCACGAACGGCGTCGACGGCCGCGTCTCGATCGAGGTCGACCCGCGCCTGGCCAAGGACACCGACAAGACGGTGGCCGAAGCCCAGGACCTGTGGAAGACCGTCGACCGGCCGAACACGCTGATCAAGATCCCGGCCACCGAAGAGGGCCTGCCGGCGATCACGGCCACGCTCGCCGAGGGCATCAGCGTCAACGTCACGCTGATCTTCTCCGTCGAGCGCTACAAGAAGGTCATCGAGGCCTACTTCGCCGGCCTGGAGCAGGCGAAGGCCAACGGTCACGACCTGCGCGGCATCCACTCGGTCGCGTCGTTCTTCGTGTCCCGCGTGGACACCGAGATCGACAAGCGGCTCGACGCCATCGGCACCGACGAGGCCAAGGCCCTGCGCGGCAAGGCCGCCGTCGCCAACGCCCGGCTCGCCTACGCGGCCTTCGAGGAGCTCTCGGCCACGGACCGCTGGAAGGCCCTCGCGGCCGATGGCGCGCACGCGCAGCGCCCGCTGTGGGCCTCGACCGGCGTCAAGAACCCGGACTACTCCCCCACCCTCTACGTCGACGACCTGGTGGTGAAGGACACCGTCAACACCATGCCGGAGAAGACGATGGACGCCGTCGCCGAGCACTCCGAGCTCAAGGGTGACCAGGTGTCCGGCCGCGGCGCCGAGGCGCAGGAGGTCTTCGACAAGCTCGAAGCCGTCGGCATCGACATCACCGACGTGTTCCTGGTGCTGGAGAACGAAGGCGTCGAGAAGTTCGAGAAGTCCTGGACCGAACTGCTCGAGACCGTCAACGGCCAGCTGGAAAAGGCGAAGGGCTGAAGCACGACATGACGACAGGGGAAAAGACCGGCGTCGAGATCGTGGACGCCGAACTGGCGGAGCGCGCCGCGCCGCTGGCCGACCGGCTGGTCGCCGACCAGGCCGCGTCGAAGCTGGCCGCGAAGGACGCCACGCTCTGGGGGCCGGACGCCGAATCCGAGGCGTCGATCCGGCTGTCCTGGACGACGCTGCACAAGTCGTCCCGGCCGCTGATCGGCGAGATCGAGGCCCTGCGGACCGAACTGCGGTCCGAGGGTGTCGACCGGGTGGTGCTCGCCGGCATGGGCGGCTCGTCGCTGGCGCCGGAGGTCATTACCGGCACCGACGACGTCGCGCTGACCGTGCTCGACACCACCGACCCGGGTCAGGTCGCCGACGCGCTCGCCGGCGACCTCGAGCGCACGGTGATCGTCGTGTCGTCGAAGTCGGGCGGCACCGTCGAGACCGACAGCCACCGGCGGATCTTCGCGAAGGCCTTCACCGACGCGGGCATCGACGCCGGCCGGCGGATCGTGGTCGTCACCGACCCGGGCTCGCCGTTCCAGGAACTGTCCGAAAAGGAGGGTTACCGCAAGACCTTCCTCGCCGACCCGCACGTCGGCGGCCGCTACTCCGCGCTGACGGCGTTCGGGCTCGTCCCGGCCGGCCTCGCCGGCGCGGACGTCGCCCGCCTGCTCGACCAGGCCGCTTCGGTCGCCGAAGAGCTCGCGTCGGACTCGGTGGACAACCCGGGGGTCAAGCTGGCCGCCGCGTGGGCCGCCGCGCACGAAGCCGGCGCCGAGAAGGTCGTGCTGGCCGACTCCGGTTCCGGCATCAAGGGTTTCCCGGACTGGGCCGAGCAGCTGATCGCGGAGTCCACCGGCAAGCAGGGCACCGGGTTGCTGCCGGTCGCGGTCGAAGGCACCGAAGCGCCCGGCTTCGCCGACGCGAAGGCCGACGCCACCGCCGTCGCCATCGGCGCCCCGAAGGGCGCGGCGAAGATCGCCGTTACCGGCTCGCTCGGCGCGCAGCTGCTGCTCTGGGAGTTCGCCACGGCACTGGCCGGGCGGCTGCTCGGGATCAACCCGTTCGACCAGCCCGACGTGGAAGCGGCCAAGAAGGCGACCCGCGCGCTGCTGGACGACCCGGAGAAGCTCAAGGGCGGCGAGACGGCGTCCACTGTGGACGGACCGGTCGAGATCTTCGGCAGCGAAGGCGTTTCGACGGACGGGAAGCTCGTGGACGTGCTCCGCGCGTTCTTCGGCTCCGCACCGGAAGCCGGCTACATCGCCGTGCAGGCCTACCTGGACCGTCTCGACGACGCGTCGACGCAGCTGCTGCGCGGCGAGATCGCGAAGAGCACCGGGCTGCAGACGACGTTCGGCTGGGGCCCGCGGTTCCTGCACTCCACCGGGCAGTACCACAAGGGCGGCCACCAGAACGGCGTGTTCCTGCAGCTCACCGGAGCGGTGGAGCGGGACCTCGACGTGCCTGACCGGCCGTACACGCTGGGGCAGCTGCAGCACGCCCAGGCGCTGGGCGACGGCCAGGTGCTCGCCGAGCACGGCCGCCCGGTGCTGCGCCTGCACCTGACCGACCGCGCCGCGGGTCTCGCGGCCGTCGTCCGCGCGGTTCAGGAGGTCGTTGTGCAGGAGGGTGAAGCATGACCTGGAGCAACCCGCTGCGCGACGAGCGGGACAAGCGGCTGCCGCGCATCGCCGGGCCGTCCAGCCTGGTGATCTTCGGGGTCACCGGCGACCTGGCGCGCAAGAAGCTGATGCCCGCCATCTACGACCTGGCCAACCGCGGGCTGCTGCCCGCCGGCTTCTCGCTCGTCGGGTTCGCCCGCCGCGACTGGGAGCACCAGGACTTCGGCGAGCTCGTGCACGACTCGGTCAAGGCGCACGCGCGCACGCCGTTCAAGGAGTCGGTCTGGAACCGGCTCGCCGAAGGCATCCGGTTCGTGCAGGGCACGTTCGACGACGACGACGCCTTCGACCGGCTCGCGCAGACGGTCCAGGACCTCGACAAGGAACGCGGCACCGGCGGCAACACGGCGTTCTACCTGTCGATCCCGCCCGGCGCGTTCCCGGTGGTGACCAAGCAGCTGGCCCGTTCCGGGCTGGCCAACGCGGACGAGAACACCTGGCGCCGCGTCGTCATCGAGAAGCCGTTCGGCCACGACCTGAAGAGCGCCGAAGAGCTCAACGCGATCGTCAACGACGTCTTCCCCGAGGAGTCGGTGTTCCGCATCGACCACTACCTCGGCAAGGAGACGGTGCAGAACATCCTGGCGCTGCGCTTCGCGAACCAGCTGTTCGAGCCGATCTGGAACGCCAACTACGTCGACCACGTGCAGATCACCATGGCCGAGGACATCGGCCTCGGCGGCCGCGCGGGGTATTACGACGGCATCGGCGCCGCGCGCGACGTCATCCAGAACCACCTGCTGCAGCTGCTCGCCTTCACCGCGATGGAGGAGCCGCTGTCGTTCGAGCCGCGGGCCCTGCGCGCGGAGAAGATCAAGGTGCTCTCGGGCACCAGCGCGATCGGGCCGCTGAGCAAGACCACCGCGCGCGGCCAGTACGCGGGCGGCTGGCAGGGCGGCACCAAGGTGCCCGGCCTGCTGCAGGAAGAGGGTTTCGCGAAGGACTCGAAGACCGAGACCTACGCCGCGGTGACGCTCGAAGTGCAGAGCCGCCGGTGGGCCGGGGTGCCGTTCTACCTGCGCACCGGCAAGCGGCTCGGCCGCCGCGTCACCGAGATCGCCGTGGTGTTCAAGCGGGCGCCGCACCTGCCGTTCGATTCGACCTCGACCGAGGAGCTGGGGCAGAACGCCCTGGTCATCCGGGTGCAGCCGGACGAGGGCATCACGCTGCGGTTCGGCTCGAAGGTGCCGGGGACCACGATGGAGGTCCGCGACGTCACCATGGACTTCGGCTACGGGCACGCGTTCACCGAGTCCTCCCCCGAGGCCTACGAGCGCCTGATCCTCGACGTCCTGCTCGGCGAGCCGTCGCTGTTCCCGGTCAACGAAGAGGTCGAGCTCTCCTGGAAGATCCTCGACCCGGTGCTGGAGCACTGGGCCAAGGAGGGTTCGCCGGAGCAGTACCCGCCGGGCACCTGGGGCCCGCCGTCCGCCGACGAAATGCTGGAGCGCACCGGCCGCAAATGGAGGCGCCCGTGATCATCGACCTGCCGTCCACCACGACTTCGGCGCTCAACAAGAAGCTGGTGGAGATCCGCGAACAGGGCGGGCAAGTCGCGCTCGGCCGGGTGCTGACGCTGGTCATCGTGGCCGACGACGACAGCCACCTCGAAGCGGCGATCGAAGCGGCCAACGGCGCGAGCCGCGAGCACCCGTCGCGGGTGATCGTGGTCGCCAAGGGCGCGCGCACCGCGTCACCGCGCATCGACGGCCAGATCCGCGTCGGCGGCGACGCCGGCGCGAGCGAGGTCATCGTGCTGCGGCTCTACGGCCCGCTGGCCTCCCAAGGCCAGAGCGCGGTCGTCCCGCTGCTGCTGCCGGACGCGCCGATCGTCTGCTGGTGGCCCGGCGCCGGCCCGAAGGACCCGGACAAGGACCCGCTCGGCGAGCTGGCCCAGCGCCGGATCACCGACTCGGCCGCGGAGAAGAGCCCCGTCAAGGCGCTCACCACGCGGGCGAAGGCGTACGCCGCCGGCGACACCGACCTGGCCTGGACGCGGCTGACGCACTGGCGCGCCCAGCTCGTCTCGGCGCTGGACCTGCCGCCGTACGAGAAGATCACCGCCGCGACGGTGACCGGCGAGGCCGAGTCGCCCTCGACCGAGCTGCTGGCCGCGTGGCTGGCCGAGTACCTGAAGGTGCCGGTCAAGCGCGTCAAGAGCTCGGGCGCGGCCGGGATCATCTCGGTGACCCTGGAGCGGCGTTCGGGCGCGGTGGAGCTGCACCGGCCCGACGGGCGCGTCGGCACGCTGACCCAGCCGGGCCAGCCGACCCGGCGGATCGCCCTGCAGCGGCGCAGCACGCAGGACTGCCTGGTCGAGGAGCTGCGACGGCTCGACCCGGACGAGGTCTACGAGGCGGCGCTGCACGGCCTGGGCAAGATCACGTCCGGCACGAACGGCAAGACGGGCGCGCCGGCCAAGCCGGACGTCACGTCCCCGGCCGCGGCGGGCGCTGCCGCCGCTCCTGCCTCTTCGGACGCCGCTCCTGCTGCGGCTTCCGGTAAGCCGGCGAAGGCCAAGGCGGGTGCCAACGGCAAGAAGAGCACTTCATGAGCAAGACCGAGGTCGTTGTCTTCGCGAACCAGGACCTGCTGGCCGCCGCGACGGCGGCCCGGCTGATCACGCGGCTGGTGGACGTCCAGGCGGCCAAGGGTTCGGCGTCGCTCGTGCTCACCGGCGGCGGCACCGGCATCGCGGTGCTGTCCGAGCTGCGCGCGTCGTCGGCCCGGGACGCGATCGACTGGTCGCGCCTGGACATCTACTGGGGTGACGAGCGGTTCGTCCCGGCCGATTCGGACGAGCGGAACGAGAAGCAGGCCCGCGAGGCCCTGCTGGACCACGTCCCGCTCGACCCGAAGCGAGTCCACGCGGTAGCGGCCTCGGACGGCGAGTTCGGCGACGACCCGGACGCCGCAGCTCTGGCGTACGCCGAGGTCCTGGCCGCGAACGCGGGCCCGGACGACCACGGCGACGTCCCGTCGTTCGACATCATGCTGCTCGGCCTGGGCGGCGAAGGGCACACAGCGTCGGTGTTCCCGGAATCCCCGGCGGTGTACGAGAAGGAGCGTTCGGTGGTGGCGGTGCGCAACTGCCCCAAACCACCCCCGACGCGCGTTTCGCTGACACTGCCGGCCATCCGCCGGGCCCAGGACGTCTGGCTGATGACGGCGGGCGAGGCCAAGGCCGACGCGGTGGCGCTGGCGCTGTCGGGAGCGGGCGAAGTCCAGCTCCCGGTAGCGGGGGCCCGAGGACACCGACGGACGCTCTGGCTCCTCGACCGCACGGCGGCGAGCAAGCTCACGAAGGTGCACCAACCGCCGACGGCTTGAGTTTTCAGGTCCGTGAAGGCCTCCTTGGGGGACTTAGAGTCCCTGAAGGAGGCCTTCACGGCTGTCGGCACCTCGGAACTGTCGTGGGTCCTCGGTAGCGTGGAAAACGGGGGCTGCTCAGTTCGCCCGCGCTCCGGGGCAGGCTCGTCATGCCGGGTCCTGCGCGCCTGTTGGCCGGTGCGACGGTGTCTGGTCGCCTCGGACCGGCCAGCTAAGTCAGGCCTCGCTCCGTTTGCCGGTCGCGCAAGCAGTGACCGCCTTCCTCAGGACCACCAGCGCACTCCGGTCCGCCAGCCGCGCTAGGCCAACACCGACCCGTGCTTACTCCGTGCGCCAGCCGCGCTCCAGGCGGGCGAAGATCTCCTCCGCCGCCCGCTGGGGGTTCTCGTGGCCCGCGATCAGTTCCCGCGACGCCAGCGCGAAGCGGGCCAGCGCCGCGCACGCCACGTCGTTCTCCGGGGCGCCCGACTCCTCCGCGATCGCGCGGGCCAGCGCCGTCTCGTGGCGCATCCACATTCGCCTGCCGTACTCGCGCAGGGCCGGGGTGCTCTCCGTGAGCCTGATGAACGCGTCACCCGGGGAGGCTGCGACGTCGACCAGGATGTGCTTGCGCAGCGCGTCCACGATCGTGTGCCGCGGCGGCCGGCCGCGGACCGCGTTGACCAGCGCCGCCTCGATGTCGGCCTCCTGGTCGAACACCAAGGCTTCCTTGCTGGGGAAGTGCTTGAAGAGCGTCGTCACGGAGACGTCGGCGGCGTCCGCGACCTCCTTCACCCCGACCTGGTCGAAGCCGCGCTCGAGGAACAGTTCGAGCGCGGCGTCGGCCAGCGCCTTGCGGGTCTGCGCCTTCTTGCGCTCACGGCGCCCGATCACTTCCGTCATGCCCTCAGTCTACGTGATGGTGAACTCACTTCAAAAGTGTAGTCATTGCACTTTTGTAGTGAATCTGGTTTCCTGGGTTCATCGCCGCCGGAGAGACCGGCGGCCCGAACTTCCAGGGGGAAGCCATGAACACCACCACCACCACCAAGATCGCGATCGTCGGCGCCGGCCTCGGCGGACTCGCCTGCGCCCGCGTCCTCCAGCTCCACGGGCACGCCGTCACCGTCTTCGAACAGGAGGCCTCGGCCGACGCCCGGCCACAGGGCGGCACCCTCGACATGCACGGCGACACCGGCCAGGTCGCCCTGCGCACGGCCGGCCTGTACGAAACGTGGCGCGCGCTCGCCCGGCCCGAAGGCCAGCAGATGCGCGCGGTCGACCCGCACACCACCGACGTCCTCATGGACGCGGTCCCCGCCGAGGACGACGAGTCCAAGCCCGAGATCGACCGCGGCCAGCTCCGCGGCCTCCTGCTCGACTCCCTCTCCCCCGGCACCGTCCAGTGGGACCGCGCCACCGACGACGTCACCCCGCTGCCGGACGGCACCGCCCGGCTGCGCTTCACCGACGGCACCACCGAGGACTTCGACCTGGTCGTCGGCGCCGATGGCGCGTGGTCCCGCGTCCGCCGCGCCCTGACCGGAGTCCGGCCGGAGTACAGCGGCGTCGCGTTCGTCGAGTTCGGACTCGACGACGCCGACCGCCGGCACGCCGCGCTCGCCGCGTTGACCGGCCAGGGCACGATGGTGGCCAAGATCGACGGGAACGCGATCTTCGCCCAGCGCAACAGCAACGGTCACATCCGTGGCTACGCCGTGTTCCACGCGCCGGAGGACTGGCACGCCGGCCTCGACTTCGCCGACACCGGCGCCGTGCGCGAGACACTGCTGGAGCGCTACGCCGGCTGGCACCCGGAGCTGCTCGGGTTCCTGCGCGACAACGACGGCGCGTTCACGCACCGGCCGCTGTACGTCCTGCCGGTGCCGCACGCCTGGACGTCCACCCCCGGCGTCACGCTGCTCGGCGACGCCGCGCACCTGATGCCGCCGCTCGGCGTCGGCGCGAACCTCGCGATGCTGGACGGCACCGAGCTCGCGACCGCGCTGGCTACGTCGCCGACCGTCGGTGAAGGCGTCCGGATCTACGAGGCGCGGATGCTGCCGCGGTCGATCGAGACCGCGGCCGCGTGCCAGCAAGGTCTCATCGACCTGTTGAGTGACGATCCGTGGGAGCAGGCGGCCTGACGACCTATGCCGGGCGCCCACGGAGAGGTAACGTGATTCCCACGATGTGGTCATCCCGGTGCACGCTAGGCAGTGACAGATCCACTGTCAGTAGTGTGTCGGCGACGCCATCGCCCGAACGGCGCAATCAAATGCGGAATCCGGACGTCAATCCGCCAACGGCGCGTGAAACTTACCGTCTTCCCACGCAACCTCGTTAGCATCCGCACATTTGTTCTCTGCTGCGCGTCCCGATCGGGCCCTGAGCACCTCTCACCATCAAGTCCACAAGACGAATGGGGTCGCCAGCGATGAGTACAGAGGGACTCTCGATTCCAGGCATCTCGATCGCCGGCTCGGGGCCATCGGCCGCCGAGCGGGTGCGAAGGCGTGGTCTGAGCGCGTTCGGCTCGGTCCCCCGCCCCGCTGTGGTCATGTTCGCCATCGAGGCGGCCGCGGTCATCCTGGCCGTGCTCGACGTCTGGCTGGTGATCCCCGAGAAGGCCCAGCCCTACTCGATCTACCTGTCCGGCGCGGCCTGCCTCGCCGTGGTGTTCCGCCGCAAGTTCCCGTTCCTCGCCGTGCTCGTCGCCGTCCCCGGCTTCCTGGCCGGCTGGGCGCAGCTGGCGAGCATGATCACGCTCGGCATGCTCGCCACCCGCCGTCAGCTGCACTGGCAGACCTGGGTCGGCGCCGCGCTGGTGTGGACCTGCCGGTTCGTGCAGTGGCCGCTGGACGACTTCGTCCAGCTGAGCTGGCGCGAGCACATCCTCGACGGCATCTACGGCGTCCTCGTCGCCGGCATGCCGATCGCGATCGGCATGCTCATCGGCGCCCGCACCGAGGTCGCGAACAAGCTCGCTGAACTGGCCACGAGCCGGGACCGCGAGCGCCGCTTCCACGCCGACGCCGTCCGCGCCGAGGAGCGCGCCCGGCTGGCGCGGGAGATGCACGACGTCGTCTCGCACCAGATCACGCTGATCGCGATGCAGGCCGGCGCGCTGCAGGCCCAGACCACCGACGAGCGGTCGCTGGAGACCGCGCAGGTCATCCGCGGCCTGAGCAAGCGGACGCTGGAGGAACTTCGGTCGCTGGTCAGCGTGCTGCGCGCGGGTTCGGAGGACGACGGCCCCCGCCCGGGCATCAACGAGCTGGACCGGCTGATCCGCACGTCCGACGTCCCGGTGCACCTGACAGTGGAGCACCTGCCGGACGCGCTGCCCAACCAGGTTTCCGCGGCGGCGTACCGGACGGTGCAGGAGTGCCTGACCAACGTCCACAAGCACGCGCCGGGCGCGACCGCGACCATCCGCATCCAGGGTGAGCACGGAGCGCTCAAGATCGAGGTCCGCAACGAGCGCGCCCGCCGGGCCGGCGAAGGTCTCCCCTCGGGCGGCCACGGTCTGACGGGGCTGGCCGAGCGGGCTCGTCTGCTGGGCGGCAGCTTCGAGACGTCGGGTACGGAGGACGGTGGCTTCCGGGTCCGGGCGCGGTATCCACTGAGCCACTGAGGTTTTGTGCATTGGGGCGCTGCCCCCGGCTTCCAGCCTACGGGCGGGCACCGACGATTCCGGCTTCGAGGACGCCGCGAGCGGCGGATTCAGGACGTTGAAGTCCTGGATTCGCCGCTCGCGGCTTTTGCGCTCCGGAGTTGTCGGTGCCCGCCCGTAGCGTTGAATCGGGGGCTGCTCAGGTGCGCGGCGGGTCGACATGTGTGCCCGGACGGCCGGTTTTGCGTACTTGGACGAGCGGCTTGCGTACGTGGACGGACTCGCGCACCTGCACAGTCGATTCCCGTACCTGGGGCGTCGGCTCACGTACCTGGATGGCCGGCTCGCGTACCTGGACGGACGACTCGCGTATCCAGATGGACGACTCGCGCACCTGCGCACAGTCAGTTCCCGTACCTGCGTGGCCAGCTCAAGTACCTGCATGACCGGTTCGTCTACCCCCGACGGACGGCTCGCATAAATGCAGCGTCGGCTCGCGTGATTGGGGAGTCGGCTCGCGTGCCGGGAGAGTCGGTTCGCGTGCCTGGAGGGTCGGGTCGCGTGCCTGGAGAGTCGGCTCGCGTGCCTGGAGAGTCGGCTCGCGTGATTGGAGGTCGACACGGCGGTAGGGCGTCGAGCGTGCGGACTGCGGGCGCGGGCGGGCGGTGGTGTGGGGTGTGGGTGGGCGCGCAAGAAGCCACCTCGAGGGGTTTGCTCCCTCGGGGTGGCTTCCGGCGGTGACGCTTAGATGATCTCCCGGCGCTGGCGCAGACGCTCGAGGGCCTCGGCGAGGATGGCCTCGCCGTCGGCGTCGCTGCGCCGCTCCTTCACGTACGCCAGGTGGGTCTTGTAGGGCTCGGTCCGGGGTGCGGCCGGCGGGTTCTTCTCGTCCTGCCCGCCGGGAAGCCCGCAGCGGGGGCAGTCCCACTCGTCGGGGATCTCCGCCTCCATCGCGAACGACGGACGGGCCTCGTGCCCGTTGGCGCACCAGTAGCCGACTCGGCGCCGCGGCGCCGACTCACCTCGTTCCGATTCGCCCGTAGGTCCGGCACCCACTCGGGTGCCCCGAATCGCGTTACCGCCAACCATGAATCCTCACACCTATGGAATCGGCGGCGCGCCCCCCAATAGGCACGCCGAATCGCTGCGCACCCCGCTGGTGGGACCCGGTCTCGATCGCCGGCGGGAGCGCCGGACGTCACACCTTGAGCAGCAGGCCCAGCCCGATGATGCTGATCAGCCACACCGCGCCCAGCAACAGGGTGATCCGGTCGAGGTTCTTCTCGGCCACGCTCGACCCGGCCAGACTCGACTGCATCCCGCCACCGAACAGCGACGAAAGGCCACCGCCGCGCCCGCGGTGCAGAAGAACCGCCACCACGAGGAACACGCTGGAGACGATCAACAGGATTTGCAGGAACAGCTTCATGTCATCCTCTGGGCTCTAGGAGAATGCAGGGGCACGGCATGGTCTTTTCGACCACCACCGTACCCCTGGACTCGTCCACTGCTGTGTGACGGACCGGATACACAGGTTACCCGGTCGTGGCCTCGATCAGGGCAGCGGCCCGCCCGCGGCGAGTGCGCAGAGTTTCGTGAACTCGTCGCCGTCGAGGCTCGCTCCGCCGACCAGGGCACCGTCGACGTTCTCGCAGGCCACCAGGTCACTGATGTTGTTCGCCTTCGCCGAGCCCCCGTAAAGCACCCGGACGGACGAAGCGACCTCGTCGCCGTACTTCTCCTGGAGGGTCGCGCGGATGGCCTTGCAGACCTCTTCGGCGTCCGCGGGGGTGGCGACCTTGCCGGTGCCGATGGCCCAGACCGGCTCGTACGCGACGACCACGCCGCCGACCTGCTCGGCCTTGAGGCCCTTCAGGCCCTCGACCAGCTGCGTCGTGGTGTGGTGGATGTGCTCGCCGGCCTCGCGGACCTCGAGCTTCTCCCCGATGCAGAGGATCGGCGTGATGCCGTGCTTGAGCGCGGCCTTGACCTTCTTGTTGACCAGCTCGTCGGTCTCGGCGTGGTACTCGCGCCGCTCCGAGTGCCCGACGGTGACGAACTTGCAGCCCAGCTTGGCCAGCATCACGCCCGACACCTCACCGGTGTAGGCACCGGAGTCGTGCGCGGAGATGTCCTGCGCGCCGTACGTCATCGACAGCTTGTCGCCGTCGACCAGGGTCTGCACGCTGCGGATGTCGGTGAACGGCGGCAGCACCGCCACGTCGACCTTCGCGTAGTACTTCTCCGGCAGCGCGAAGGCGATCTTCTGCACCAGCGCGATCGCCTCGAGGTGGTTCTGGTTCATCTTCCAGTTGCCGGCGATGAACGGCTTGCGTGCCACTAGTTCTTCTCCTCCAGGGCGGTCACGCCCGGCAGTTCCTTGCCTTCGAGGTACTCGAGCGAGGCCCCGCCACCGGTGGAGATGTGCGAAAAGCCGTCTTCGGGCAGGCCGAGCTGGCGCACCGCGGCCGCGGAGTCGCCGCCGCCGACGACGGTGAAGGCGTCGCTCTTGACCAGGGCTTCGGCGACGGCGCGGGTGCCGCCGGCGAACGCCTCGAACTCGAACACGCCCATCGGGCCGTTCCAGAACACGGTCTTGGCGTCGGCCAGCTTGCTCGCGAACAGCTCGCGCGTCTTCGGGCCGATGTCCAGGCCTTCGCGGTCGGCCGGGATGGCCGTGGCCGCGACGACCTCGTGCTCGGCGTCGGCCGAGAACCCGGTCGCGGCGAGGACGTCGACCGGCAGGACCAGTTCGACGCCGCGCTTCTCGGCCTCGGCGAGGAAGCCCTTCACCTGGTCGAGCTGGTCGGCCTGCAGCAGCGACTTGCCGACCTCGTAGCCCTGGGCCTTGAGGAAGGTGTACGCCATGCCGCCGCCGACGAGCAGCCGGTCGACCTTGGTCAGCAGGTTCGCGATGACGCCGAGCTTGTCGGACACCTTCGCGCCGCCGAGCACGACCACGTACGGCCGCTGGACGTCGTCGGTGAGCTTCTTCAGCACGTCCAGCTCGGCCAGCACGAGGCCGCCCGCGTACGCCGGGAGCACCGAGGCGACCTCGTAGACCGAGGCCTGCTTGCGGTGCACGACGCCGAAGCCGTCGGAGACGAACGCGCCGCCCGGGACGAGCGCGCCCAGTTCGGCGGCCAGCTCGGAGCGGTCCACGGCGTCCTTGCTGGTCTCGCGCGCGTCGAAGCGCACGTTCTCCAGCAGCACGACACCGCCGTCGGCGAGGCCGGCGGTGAGCGCCTTGGCGGACTCGCCGACGAGGTCACCGGCCAGCGTGGCCTCGGCGCCGAGCAGCTCGGAGAGCCGCTTGGCGACGGGCGCGAGGGTGTACTTGGGGTCCGGTTCGCCCTTGGGGCGGCCGAGGTGCGCGGTGACGACGACCTTCGCGCCCGCGTCGGCGAGCTTCTTGATCGTCGGCAGCGCCGCGCGGACGCGGCCGTCGTCGGTGATGCGATCCCCGTCGAGCGGGACGTTCAGGTCGGAACGCACGAGTACGTACCGGCCCTGAACGCCCTCGCCCAGCAGGTCGTCGAGGTTCTTGACGGTCATCCGGCTCAGAGCTTCGAGCCGACGAGCTTGATCAGGTCCGCGAGGCGGTTGGAGTAGCCCCACTCGTTGTCGTACCAGCCGACGACCTTGACCTGGTTGCCGATGACCTTGGTCAGCGGCGAGTCGTAGATGCAGGACGCCGGGTCGGTGACGATGTCCGAGGACACGATCGGGTCGACCGAGTAGCGCAGGATGCCGGCGAGGGGGCCCTCGGCGGCGGCCTTGTAGGCGGCGTTGATCTCCTCGACCGTGGCGGTCTTCTTCAGGGTGACCGTGAGGTCGGTGGCCGAGCCGGTCGGCACCGGGACGCGCAGCGCGAAGCCGTCCAGCTTGCCCAGCAGCTCCGGCAGCACCAGGCCGATCGCCTTCGCGGCACCGGTCGAGGCGGGCACCACGTTCAGCGCGGCGGCGCGGGCGCGGCGGAGGTCCTTGTGCGGGCCGTCCTGCAGGTTCTGGTCCTGCGTGTACGCGTGGATCGTGGTCATCAGGCCCTGCTCGATGCCGAACGAGTCGTTGAGGACCTTCGCCAGCGGGCCGAGGCAGTTGGTGGTGCACGAGGCGTTGGAGATGATGTTCTGCGAGCCGTCGTACTTGTCGTCGTTGACGCCGAGCACCACGGTCAGGTCCTCGCCCTTGGCGGGCGCGGAGATGATGACCTTCTTGGCACCGCCGGCGATGTGCGCCTTGGCGGCGTCGGCGTTAGTGAAGAAGCCGGTGGACTCGACCACGACGTCCACGCCCAGGTCGCCCCAGGGCAGGTTGGCCGGGTCGCGCTCGGCGAGGGCCTTGATGGTCTTGCCGTCCACGACGATGCCTTCGTCGCTGACGCTGACCTCACCCGGGTAGCGCCCCAGGATCGAGTCGTACTTCAGCAAGTGGGCCATGGTGGCGACGTCGCCGAGGTCGTTGAAGGCGACGACCTCGATGTCGTGGCCGCTGGCCTGCACGGCGCGGAAGAAGTTGCGGCCGATGCGGCCGAAGCCGTTGACACCTACGCGAACGGTCACTGCTGCCACTCCTCTGAGGATCGGCCGGAGTCCCGGCCGTGACTTGCGGGCTCGCGGTCACCCTAGCGTGCGGGCATGCGCGTCCCTGACTGCCCTGACGAGACTTCCACCACTTGGCGAACGGGTCAAGAATCGATTAAGAAGCCTAGGGGAATCCGGGTGATCGGTTCACCTGATCTTCACCTGGACCACGGTGGACCGGGACGGCGCGTGGTCCGGCGGTTCGGGCAGGCCGCACGCGGTGCGGGCCGCGGCCCGGCTGGTACTGGCCGGTAGCCGGCGCGGACGACTGGATCGTTCAAGCCACCACCGCGATCGGCGGCGGCTCCGACAGGCCGGCGCACTCCCGGGTGACGGGCTCGATTCAGAGCCGCGACGCGCGTTCACTCCGCCAGCTCCCGCTCCAGCGGCGTGCGGAACCGGGGGATCACCCGGACCACGCCGAACCACTTCGCGCAGCGGTCCGCCGCCGCCTCGACCGCCGCTTTCTCCTCCGCGCCGATGTCCTCCAGCAGCCGGAACACCACTTCGCCCGACTCGCGCTGGGCCCAGCCGCCGACGATGCGGCCGTTCGCCCAGACCGTCGGGCCGACGTTGCCGAACCGGTCGAACAACGCCGCCTTGTGCTCGCCGAGGAACCAGCCGCGCTCCTGCCAGCCCATCGGGGTCGGGTCGAGGCACGGGAGGAACGCCGCCCACACCGGCGGCTCGGGCACCGGCTCGAGGTCGTCGGCCAGCGCCACCCCCGGCGCGCCGTCCAGGTCGACCTCCACCGTGTCCAGCCCGGCCAGGGCCTTCCTCGTCTGCCCGAGCGTCCAGCCGGCCCACCAGCGCAGGTCCGTCAGCGGGGCCGGGCCGTACGCGCGCAGCCAGCGCCGCGCCAGCTCGACGCGGGCCGCCTCCGCCTCCCAGACCGTGAGGGCGGCACCCACCCAGTCCTCCAGCGGGTGCCAGACGTACTGGGTGCTGAGCCAGGTGCCGCGCGGGCGGCCGCGGACGATCCGGCCGTCCACCGCCAGCTGGAACAGCACCCGGCTGGTGACGTTGCCGATCGCCTCGTACGGCTTGCCCTTCGACATCTGCAGCCGCTGCCGCAGCCGGGGTTCGGCCTCGCTCAGCTGCTGCGCGGTCGCCGAGCCGAGGCCCCGCAACGCGGCTTCGACCGTCGTTTCGACGTCGACGAGCCACTTTCCCGGCTCCGGCACGTTTTCCGGGTACCCCTGCTGCCCGAGGTGCTGCTCCAGCAGCTTCCGCTGTTTCGCCGCGATGTCCGCCGAGCAGCCGGCCTGCACGAGGGCCGCGGTCTCCAGGCCGGTGACGAACACCGTGCGGCGCATGCCGAGCAGCCGCAGCACCGTTCGGTCGTCGTACAGCGCGCGCTCGACCTCGGCGATCGCGGGCCCGTCGAGCCGGGCGGCCGCCGAGAGGTGGACGGTCGCCGGGTCGGTGGCGTGCAGGGCGACGACGCCCGCGACGGCGTCTTCGACCGTGGCCGCGGGCGCGGCCAGGTGGTGGCGGACGCCGAGGCGGGCCCGGCGCTGGGCGGTGGAAATCTTCGGAGGCACCCCGAAGTCCTACCATCCGGCACCGACGAAAACGCGTGGTCACCCCGTGACCTCGGGCGCTAGCCTCGCGGGCATGGTCTCCAGCGCGCACCTCGCGGCCTTCGCCGCGCTGACGTTCCTGATGGTCGTGGTCCCCGGGCCGAGCGTGCTGTTCACGATCAGCCGCGCGCTGACCGTCGGGCGGCGCGACGCGCTCCTCACCGTCGCCGGCAATTCGGTCGGGGTGTACACGCAGGTCGTCGCGGTCGCGTTCGGCCTCGGCGCGCTCGTGACGACGTCGGCCGCGGTGTTCACCACGATCAAGGTCGCCGGCGCGGTCTACCTGGTGTACCTGGGGATCCAGGCGGTGCGCCACCGCCGGCGGCTCACCGACGCGATGGCCGCGCGGGTCGGCGCGACGCCCGGCCGGGTGGTCACCGTGCTGCGTGACGGCTTCGTCGTCGGCTTCGCGAACCCGAAGTCGATCGTGTTCCTGGCGGCGCTGCTCCCCCAGTTCGTCGACCCGGCCGCCGGTTCGGTGCCGGCCCAGATGCTGGTGCTCGGGCTGTGCCTACCCGCCATCGCGCTGGCCACCGACAGCGCGTGGGCGCTGGTCGCGGGCACGGCGCGGGCGTGGTTCGCCCGCTCGCCGCGACGGCTGGAAGCCCTCGGCGGCACCGGTGGCCTGGTGATGATCGGCCTCGGCACGACGCTGGCGTTCACCGGCCGCAGCGACTGACCCCGCAAGTCCGTGAAGGCCTCCTTGAGGGACTCAGAGTCCCTCAAGGAGGCCTTCACGGACTTGCGGCCGGATCGCGCAGCACCAGGTCCAGGAGACCGGGGAACGCGGCGTCGAATTCGGGGCGGCGCAAGCGGTTCAGGCGTCGTGGGCCTTCGTCGCGTTGTTCGATCAGGCCCGTCGCGCGCAGCACGCCGAAGTGGTGGCTGAGCGTCGCCTTCGCCACCGGGAGGTCGAACGTGCCGCACGCCTTCGTCCACTCCGGTACGGCCGCGAGCTCGCGCAGGATGCTGCGGCGCACCGGGTCGGCGACGGCGGAGAGGGCGTCCTGCAGCGCGACGTCGCCGGGGAGCACGTGGGTCAGGCCGCGAGCCCGCGCGGTCACCGCAGGGCCTCGGCCAGGCCGGCGCGCCACTCGCGAGGCAGCCCGTCGAGCTGGACGACGACCTGGTCCGCGCCCGCGGCCCGGTACTCCCGCAGCCGCGCCACGACGGCGTCGAAGTCACCCCACACAGTGACGCCGTCGACGAGCCGGTCCGACAGGTCCGCGACGTCGGCGTCGGTGAAGCCCATCCGGCGGAAGTTGTTCGCGTACCCGGGCACACCCGCCAGGAAGCGCAGCGAACCGCCCCGGACGGCCTCCCGCGCCGACGCGACGTAGTCGGTGGTCACCAGGAACGGGTACGCGCCCGTCGCGCGGGCCCGCGACAGCTCCAGCATCTTCGGCCCCAGCGCCGAAAGGATGCGGGCCGACGCGGGCACGACGTCGTCGATCTCGTCGAGGTAGTCGTTCAGGGCGGCCAGCGGACGCGGGCCGTGCGCCCCGCCCAGCCCGGCGACGAACCGGCCGGTGGGCAGGTCCAGGTAGGCCCGGGCCACCTCGGCGGCCGGCACCCGGTCGATCGAGAGGATCCCGCTGGCCACCGGGATCCGCCGGGTCCCGTGGACGACCTCGGCGATCAGCGGCAGCGAGTTCCCCTGCCCGCCGGGCAGCCACAGCGTGTCGTAGCCCAGTTCTTCCAGTTCGACGGCGGTCGCGACGGCGGCCTCCGGCTCGGCGGTGTTCAGCGCGGCGCCCAGCGCCCCCAGCTTCGTCATGCGCGGGTGAACCTCCGGCCGCCGCCCGATGTTCCCGTCACGCCGTCTGTTCGTCCTCAGCGGAATCCACCGTGTCGGGCGAGTCACCGGCGCGGGTGAACATCCGCGTCGCCGAGAGCCGCGCGACGCCGTCCGGGTCGCCGAGGTCGTCGAGGGAGTTGCGGATCGTCGAGTCGACCGACAGGTACTTCCGGCCCGCGCGCAGGTCAGCGTCGTTGCGCAGCCGGACGATCAGCGGGAACTCCGCGAGCGCGCCCGCGTCGAACAGGCCCGTCGTGTAGATCAGCTGGACGCCCAGCGCCTCGGCGACCGCCCGCTGCAGTTCCAGCAGGTACCCGGCGGACGCGCGGCCGATCGGGTTGTCCAGGAACAGCACGCCGGAGTGGCGGTTGCGGACCTTGCCGCGGTTGTTGGCGCGCAACGCCGCGAGGGTGCAGTAGAGGATGATCGCCGCGGTCAGCTGCTGGCCGCCCGAGAAGACGTCGCGGATCTCCGAGACGCGCTGGCGTTCGGTCCGCAGCACCGAGTCCGGCTTGAGCATGTCGACGCGGAAGCCCTTGGGCGCCGCGGCCCGGACGCCGCGCAGCACCAGGGAAAGCCCGTCGCGCTTGACGTCGCGGCCGTCCGCGGTCTTGCCCACCGCGGCCTCGTCGACGACCTCGCCGAGCTTCTCGGTGAGCGCGTTGTCCTCCAGCTCGGTGAACCGGATGCGCAGGAACTCCTGCCCGGACCAGTCGCCGAGGCCGTCGGGCAGCCGCGAGACGCGCTGGGCCGAGCGCAGCTGCCGGAGCGCGCCGTCGACCATGCCCTGCAGGCGGGTGATGATGCCGCCGCGGTGCCGGTCGATCTGGGCGAGGTCGTCGGTGAGCGAGCGCAGCCGCGGCCGCAGCGCCTCGGCCCACTCGGCGGCGTGCGCCGGGAGCTGGTCGCGCTTGACCGAGATGACCTGCTGGCGCACCGGCGTGCTCAGCTTCTCGAAGCGCTTCTCCGTCGCGTACTGGGCCAGCTGGTCCGCGGCCTCGCGCACCCGCCGGTCACCCGCGTCGGCGGCGTCCTGGGCTTCACCCAACGTCGCGTTCAGCCGCGTGTGCTGGGCCCGCGCGGTGTCGACGTCGCCGTCGTAGGCGGCCGCGTCCTTGTCGGAGACCAGGTGGGCGAGGGAGTCGGCGAGCAGCGAGAACCCGGACGCGGAGTTGCGCGCGGAGTCCAGGGTCTCCTCGGCCGCCGCCCGGCGTTCCTGCAGCTCCTCCCACTTCCGCGCGGCCACGGACACCTCCAGGCCGGCGGCGTCGATCAGCTCCAGGCCGTGCTCGATGTCGCGCGGCTTGTCGCCGGTGACGCCGTTCTGCAGCGGCAGCACGTCCAGCTCGGCACGCCGCGTCGAGACGAGCCCAATCGCCTCTGTCCGCTCGTCCTCCAGACCGTCGACGACGCGGCGGGCGCGCGCGAGGGCCGCCGCGCGGGCGGACGCGTCGGAGCCGTCGGGCGTCTCCAGCAGCTCGGCGGCGGTCGCGCGGACGGCCTCGTCCAGGGACTCCACGGCCGAGCCCGCGGCCGCCTCGGCCGACTCGGCCTGCTCCAGCTCGGCCCGCAGGTCGCTGCCGACCTCGACCTTCGCGTACGACTCGGACGCCGACAGGTAGGTCCGGCGCAGCGCGTCGACCGGCTCGGCGGGCGGCCCGTCCGCAGTGCCGTCGACGTCGGCCGCGCCCGGGACCTCGGCGAGTTCGGCGCGGGCGGTGGTCGCGGTCCGGCGGTGGCCGTCGGCCGTGCGCTGCTCCTCCCCCGCCTGCTCCCGCAGCCGCGCGGCCTTGCCCGCGGCGTCGGAGGCCTGCAGGTCGGCGCGCTCGGCGACCTCGGTGGCGCGCTCGACGTCCTCGGTCCACTCCGCGATCCGGGCGCTCCTCGTGCCCAGCTCGCCGAGCTTCCGCGCCCGCTCCTCGGTCTCGGCCGCCGCGGCCCGCAGCTCCGGGACACGCTCGCGCAGCGACGCCGTCTTTTCGCTCAACCGCGCGAATTCCGCGTCGGCCTGCGCCAGGGCCGTGCGCGCGGTCTCGCGCGCGGTCCGGGCCGCCTGGGCCTGTTCGGCGAGCGTCGCGACGGCGCCGGGCGGGTAGTCCTCGCGCCAGGTGGTGAGCTTCCAGGTGAGGGCGCCGTCGGCGGCCAGCTTGGCGGACAAGGCTTCCAGTCGCCGCTGCCGCTCGGTGTGGCGCCGCGCCACGGCTTCGCGCTCGGCGTCCGCGGCCTCTTCGTCGTACATCGCGGGGTTCGGCGGGACGAGGAACTCGACGCCGGGCGCGGCGGGTGCCTCGGCCAGCAGCGCCTCGGTGGTGCCGACAGCGATGATCGCGCTCGGCAGCAGCCGCCGCGCCGTCAGCACCTCTCGGGCCCGGTCCGCGTGGGCGACGTCGTTGAGCAGGACGCCGGAAACCAGCTGCGGCAGGCTTTCCAGCACTTCGGCGCGCCGCCCGGCATCCAGTTTGGACAGGTAGCGCCAGCCGGACCACGCGGTGATCCCGGCTTCCTCCAGGGCGTCGAGCGCGGCTTGGACGTCCTGCGGGGGCGGCAGCAGCCCGCCGGAGCCGAGCGCGGTCAGGGCCCGCTCGTCGGCGGACTCCTCCATCCGCAGCGCTGTCTGCTCCTTCTCGACGGCCGCGCTCGCTTCGCGCAACCGCTCCAGCAGCACCGGAAGATCGCTTTCGAGGGCGACGTCGTCCGCGCCGAGCAGCTCGACCAGCCGGCCCTCGGCGGCGAGCGCGTCGGTGCGGCGGTGGGCCCGGTCGAGGTCCTCGGTGGCGCGCTCGAAGCGGTCCAGGGTGGTGCCGGCGAGCTGGTGCGCTTCGTTCACGGTCCGTTGCGCCGCTTGGAGATCCGCCGCGACGCGGTCGAGCTCCTGCTCGCGCCGGGCCAGTTCGGCGGTCGCCGCCTCGGCCGCGGACCGTGCCGCCCGGGACGCGTCGGCGACGTCGGCGCCCGAGGGCAGCAGCCCGCTGCGGACGGCGTTCTGGACCTCTTCGCGCAGCTCGGTGATCCGGGTGGTCAGGCCGCGGGCCTCGGCCCGCCGCCCGGCCGCGAGGTTCGCGGCCTCGTCGCGTTCGGTCTGTGCCTTCTCCGCCTCCGCGCGCAACGCGCCCGCGTGGGCCTCGGCCTTGTCGGCCTGGCGCTGGGCGTCCTGCGCCAGGGACTGCAGGCCCCGGGCCAGCGCGGCCGCGGCGGTGTTGCGCGCCTGCAGGGCCGGGCGGGCCTTCTCCTCGCGGTTGCCGACGAGCTCGCGCAGGTCCTTCGCCTTGCGGGCGGCGTTGAGCTGGTTGAGCACGGTCGCCGTCTCGCGCCAGGCTTCGGCCGCTGTCTTCGCTTCGGCCAGCTCGGCGTCGACGCGCTTGCGGGCCTCCTGGGCCTCGTCCAGGCGCAGCACCGCGACCAGCCGCCGCAGCTCCGTGACGCCGGCCGCGAGTCGCCGGTGGTCGCCTTCGGCCAGCTTCTCCGCGGTCTTGACCTCGGCGACGTGGTCCTCGAGCCCGGACAGCCGCGCGTTCTCCAGCTCGTTGCGCGCGACGACCCGGCCGGCCAGCTCGGCCATGTCGGCCCGCGCGGCTTCGGCGATCTTCCGGGACGCGGCCGCGACGCCTTCCTCGGCGGCCAGCGGCCCGAGCAGATCGAGGGCGCCGGCGACAAAATCGCGTTCCGACAACAGGTCCCCGCGCTGGGCGAGGTTGTGCGAGTAGGTCGAGACGACCTCCGCGAGGTCCTTCGGCTCGTCCTCGGAGACGACGGCGCGCAGCAGGAACTCGACGAACGCCTCGTCGGTGTTGAACGCGAACGCGTCCGCCGCTTCGCCTTCGCCGGCGTTCATCGCGCGCTGGTAGCGGAACAGCTCGGTGTCGAGGCCGAGGGTGTCGAGCCGGCCGGTCCACTCGTGGTGACGGCGGGTCCAGGACAGCTCCAGCTCGGGCTCGGCCAGCTGGGCCGCGGCGAGCTTGTCGTGGAAACCGGACATGGTGAGCAGCCGGCCGTCCTGCGTCATCGGCAGGGAGTCGAGCGCCAGCGCCGAGGTCGGGCGGAAGCAGTACCAGGAGTCGGCCAGGTTCTCCGAGTCCGAAGAGACGACGTGCCCGCGCCATTCGGAGACCTTGCCGGTGATGATCCGGTGGCCGGTCTCGACGTGCAGCCACTCCAGCACGACGTGCGAGACGTCCTTGGCGGCGACGAACTTCTCGAGCACCTTCGTGCTCGTGGTGCCGACGACCTGGCGGCGGCCGGGCAGCATCACCGAGAAGATCAGCTTGATGAGGACGGACTTGCCGCCGCCGTTTTCCAGGAACAGCACGCTCGCCGGGGACGGGCGGCGCAGCTCGGCCGGCCCGGTGGCGTGGATGCCGGCGCTGAACAGCGCGTCCTGCTGGGGCGCGGTGATCTTGGCGCCGACGCCGCTGAAGTCGAGCACGACGTCCTGGTAGCGGGCACCCGCCGGACCCACGGAATGCAGGCGGACCCGCGAAAGCTCGTACATCTACTCCCCTTAGAGCGTGTCCGACGACGTCGCGCGCAGCGTGCCGCCGTCGTTCGCGACGGCCACGACGTCCAGCGCGAGCAGGTCGTCGAAGGCGGCGTCGGCGGCGAGTTCGCGGACCTGGATCTGGTAGCGCGGTGTGGTGCGGTAGGTGCCGCCCTGTTCGTCGCTCACCGGGACCAGGAAACCCTGGTCGGCGAGGAAGCGCAGGGCGCGCGAGACCATGCCGCGGGTGGTGTCGGCGGCGAGCCGGCCGTCCTTGGTGGCCGCCGCGGCCGGACGCCGGGTGTAGGCGCGCCAGGCCTGTTCCAGCTCGGGCGCATCAGCTAGGGGGTCGTTGTTGGCTTCGGCCTGGGCGGCGCGTTCGTCGAGCATGCGGGCGGCTTCGCGGACCATCGCGTCGACCTGTTCGACGCTGACGCGGCCGATGTAGGTGTCGTTGGCGAGGTCGTCCGGGCGCGGGTAGCCGAGCGCGGCGGCGGCGAGGTGGATCAGGCCGTGCAGCACCTTCTCCGTGTCGCGGCGCTCACGGATCTTGGCCTGACGGGCGTAGGAGTCCATCTTGATCTCGAACACGGACTCGTCGGTGGCCGCGAGGACCGCGCCGGCCTGCTGGTTGACCTCCAGGACCATCAGCCCGAGCCCGGAGGCGACGGCGTGGGTGAGCGCCTTGAACGCGTTGTCCTCGCCGTAGCGGCGCACGAGGTCGCCGTAGACGACGTCGCGGGCGGGCAGCTGTTTGGGCCGCATGCCGAACGCGACCAGGCGGGCCGCGGCTTCGGCGTCCACGCTGCTGTGGGACAGCGCCATTACGCGACTTCCTCTTCTTCGTCGGCACGCTCTACGGCGGCGGTGGACAGGAGCAGGTCGGCGCCGCCGAAATCCGGGTCGTCGAGCAGCGTGCCGTCGTCGACGGCGAGCAGCACCGAGCGGTCCCCTTGGCGCCGCGCGGCGCCGATCCCGGGACTGTAGGCGTGCACGGCGCGCAGCGCGACCAGGGCCGCGAGCCCGGGCTGGCGGCTGCGGCGGGCCTCGTCGAGCAGGCCGGAGAGCCGTCGTGGCACCTCGGGCAGGTCGAGCAGTTCGTCGGCGCGGCGCCAGACGTCGTCGCCGAACATGTCGGTGACGTCGGCGGGCATCAGCTCGGGCTCCGGGATCTCGCCGACCAGCTGGTCACGCTCGGGCGCGGGGCGCAGGAGCAGCGAGACCAGCGCCGACAGCGACGGGACGACCGGCGCGGCGATGCCGGCGACGGCGTGGAAGAAGCGCTCGGCCGGGGTGACGGCGTCGGCCAGCGGCAGCCCGAGGGTGGGCACCAGGAGCTGGCCGAACAGGTCGAGCGTCGCGCGCTGCGGCGGGCCGGAGAACTGCTGGCGGTCCTGCTCGGCGCGGAACACCGCGCCCGCGTCGGCCAGCCGGGACTGCAGGCGGGTGTGCCGGCGGATGCAGTCGCCGACGATGTCGACGAGCTCGGCGGCGCGGCGCTTGCGGTCGAGGTCCTCGGTCTCGTCGCGGGCGGTGGTGATGTTCTTGAGGATCGCGTTCTCGGCGCGGAAGCGGGCTTCGATGTGGCTCAGCGCGTTGTCGAGCAGCTCCGGGACCTCGCGCTCCCAGTCGACCGACCGGACGTCGCGGCGGGTCGCGTCGAGCTTCGCGCGCAGCACCTCGCCGTACTGGACGGTCCGGTAGCGGGCCTGCTCGGCGGCCAGTTTCGCGTCGGCCAGCCGGCCCCGCGCGATCAGGTTCTCGAGCTTGACCTCGGCCGCGATCTGCGCCGACTCGACGTCGGTGTCGAGGGCGCCGACGAGCACGTTGATCGCCTCGTCGGTGGCGCGCAGGTAGACCTCGCCGTCCCGGGCGGCCAGCTCGACCAGCAGCTTGAAGTCGAACTGGCGGCGCTGGTAGCCACCCGGCCCCATCGAGCCGTAGACGCGCCGGAAGCCGCGGTCGGTGGTGCCGACGTTGATCAGGTTGTCCAGGACCCACTTCGCGACGCGGACGTGTTCCTCCGGCATCCGCGACGGCGCCTGCGCGGCGATGAACGGCAGCAGCCGGTCGATGACCTCGTCGTGGCCGGCGCCGGTGTCGAAGTCCATCGCGATGGTGACCTGGTCGATCGTGTGCAGCGCGATCTCGGCCATCTGGTAGATCGTGGCGTCGGCCCAGTCGAGCTTCGCCTTCCGCGCGTCGAGGTCGTGCAACGGCGCGGTGCAGGCGAGCGCCTTGAGGCGGCGCGTCAGCCCTTCGTCGGCCAGGCCCTGGCCCCCGGTCTCGTCGTCTCGCACAGCAGGCCAGGCTAGTCGGCCACCCTCTGCACACGCGCGGGTGACGGGCTAACGTCGCTCTCATGCGTGAGATGAGCCGTGACGAGTGGTGGCAGTTCGCGTCCGAAGGCACCCGGACGGGCATGCTCGGCCTGGTCAGGAAGGACGGCTCACCGATCGTGACGCCGATCTGGTTCCTGCTGAACGAGGGCCCGGACGGTGACGAGCTGATCTTCACCACCGGCACCGGGACGCTGAAGGGCAAGGCCATCGCGCGCGACGGGCGGATCTCGCTGGCCGTCGACGACCAGCGGCCGCCGTTCTCCTACGTGCAGTTCACCGCCGAGGCGCGGCTGACCCAGGACGACGACATGCTGCCCTGGGCGACGCGGCTGGGCAGCCGGTACATGGGCGCCGAGCAGGGCGAGGCGTACGGGAAGCGCAACGCCGTCCCCGAGGAGTCACTCGTCCGGGCGAAAATCACGAAGGTGATCGCCCGGGCGGACATCGCCGGCTGAACCCGCCGCCCACCTGCGGATCGCTGCTAATCTCGCGGTGGGGGTGGGGGTTCATGCTTTCAGGTGGGGACAGCAGACGCGAAGCCGTGACGGCGATGGTGAACGCCGGGCAGCGGGAACTGGTCGCCGAGCTCGAGCGGCTGGACGGCGGGGCCCGCTTCGGCCGGTCGGGCTGGGAGCGGCCCGGCGGGGGCGGCGGGCAGGCGCGGCTGCTGGAGAACGGTGACGTCTTCGAGCGGGCCGGCGTCGACTGCTCCGCGGTGTACGGCGAGCGCCTGCCCGAAGCGGTCGCCCACCAGCACGGGCTGGACCCGGACAGCGGGTTCTTCACGACCGGGCTGTCGGTGGTGATCCACCCGCGCAACCCGTACGTGCCGGCGTTCCACGCCGATTTCCGGTACTTCGAGTCCGGCGGCACGTGGTGGTTCGGCGGCGGCGCGGACCTGACGCCGTGCTACGGCTTCGCGGACGACGCGGCGCACTTCCACCGCACGCTCAAGACGTACTGCGACACCTTCGACCCGGCGTTCCACGCGCAGGCCAAGCGCGCCTGCGACGAGTACTTCACGCTGCCGCACCGCGACGAGACGCGCGGCGTCGGCGGCATCTTCTTCGACCACCTGCACCCCGAGGGCCCGCACGGCTGGCACCGCGCGGCCGCCTTCGCCGCGGCGGGCATCGCCACGATCGCGCCCGCGTACCTGCCGATCGTGCGGCGCCGCAAGGACCTCCCCCACGGCGACCGCGAGCGGCAGTGGCAGCTCTACCGCCGCGGCCGGTACGTGGAGTTCACCCTGGCGCACGACCGCGGCACCCGGTTCGGGCTGCAGACCGGCGGCTACGTCGAGGCGATCCTGATGGCGCTGCCGCCGCTGGCGCGCTGGGAGTTCGAGCTGACGCCGGAGCCGGGCAGCCCCGAGGCGGCGCTCACGGAGTTCCTGGTGCCGCGGGACTGGGCGGGCGAAGAGGCGGTCCCGGAGACCCGGATCGCGGGCTGACACCGGCGACGGCACGAGACCGGTGTGACCGCGGGGTCCCGAGGTTGCCGTGCCGAAGGGCGACGCGCCCGATGTGGCGTCGGGTGCGTCCGGCGAGGCCGCGCAACCCCTCGGTACTGGGCCGTCCGGGCGCATCCGCCCCGCTGAGCGGGAAGCCGGGTTTCACCGTGGGTGAGCGCGGGTGTCCGGTATTGACACGACCCGCTCGGACGGTGTGTGATCCCTCCATAGATAGGAAACTTTCCTAACTATTTCTGGAGGTCCCCGTGGCACCCCGCCTCCCTTGGCGCGTGGCTGTGGCCGGTACCGCCGTCGCGGCGCTCGGCTTCAGCGCGTTCACCCCCTTTGCTTCAGCGGCCACCACCGCGGCGACGGACTACGAGTCCGAGAACGCCGTGATCTCCCAGGGCGTCGTCGAGTCGAACCACGCCGGCTACTCCGGCACCGGGTTCGTCAACTTCGACAACGTCGCCGGGAGCTACGTCGAGTACTCGGTGAACGCCGCGCAGGCGGGCACGCACACGCTGACCTTCCGCTACGCCAACGGAACCGCCGACAACCGGCCGGTGACGCTGATCGTCGACGGCGGCGACAAGGGCACCGTCGACTTCCCCGCGACCGGCGCCTGGACGACGTGGCAGACCGTCACCGCGACCGTGCAGCTGACCGCCGGGGTCACCAAGGTCCGCACCACCGCGACCACCGCGAACGGCGGGCCGAACGCGGACAGGCTCACCGACACGTTCACCGCGCCGAGCGACAGCGAACCGCCGTCGCCGCCGTCGAACCTGGCCGCCACGAACATCCTGCCGACCGCCGCGACGTTCTCCTGGACGGCCGCGACCGACAACGTCGGCATCGTGCGCTACGAGATCAACCGCGGCGGCAACATCCTCAAGACCGTCGGCGGGACCACGACTTCGGCGACCGTGGACAACCTGACGCCCGACACCGCCTACGACATCTCGGTCGGCGCGTACGACGCGGCGGGCAACCCGTCGCAGCAGAGCAACGTCGTCGCCTTCACCACCCCGCCGAGCGACGACACGACACCGCCGAGCGTGCCCGGCAGCCTGCGCTCGACCGGCGTCACGGCGAACAGCGTTTCCTTGGCGTGGAACGCTTCCACGGACAACGGTGGCACGATCACCGCCTATGACGTCTTCCAGGGCGCCACGAAGGTCGCGTCCACGACGTCGCTCACCTCGACGGTGACGAACCTGAGCCCGAACACGTCCTACACCTTCACGGTCAAGGCGCGGGACCCGAACGGGAACAGCTCCGCCGCGAGCAACGCGGTGACCGTGAAGACGAGCGCGCCGGGTGGTGCCGGGGGCATCCCGGAGTACGACAAGGACATCACGAAGGTCGACCTCGGCTGGGCGGTGGACTTCCTGCCGAACGGCAACGCGCTGGTGACCGAGCGGGACCGGTTCGAAATCCTGCTCGTGACGCCGGCCGGCCAGAAGACCACGCTGGGCACGGTGCCGGGCGCGGTGACCACCACCGGCGAAGGCGGCGTGCTGGGCCTGGCGATCTCGCCGAACTGGGCGAGCGACCACGCGATCTACGTCTACCACACGGCTTCCGGCGACAACCGGATCGTGAAGATGACCTACGACGGCACCAAGCTGTCCTCGACGTCGACGCCGGTGCTGACCGGGATCGCGAAGAACCGCTACCACAACGGCGGCCGGATCAAGTTCGGCCCGGACGGCAAGCTCTACGCCACCGTGGGCGACGCGAAGAACAGCGACAACGCGCAGAACAAGAGCTCGCTCAACGGGAAGATCCTGCGGCTGAACGCCGACGGGTCGGCGCCGAGCGACAACCCGTTCTACGCCACCGGGGGGAACGCGCGCTACGTCTACAGTTACGGCCACCGCAACCCGCAGGGCCTGGCCTGGGACTCGCGCGGCCAGCTGTGGGCGGCGGAGTTCGGCGAGAGCAGCCTGGACGAGCTCAACCTGATCCAGAAGGGCGGCAACTTCGGCTGGCCCAGCTGCGAGGGCACGCAGGGCAGCTGCAGCGGCTTCATCGCGCCGAAGAAGACCTGGCCGACGTCGCAGGCCGGGCCGTCCGGTGTGGAGATCGTCAACGACTGGATCTACATCGCCGGCGTCACCGGTGAGCAGCTGTTCGCGACGCAGATCAACGCGGCGGGCACCGGCGTCGGCACGGTGTCGACGCTGTTCTCCGGCCGCTGGGGCCGGCTGCGCTCGGTGACGAAGACACCGGACGGCGGGCTCTGGCTGACGTCCACGAACAACGACAAGAACGGCGGCACGCCGAGCGTCCTGGACAACGTGATCGTCCGGCTGAAGTTCCCCGCCGCCCACTGACCGCGGCTGGGGTGACCGGAGCGGCGCCGGTCACCCCAGCCGCGCTTCACACCGGCTCGGCGGTGACCCGCTCGAGGTGGGCGTCCACGTCGAAGCCGTGTTCCTCCAGCCGGCGCCGGGCGAGCAGGCGTTCGTCGGCGGTGAACAGCGCTTCGTACTCCGGACGGAGCATCGTCGCCTCGGAGCTGCGGGCGAGCTGGTTCTTCTCCCAGAGCAAGGCGAACCCGCCCGCGGTCCCGGCACCGCGCAGCAGCCGGCGGGCGGCCTCGACACCGCCGTGCTCGCGGACCATCCGTTCGAATTGGAGCGGCCGATAGCCGTAGTCGGTGGCGAGAACCCGGCAGCCGTCGAGCAGGTCATCCGTGAACCGCCGGGCCAGCCGCCGGTCGGCGACGGGAACGGTTTCGGGCAAGTCGGACATACCACACCTCTCGACGGGACACTATCTTCTTCAGTCGCGCGAGAGCCCCGTTTCGCTACGTCGCGACGGCGAAAACTGTCGGTCCCTTCTGCAAAGGTGACCCCATGCGCACCGTGGTCGACGCCGAGGTTCACGTCCACTATGGACAGATCTACGTGCAGAGTGAGGGGGGCGACCCGTTCGAAGGCGACCTGACGGCGTGTTTCACCGGGCAGCGCAACGGGTTGTGCGGCGCCGCGTTCCCCGGCACGTTGTTCCTGATCACCGGCCTGCACACCGGAAACGTCGGGTTCACCGCCCGAGTCCACGAGACCGAGCCACCCGACGCGGGCTGGGAGGACGTCGTCGAAGCGCCGTTCCGCCCGGACGGCGTGACCCGCCTCGTCACCTGGGGCGGCGAAAACTCCTGGGACCTCGAACTGTCACCGGGCGATTACCGCGTGCGCTACAGCGGATCCCGGATGGACGCGGGGCACGACCGCGACACCCGGCTCGACGGCGAACCCCCGCTGGACCGCTACCTGCTCCAGTTCTGGCCCGCCGCGCCGGCGCCTGACATCGTCGTCCGGCAACGCAGCGCGATCGCCGCGTACTGGCACGGTTTCGCCCGGGAGCTGCCCACGACCGAGGAGTACACGGCGGCACTGGCACGCGTGCGGGAGGCACGTGAGCGGGAGACGGCGGAGGCCCTCGCCGAGGCCCAGCACGAGCGGCTGCTGCGGGAGTGGGGCGGTGCACTGCCGTCCGAACACATCCTGAACCTGCCACACACGCTGCGCGAACTGGCCAAACGGGACCGCGGGTTCATCGCGGACGCGACCGGCGCCGCGCCGGACGTCCAGCACGCGCTGGCGCGCCGGCTGGCCCGTCACGCGTTCGCGCTGGCCGGCTTGGACGACGTCGCCTGGATCGCCGAAGGGTTGCGCGCGCTCGACGAAGGCCGCGCGCTGCCGCCGCCGTTCGACGAGCGGAGGGCGGCGTGGGATCGCCTGCTGTCGGATCCCGACGTGCCACGCACCCTGGTCCGCACCCCCGGCGGGCGGCACGACAACGCGCTTCGGCAGGCCATGGCGTTCCCGGCGATCTTCGGCGCGGCGAAACCGGACCCGCTCGAAGCGTTGGGTGAGGCGCTGTCGGCGGCCTCGGTGACCCACGGCGGTGACAGCGCGGCGCTGTTCGCCTGGGCGCGAGCGGCCCTCGCCGAGCTCACCAGCCGAACAGGCGGTCCATGATCCGGGCGCAGCGGCCGGTCATCGCGGCCGCGTCCTCGTCCGGGCGGTCGATCCACCAGCTGATCAGCGAGTCGACCACCCCGGTCCAGACCTGGGCGACAGCCTCGATGTCGACGGGGTCGGGCAGCCCGCGCGACGTCATCAGCTGGGTCGCGCCGAGGAGGGCGAAGGCGTCCAGGCGGTGCCGGTAGTCGGCGGCCGCCGTGGCGATGTCGCCGCTGTTCGGCACGGTCGCGTCGCGCAGGAGGCGCCACGCGTAGCGGTCGTGGTCGAAGGTCGTGAAGATCGCCGAAAGCACCTTCAGCGGCATCCGGTCGGGTTCACCACCCGACGCCATGGTCGTCGCGACCCCCTCGGTCAGCCGGTCGCCCGCGCGGTGCAGGCAGGCGAGGTACAGACCATCTTTCGAGCCGAAGTACTGGTACAGCAACGGTTTCGTGACGCCGACCCGGCGCGCGATCTCGACCATCGACGCGCCCGCGTACCCCGCCCGGCCGAACTCCTCGGTCCCGGCGACGACGAGCTGCGCTTCGCGCTCCTCGCGGGGCATCCCCTTGGTCCCGACCGGTCTTGACTCCGTCACGTCCGAGACCCTACCGTGCGTAAAGTGACCCGAGGGTAAGTTACCGTCGAGTCAGATCAGAGAGTCCGTTCTAGGAGGCGACGTGGCCGAGTTCCTGGCGCACCTGCGCGACCCCGTGCTGTTCGCGATCCCGGTGTTCCTGCTGTTCGTGACGATCGAGATCGTCGCCGTGCACGTGCTCGGCCACGACGACAACGTGCTCGGCTACAGCCCCGCCGACACCCGCACGAGCATGCTGATGGGCACCGTCTCGGTCGGCGTCAACGCGCTGTTCCGGCTGGTGATGCTGGTCGTCTTCGCGGTGCTGTTCGAGCTGGCGCCGGTGAAGTTCGACCCGCGCGACTGGTGGACGTGGGTGCTCATGCTGCTCGGCCAGGAGCTGGTGTTCTACGCCTACCACCGGGCGAGCCACCGCGTCCGGCTGCTGTGGGCCGGGCACCAGGTGCACCACTCGAGCGAGCACTACAACTTCTCGACGGCGCTGCGCCAGAAGTGGACGCCGTACTTCCAGCTGCCGTTCTGGTCGGTGCTGGCGCTGTGCGGCATCCCGCCGTGGCTGATCCTGACCGGCCTGTCGATCGACCTCGTCTACCAGTTCTTCGTGCACACCGAGAAGATCGGCAAACTGCCGCGCTGGTTCGAGTACGTCTTCAACACGCCGTCGCACCACCGCGTCCACCACGGCAGCGACGCCGAATACCTGGACGCCAACTACGGCGGGATCTTCATCATCTGGGACCGGATGTTCCGCAGTTTCGTCCCGGAGGGCAAACGCCCCACGTACGGGCTGACGAAGAACATCGGCACGTACAACCTGCTGAAGGTCGGCTTCCACGAGTACGGCTCGATCCTGCGCGACCTGCGCGGCGCCCGGACCTGGCGTGAGCGCGCGGGTTTCGTGTTCGGCCCGCCCGGTTGGCAGCCCGCCGAAGCCGCTCTTCGGTCAGCGCCGGTCGGCCTGCGTCACTGAAGCATCGGGACGACGTCCCGGGGCCGCCGGCGCCGTCGCGCTGCCCAGGAGCCGCAACGCCGTCTCGGACGGCGAGCCGGGCTCGGCGGTGTAGGCGATCAGGCGCTGGCCCGACGTCCCCGGGATGACGAGGTTCTCGAAGCTGAGCTCGACCGCCCCCACCAGGGGATGGCGCAGGACCTTCACCCCGGAGGTGCAGGTGCGCACCGGGTGCCGGGCCCAGCGGGCCGCGAACTCGTCGGAGTTCATGGAGAGCCGGCCGACGAGCTCGGCGAGCGCGCGGTCGTCGGGGTGGCGGCCGGCGGTCAGGCGCAGCGCGGCCACGGCGAGCTGGGCCTGTTCGTCCCAGTTCGGGTACAGGTCCCGGTACCGCTCGTCCAGGAACAGCATCCGGGTCAGGTTGGGGCGGGTCGCGGGACTGTCCGGGCTCTCCGCCGGCAGGTGCGCGGCGAGCAGCGCGTGGCCCAGCTGGTTCCAGGCGAGCACGTCGTTGCGCCGGTCCATGACGACGGCCGGCACGTGCGTCATCGCCCCCAGCAGCTGACGGGCCGACGCGCTGACGTGCGCCACCCGCGGTGGCGCGGGCCGGGACCGCCCGGCGGGGCGGGCGAGGGCCTTGAGGTGGGCCGTCTCGTCGTCGGTGAGACGCAGGGTGCGCGCGATGGCCTCCAGGGTGCTGTCGGAGGCGCCGGTGGAGCGGCCCTGCTCGAGGCGGGTGTAGTGGGTGATGCTCACGTGGGAGAGCGTCGCCAGCTCCTCGCGGCGCAGCCCGGTGACGCGGCGGCGGGTCGGGTGCGGCGCGATGCCGACGTCCTCGGGGCGCAGCGCGGCGCGGCGCGACTTGAGGAAGTCACCCAGTTCGGACGAGCCGTCCACAACATGCCTCCAGGTCGACCTCGGCTGGGCGGTGGTCACGTTCTCCTCCATGATGCCCGCGGGGGCCGGACGCCGGAAGCGCCGAGGGTGGTCGTGGGATGACCACCCTCGCCCTGACGGGGCACGGCGCGGTTCTGGCTGGGAGCCCGCGTGCCGACGAGCCTTTCCCGGGACCACGTGTGCCACGGAACCCCTGAGGGAAAAGGACTCGACGTCATGTCTGTCACTGATACGGAGGCGGCCGGCGCGGCGCCCGCCGGGCTCACCCCGCGGCTGCGGCTGGTGCTGGTCCTGCTGCTCGCGACGCAGTTCATGCTCGCGGCGGACTTCGCCATCCTGAACGTGGCGCTGCCGGTGATCGGCGGGAGCCTCGGCTTCCCCTTGGGGCACCTGCAGTGGATCGCCACCGCGTTCGCGCTGTGCGCGGCGGGTTTCACGCTGTTCTTCGGCCGGGTCGCGGACCTGTTCGGCCGCCGCCGGCTGTTCCTCGGCGGTCTCGTCGTGCTGGCCGCGGCTTCGGTGCTGGGCGGGCTGGCGCGGAACCCGGAGATGCTGATCATCGCCCGCGTCTTCCAGGGCCTGGCCACCGCCGCCGTCACCCCGGCCGCGCTGTCGCTGATGACGGTCTCGTTCCCCGAAGGCCCGCTGCGGCGGAAGGCACTCGGCCTCAACGGCGCACTGATGTCCAGCGGCTTCACCGCCGGCGCCGTCCTCGGCGGCGTGCTGACCGACCTGCTGTCGTGGCGCTGGGCGTTCTTCGTCAACGTGCCCGTCGCCCTCGCCGTGCTGGTCATCACCCCGGCGGTCGTCAAGGAGTCCCGGCCCGACGAGCGTCCCGGGCTGGACGTGCCCGGCGCCGTCACCGTGACGCTCGGCCTGCTGGCCGTCATCTTCGGCCTCACCCAGGCGAGCGAGCGGGGCTGGGCCTCGGCGAGCGTCCTGGGCTCGCTGGTGGCCGGGGTGGTGCTGCTGGTGGTGTTCTACGCCGTCGAGCGCAGGGTGCCCGCGCCGCTGGTGCCGCTCGGTGTGCTCCGCAGGCGGTCGGTGGCCTGGGGCAACGTCGCCGGCCTGATCGCGTTCCTCACCGAGTGCTCCCTGGTCTTCCCGCTGACCCTCTACCTGCAGGAGGTGCTCGGCTTCTCCCCGCTCGCCGCCGGCCTGTCCTTCGGCGTGCTCGGGCTGGGCACGGTCACGGGCGGCGTCTGCGCCCCCAAGGTCATCGGCAAGATCGGCAGCAAGCAGACCCTGATCGCCGGCGGCCTCCTGCAGGCCGTGTTCACCGCGGCCCTGCTCGGCCTCGGCGAGGACCGGTCGTGGCTGGCGCTGATGCTGATCGCCGGCTTTGCCGGCGGTGTCGGCAACATGCTCGTCATCGTGGGCTTCATGGTCACCGCCACCTCCGGGCTCGCCGACCACGAACAGGGCCTGGCCACCGGCCTCGCCACCATGACCCAGCAGGTCGGCATCACGATGGGCACGCCGATCATGAGCGTCGTCGTCACCACCGCCGCGGCCGGCACCGGAGCCACGGCCGTGCTCGGTGGCCTGAAGGCCGCGATCGCGGTGAACGCCGCCATCGTGGTCCTCGGCCTCCTCACCAGCGCCCTGTTCCTGCGCGGCGACCGGCCGCCCGCGCGGTAACGACAGCGAGCGGGCCCGTACCGCAAAAGGTCCGAAGTGGACACCGTCGGTGTCCACTTCGGACCGAGACGGTTACGCGGTGTCCTGCAGGTCCAGCTCGTTCTCCGGGCGCAGCGTCACCGGCAGGCTCGCCAGGGGCGGGCGCTGCGGGGACGTCAGGTCCGTCAGCACCAGCTCCCGCTCGACGCCGCCGGAAGACGCGCCGCGCTGGAACTGCGCCAGCATCGTGGCCGGTGGGATGGCCGTCACCAAGCGGCCGTAGCGCTCCAGGCGGTCGAACAGCGTCTGCATGATCTGGCCCGACATGCGGCCCAGCGCCTGGGTACTCTGGTGGCGGTGCACCCGGTGACCGAGGTCGACCTGGGCCAGGGAATCGAGCCCGCGCAGTTCGAGCAGGTCGATCAGGTGGCCGATTTCGACGCCGTAGTTCACGACGAACGGGATGCTCTCCAGCACCTCGCGACGGCCCGCGTACTCCCCCGCGAGGGGCTGGACGAAGCCGGACAGCTCGGGCCAGAACATGTTGATCAGCGGCCGCGCGACGAGCTCGGTGACCCGGCCGCCGCCTTCCGGCTCGCTGCCCGCCGCGCCGTTGAGCGGGCGGTGGTAGAAGCCCTTGACGTAGGCCACCGACGGGTCGGTGAGCAGCGGGCCGAGCAGCCCGGTGACGTAGCCGGTGGTGAAGTCGTAGAGGTCGCCGTCGACGAAGACCACGAGGTCGCCGGTCGTCGCCGCGACGCCCTTCCACAGGGCCTCGCCCTTGCCCGCCAGCCCGTCGAGGGCCGGGAACACGGCGTCCTGCGCGACGACCCGCGCGCCCGCCGCGGCGGCGACCTCGGCGGTGGCGTCGGTCGAGTGGCTGTCGACGACGAGGATCTCGTCGACGAGCCGGTGGTGTTCGTGGAGTTCTTCGCGGATCGCGGTGACGATCGCGCCGACCGTCGCCTCCTCGTTGCGCGCGGGGATGACCACCGAGACGGTCGTGCCGCGTTTGGCGTCGACCAGCTGCTCCGCCGTCCAGTCGTCGGCCCTGCTGCTGCGCCGGGCGAGCCAGGTGCCGACCTCCGGCGACACCTGCAGCTGCGCGCGGTCATTGCTGTTCCGGCTCGTGCGCATGCGTTCCCCTTCCCTCGTTCGGCGTACTCCCTCCCGACCGAGGTTCGACGCGCCGCGTTTCGGCGACCACTCCCCCGTGCTACCGCGGTGTTACGAGTTCGCCCGGACGACACCGATCCCGTTAACCGCACCGACGGAAAACCGGCTGACCAGCGCGGCCCCGCTGCCCTAGGCTCGCCGTCCATGAGCCGGTACCGCACGGTCGACGGCCCGGGGTTCGCCGACGCCGGGGTCGCCGAGTACCGCGCGACCTCGCACCCGATCGACCGGGCGCCGCTCGAAGGGTTCGTGGCGACGGCGGCCGTCCTGGCCCGCCGCGGCGGTGGCGCGGCCGGACCGGACCGCTTGGCGGAGCTGGTGGCCGAGTACGGCCGCGCGAGGCCGGCGTGATCGAGCCGAACCGCCCGTTCCGCTGGGACCTGGTGCGCCCCGACCACCTCGGCTCCCTTCTGGACGGTGTGCCCGAGCCCGATCTGTGGTTCCTCGACGACCTCGTCGAGTGCGCCGCGAAGGTGCTCGCCCGGTCGGAGAACGGAGAGCTGTACTTCGTCGGCCGGTCCGGCGACTCCGTGTTCGACCTGCTCGGCGGTGCGCTGCCCGACCCGGCCCGGCTGCACCTGCTGCCGCTCTCCACCGGGCTGGTGGGCGGTCTGTGGGGCGGCCTCGCCGCGACCGAGGTCGCGCAGCTGCGGGCGAACCTCGCCGCGCACGGTCTCACGCCGGAGCTGCTGGCCCGCGGAGCGAAGCCGGTCGTCTTCGTCGACGTGGTGTCGTCCGGCCGGACGTTCGGGCAGCTGCTGGACATCCTGCGCGACTGGGCCGCCGACGAGCGGGCGGACTGGCCCGCGATCCGCCGCCGGCTCCGGATCGTCGGCCTGACCCGGCGCACGCACACCAGCCCGAACACTTGGCGGTGGCAGCAGCACACCGCATGGGCACGCGAGGTGACGATCCGGAACGTGTCCGTCGAGACCGCCTTGTTCGGCTACCTCGCGGACCACCAGCAGAAGGTCGCACGGTCGTTCGGGCGCTTCTCGTGGGCGGCCGGGGACGTGCGCTCCCCCGCCCGCGACCACCGCACCCGGCGAGCCCTCGCCGAAGCGGTCGCCCTCGTCGAAGCCGGCCGCTCACCGGCCGTGCGGGACCAGCTGGCTCGCGTGCTGACCCGCGAACCCGCGATCGCCGGACCCTGGCTGCGGGACCTCGTCAGGCGTCTTCCTCTTCCTCGAGCATCTCCGGGGTGACCGCGGACTCGGTGTCCGGGATGCTCAGGTCCTTCGCGCGCTTGTCCGCCATCGCCAGCAGGCGGCGGATGCGCCCGGCCACGGCGTCCTTCGTCATCTGCGGGTCCGACAGCTGGCCCAGCTCCTCCAGGGACGCCTGCCGGTTGGACAGCCGGAGCTTGCCCGCCGCCAGGAGGTGGTCCGGGGCCGTGTCGCCGAGGATCTCCAGGGCGCGCTCGACCCGGGCCGCCGCCGCGACGGCCGCGCGGGCCGAGCGGCGGAGGTTCGCGTCGTCGAAGTTGGCCAGGCGGTTCGCCGTCGCGCGCACCTCGCGGCGCATCCGGCGTTCCTCCCACTGCAGGACGCTCGTGTGCGCGCCCAAGCGCGTCAGCAGCGCGCCGATGGCGTCACCGTCGCGGACCACCACGCGGTCGGCGCCGCGGACCTCGCGCGACTTCGCCTGGATGCCCATCCGGCGCGCGGCACCCACCAAAGCCAGCGCCGCCTCCGGGCCGGGGCACGTCACTTCCAGCGACGACGACCGGCCCGGCTCCGTCAGGGAGCCGTGGGCGAGGAACGCGCCCCGCCACGCCGCTTCGGCGTCGGCCACGCCGCCGGACACGACGGCCGCGGGCAGGCCGCGCACCGGGCGGCCGCGCTGGTCGATCAGCCCGGTCTGCCGGGCCAGCCCCTCGCCGTCCTTGACCACGCGCACCACGTACCGGGTGCCCTTGCGCAGCCCGCCGCTGGCGGTGATGACGTGGACGTCGGAATGGTGGCCGTAGAGCTCGTGGATCTCCTTGCGCAGCCGTCGCGCGACCGAGCCCGTGTCCAGCTCCGCTTCGACGACCACCCGGCCGGCCACGATGTGCAGCCCGCCGGCGAAGCGAAGCAGCGACGCGACCTCCGCCCGGCGCGGCCCGATCTTCGTGATCTCCAGCCGGCTCAGTTCGTCCTTCACCGCGGCGGTCATCGCCATTACTGCCCCTCCCTGCCTTTCGCTCCTCCCCCGTGCTCCCCGCCCCTGCCGAGACCGAGAGCCTCCCGCATACACCTCGCGAGCGCATCAGGATCATGCCGTCCCGCCACTTCCGGGTCGGCCACCGCCCCCAGGTGTGCCCGGCCGCCGAGCCGCTCCGCCGCGCGGCGGAGATTCGCCGGGTCGGGGACCGAATCGCGGTCCGCGATCACCGCGTCGACCCGCAGATCCGGCGCGTGCTCGGACAGGACGTCCAGGTGCCGCTCCGGGGAGAACCCCGCGGTTTCCCCCGGCTGGGGGACAAGGTTGAGCACGAGCACCTTCGTCGCGGTGGTCTTGACGAGCGCGTCGTGCAGCCCCGGCACGAGCAGATGCGGCAGCACGCTCGTGAACCAGGAGCCGGGACCGAGGAACACGACGTCGGCCGCCAGCACCGCGTCCACCGCTTCGGCGCACGCCTGCGGGGGCCGCCCCGACCGGCCCGGCGCGTGCAGGCTGACGCGCTGCACCTGCCCCGGCGTCGACGCCACCGCGACCTGGCCGCGGATCGTGCGCAGCGCCGCCGGGTCCTCGCTGTCGAGGCCGCTGACCTCCCCCACGATCTCCAGCGGCTCCGGGGACATCGGCAGCACCCGGCCGGAGACGCCGATCAGCCGGCACGCCTCGTCGAGCGCCGCCACCGGGTCGCCGAGCACCTCGAACAGCCCGGCCAGCAGCAGGTTCCCCACCGCGTGCCCGGCCAGCGCGCCGTCCCCGCCGAAGCGGTGCTGGAACACCTCGGCCCAGAGCGTGCCGCCGTCTTCCGCGGCGAAGGCGGCGAACGCCTGCCGGAGGTCGCCCGGCGGCAGCAGCCCGAGTTCGCGCCGCAGCCGGCCGGACGAGCCGCCGTCGTCGGCCACGGTGACGATCGCGGTGACGTCGGGGGTCACCCGCCGCACCGCGGACAACGTGGCGTGCAGTCCGTGGCCGCCCCCGAGGGCGACCGCCCGCACGTTATTCACGACCAAGGTCGCGGTGCACCACCTTCACGGCCATTCCGTCCTCTTTGGACAGACGCTGGGCGAGCTCCACCGACAGCGCCACGCTGCGGTGCTTGCCACCGGTGCAGCCGACGGCGAGGGTCAGGTACCGCTTGCCCTCGCGCTTGTAGCCGGCGCCGATGAGCCGCAGCAGCTGGTGGTAGCGGTCGAGGAACTCCTCGGCGCCTTCCTGCGAGAGCACGTAGTTGCGGACCTCGCCGTCGAGGCCCGTGTGTTCGCGCAGCTCCGGGATCCAGAACGGGTTCGGCAGGAACCGGACGTCCATCACCAGGTCCGCGTCCATCGGCAGCCCGTACTTGTACCCGAACGACAGCACGGTGACGCGGGTCTGCGTGCTCGCCTCGGACCCGAACGCGTCCTCGATCTTGGCCCGCAGGTCGTGCACCGACAGCGACGACGTGTCGAGCACCAGGTCGGCCTCTTCGCGCAGCGGCTCCAGCAGCGTCCGCTCCGCCGTGATGCCGTCGGCGAGCCGGCCGTCACCCTGCATCGGGTGACCGCGCCGGACGGCCTCGAAGCGCCGCACCAGCACGGCGTCGGTCGCCTCCAGGAACAGCACGCGTGGCTTGTACCCCCGCGCGTCCAGATCCTTGATCACCGAAGCCAGGTCGTCGGTGAACGCGCGCGAGCGCACGTCCATGACGACGGCAACCTTGGTGATCGCGCCGCGCGCCTGCGCGCCCAGCTCGACCATCGTGGCGATCAGCTCCGGGGGCAGGTTGTCCACGACGAACCAGCCCAGGTCCTCCAGGCACTTGGCCGCGGTGCTGCGGCCCGCCCCCGACAGCCCGGACACCACCGCGACCTCCATGCCGGAGCCGCGGACATCTTCTTGCGCACTCACTGTCTTTCCTACTCCCCTGTCTTCGTGCCCTGGCCCGCGCCGGACTCCCCGGCCAGCGCGGCGACCACGGCCTCCGCGGTGCGCCTGCCGAAGCCGGGCACCGCCTCGATCTCTTCGATCCTGGCCTGCTTGAGCTTCTTCACCGAGCCGAAGTGCTTGATCAGCGCGGTGCGGCGAGCCTGCCCCAGCCCGGGCACACTGTCCAATTCGGACGCCTGCAGCCGCTTGGAGCGCTTCTCGCGGTGGTAGGTGATGGCGAAGCGATGGGCCTCGTCACGGAGCCGCTGCAGCAGGTACAGCCCCTCCGACGTCCGCGGCAGGATCACCGGATCGGGGTCGGCGGGCAGCCACACCTCTTCGAGCCGCTTCGCCAGCCCCACCACGGAAATGTCGGTGATGCCCAGTTCGGCCAGGACGTCCGCGGCCGCCGTGGCCTGCGGGCCCGCGCCGTCGACGACCAGCAGGTTCGGCGGGTAGGCGAACTTGCGCGGCCGGCCGGTCTCCGGGTCGAGGCCCGGTTTCGACGAGTCGATCGGCACGTCGGCGCCTTCGGCCGTTTCCTTGAGGTAGCGGTTGAACCGCCGCCGGACGACCTCGGCGATCGACGCCACGTCACCCTCTTCGGCCGCCTCGCGCAGCGCGAAGCGCCGGTACTCGGATTTGCGCGCCAGGCCGTCCTCGAAGACGACGAGCGACGCCACGACGTCACTGCCCTGGATGTGGCTGATGTCGATGCACTCGATGCGCAGCGGCGCGGTGTCGAGGGCCAGGAAGTCCTGCAGTTCGGTGAGCGCCGCCGACCGCGCGGTGAGGTCGCCCGCCCGGCGCAGCTTGTGCTGGGTGAACGCCTCCCCCGCGTTGCGCTCCACGGTCTCCGCCAGGGCCCTCTTGTCGCCGCGCTGCGGCACCCGCACCTGCACCCGCGAGCCGCGCAGCCCGGTGAGCCACTCCGCGAGCGCGTCGGCGTCCGCGGGCAGTTCCGGGACCAGGACCTCGCGCGGGACCGCGGGCCCGGCGTCGACGTTGTCGCCGGCGTCGAGCTCGGCCTGCTCGCCGTAGAACTGCGTGATGAAGTGGTCGACCAGCGCCGGGACGTCCATCTCCTCGGCCTTGTCGATGACCCAGCCGCGCTGGCCGCGGACCCGGCCGCCGCGCACGTGGAAGACCTGGACGGCGGCTTCGAGGTCGTCGTGGGCGAACGCCACGACGTCGGCGTCCGTGCCGTCGCCGAACACCACGGCCTGCTTCTCCATCGCGCGCCGCAGCGCGCCGAGGTCGTCGCGCAACCGGGCCGCGCGCTCGAACTCGAGCTCCCCGGACGCGGCGGCCATCTCGGCTTCGAGGCGCTTGATCATGCCGTCGGTCTTGCCCGCCAGGAAGTCGCAGAAGTCCTCGACGATGTCGCGGTGCTCGTCGGCCGAGACCCGCCCGACGCACGGCGCCGAGCACTTCTCGATGTAGCCGAGCAGGCAGGGCCGGCCGATCTGGCCGTGGCGCCGGAACACCCCGGCCGAGCAGGTGCGCGCCGGGAACACCCGCAGCAGCAGGTCGAGCGTCTCGCGGATGGCCCACGCGTGCGAGTACGGCCCGAAGTACCGGACGCCCTTCTTGCGCGCCCCGCGGTAGACGAACAGCCGCGGGAACTCCTCGTTCAGCGTCACCGCGAGGACCGGGTAGCTCTTGTCGTCGCGGTAGCGGACGTTGAACCGCGGGTCGAACTCCTTGATCCAGTTGTACTCGAGCTGGAGCGCCTCGACCTCGGTGGTGACGACGGTCCACTCGACGCTCGCGGCGGTGGTGACCATCTGCCGGGTGCGGGGGTGCAGGCCGGAGAGGTCGGCGAAGTACGAGTTCAGTCTGCTGCGCAGGCTTTTCGCCTTGCCGACGTAGATGACCCGCCGGGCGTCGTCGCGGAACTTGTACACGCCGGGGGCATCCGGGATGCTCCCCGGCGAGGGACGGTAGGTGGTCGGGTCAGCCACGCCCCCAAGACTATGGCGCGGCACCGACAGTTCTCGCGGCCCCCCGCCTCGCCCGCCGGAAGTAGGGTGATCGCCGTCTTCCGACCTTCGTCGGTGTCCCCCTGTGTGACGCGGTGGTTACTTTCCGACCCAGCAGGATCGGGTCCCATCCGAAAGGATCACCACCGTGAGCTCTCTCCGTGTCCTAGGTGCCGCTTCGGCGGCCGCCGTCGCGCTGACCCTCGCCGGTGGCGCCGTCGCGTCGGCCGGCGTCCAGCCGAACATCGTCGGGGGCTCCACCGCCCCGGCGGTCTCCTGGGGCGCCCAGGTGTACGTCAACACGCCCGGTCGCGACTTCCAGGGCTTCAACTGCTCCGGCACGGTCATCGCGTCGCGCTGGGTGATGACCGCGGTGCACTGCCTCGACCAGGACGGCTCGGGCATGCACGTCAAGGTCGGCAGCAACACGCTGTTCTCCGGCACGCAGATCGCCGTCGACGGCAAGTACGAGTCCCCCAACGGCGACATCGCCCTGCTGCACCTGGCCTCGGCGACCAGTACCGGCCCGATCTCGCTGGGCAGCGCGGACCCGTCGACCGGCAGCACCAACCAGCTCTACGGCTGGGGCCGCACCACGCCGACCGGCCCGCCGGCGTCGGCGCTGAAGGTGGCGAACGTCCAGGTGACCGGCCGCTCGTCGGATGCCTACGGCGGCCGCGCGATCCAGAGCGTCGGTGTCAACGGCTCGGCCTGGAAGGGCGACTCGGGCGGCCCCGAGGTGTCGAACGGCGTCCAGGTCGGCGTCGCCTCGACGGTGCAGAACCAGAGCGGGACCAACACGCGCGGCACGAACAACTACGCGAGCGTGGCGTCCAGCCGGTCCTGGATCCGGACGACCGCCGGCGTCTGAGGGTTCTTCTCGGAAGGGGCGGCGCTTTTCGTGCCGCCCCTTTCCTGTCGGTGGGATGTGGGAAACTCGCGGCATGCGGATCGCCACCTGGAACGTGAACTCCATCATCCCCCGCCTGCCCCGGGTGCTGGAGTTCCTCGAGCAGTCCGCGCCGGACGTGCTGTGCCTGCAGGAGCTGAAGAACACGACGGAGAAGTTCCCGGCCGCCGAGGTCGAGGCGCTCGGCTACGAGGTGGCCGCGTACGGGCTCGGGCGCTGGAACGGCGTCGGGATCGTCTCGCGGGTCGGGTTGTCCGACGTGGTGCGCGGGCTGCCGGACGAGCCTTCCTTCGAGGGCGCCGCCGAGGCGCGTGCGATCGGCGCGACGTGTGGTGGCGTGCGGGTGTGGTCGGTGTACGTGCCCAACGGGCGCGAGCCGGACAACCCGCACTACGCGTACAAGCTGGAGTGGCTGGAGACCCTGCGCTCCATGGCGGCCGCGGAGCTTTCGGCCGGGCCGTTCGCGATCCTGGGCGACTTCAACGTGGCCCCGGCGGACGAGGACGTCTGGGACATCGCGGTGTTCACGGAATCGACGCACGTGACGCCCCCGGAGCGCGAGGCCCTGGCAAGGCTGCGGAAGCTGGGCCTGACGGACGTCTTCCCGAGGCCGCTGAAGTACGACCACCCGTTCACCTACTGGGACTACCGCGCGGGCAACTTCCCGAACAACAAGGGCATGCGCATCGACCTGGTGTACGGGAACACGCCCTTCACGGACGCGGTCACGGACTCGTACGTGGACCGGAACATGCGGAAGGGCAAGGGCCCGTCGGACCACGCGCCGATCGTGGTGGACCTGAGTCTCTGACGCCCGCGTAACAACGGGGTCCGTCCGCCGGCTCGGGGCTCATGCGCTTCGCAGTGGTGCTCTCGGCTGTGCCCTGGTGATGATCGTGGCCGACGCTTCGCGGGTCGGCGGCGCGCCTCCTTCGCCGGCCGCGCGGCAGAACACCGATGCGGCGGAGCAGACGGCGGCCGTGCGGGCGATCGACGGCACTCCAGGCCGCGCCGATCCGCCGGCCGGACACGACGACCGGACCTTGCCGCTGGTCACGTGCGGGCAGACCGACAACACGGCTTCAAGTCCGAGGGCACGAAGATCTGGGCCGATTCCACGAGCGAGAACGTCAACCGGCAAGCCGCGTTCGTCGTGGACAGCCAGGTCATCTCGGCGCCGGTCGTCCAAGTCGCGATCCTCGACGGCAGCACCCAGATCACCGGCACATTCACCGAACAGCAGGCCGGGCGGCTCTCCGGTCGTCAGCCGCCGGTGGCCGCGCGGTGCAGTTTGCGCAGCGCCCGCACCGCTTCCACCGCGCGGGCCCGGTCCACGGACTGGACGGCCATCACCGCGTGGTACTCGTCCTCCGGCAGTTCCAGGCGGGCCCACGACGCGCCGTCCGGGAAGCTCACCGACAGCACTTCGCTCCACGCGAACCGGCGGGTCATCAGCACGTTGCGGACCTCGATGCCCTCGGCGTCGGCCCGCACCCGGGCGATCACGAACAGCATCACGCCCGCCGAGAGCAGGATGCCGATGCCGACCATCGCCGCCTGGTCGGAGCGCTGGAAGTGGACGCCGGTGTTGCCGTTGCGCAGCAGCACCGCCACCACGATGAACACCGCCAGCAGCGCCACCGCCAGCACGCTGCACATGATCAGCGCCCGGCGCGGCCGGATGACCAAGGTCGCCGATGAAGTAGCCACGCTCACACGAAACCCCGCTCGGTCCACGGCTGGCGCAGGGTCCGCAGCACGTGCGCGGTGTCCAGCGCCGCGACCGTCGCCTCGTAGCCCTTGTCCTCTTTCGAGCCGGGCCGGCCCGACCGGTCGAGGGCCTGCTCTTCGGTGTCGCACGTCAGGACGCCGTTGCCGACCGGGGTGCTCTCGTCGAGGGCCACCCGGGTCAGGCCCGCCGTCACCGCGTCGCACACGTACTCGAAGTGCGGGGTGCCGCCGCGGATGACGACGCCCAGCGCGACGACCGCGTCGTGGTTGCGGGCCAGGGCCTGCGCGACCACCGGGAGCTCGATCGCGCCCGCGACGCGGACGACCGTCGGCTCGTCTTCGAGCTCGGCCTCCTTGGCCGCGACCAGGGCCCGCTCCAGCAGGAGGTCGGCGATGGGCGCGTTCCACTTGGTGGTGACGATGCCCAGCTTCAGCGACTTGCAGTCGGAGAGGTCCAGCTTGAGGTCGGGACGGCCCTCGCCGCTCACTGTGCTCCTCCGTCGGGGTGTTCGGGACCGGCGCCGACCTGGTCGTAGTGCTCCAGCTGGGCCAGGTCGTGGCCCATCCGGTCGCGCTTGGTCCGCAGGTAGCGCAGGTTCTCCGGGTTCGGCGAGATCGGCAGCGGCACCCGCCCGGTGACGCGCAGGCCGTACCCCTCGAGACCGATCCGCTTGGCCGGGTTGTTCGACAGCAGCCGCATGGTCCGGACGCCGAGGTCGCAGAGGATCTGCGCGCCGGTGCCGTAGTCGCGGGCGTCGGCGGGCACGCCCAGCGCGAGGTTGGCGTCGACGGTGTCGGCGCCGTCGTCCTGCAGCTGGTAGGCCTGCAGCTTGTGCAGCAGGCCGATGCCGCGGCCCTCGTGGCCGCGGATGTAGAGCACCACGCCGCGCCCCTCGGCGGCGACCGCGGCGAGCGCGGCGTCGAGCTGGGGGCCGCAGTCGCAGCGCAGCGAGCCGAAGACGTCGCCGGTCAGGCACTCGGAGTGGACGCGGACCAGGATGTCCTGGCCGTCCCCGATCTCGCCGTAGACGAACGCGACGTGCTCGATGCCGTCGAGCAGCGAGTCGTAGCCGACCGCGCGGAACGTGCCCGCGGCCAGCGGGATACGCGCCTCGGCGACCCGTTCGACCTGCTTCTCGGTGCGACGGCGGTAGGCGATCAGGTCGGCGATGGTGATGATCGCCAGGTCGTGGTCGGCCGCGAAGACCTCGAGCTCGTCGCGGCGGGCCATGTCGCCCTCGTCCTTCTGCGACACGATCTCGCAGAGCACGCCGGCCGGGTTCAGCCCGGCCATCCGGGCCAGGTCGACCGACGCCTCGGTGTGCCCGGGACGGCGGAGCACGCCGCCCTCCTTCGCGCGCAGCGGGACGACGTGGCCGGGGCGCCGGAAGTCCTTCGCGGACGACGCCGGGTCGGCGAGCAGCCGGATGGTGTGCGCGCGGTCGGCGGCGGAGATGCCGGTGCTGATGCCGTCGGCCGCGTCCACCGTGACGCTGTACGCGGTGCCGCGCGCGTCCTGGTTCGTGTGGTACATCGGCGGCAGGTCCAGCCGATCCGCCTCGGCTTCGGTCAGCGCGACGCAGACGTAGCCGGAGGTGTAGCGGACCATGAAGGCCAGCAGCTCCGGGGTCGCCTTTTCCGCCGCGAAGATGAGGTCGCCCTCGTTCTCGCGGTCTTCGTCGTCGACCACGACGACCGGACGGCCCGCCGCGACGTCCGCGATCGCCCGTTCGATGGCGTCGGCGTCGAACACCGCCCCGGTGCCGCACGGGGTCCAGCCCGCTTCGGGCTCTGCCGCACTCGTCTCGCTCATGACCGCTGCTCCTCCGTGCCGCCGTCCCGATTCTGCACCTGGTCGCGGATGTGCGCCTCGGCCAGCTTTTCGACGTACTTCGCGACCACGTCGACCTCCAGGTTGACCAGGTCGCCGGCCTCGCGGCCGCCGAGCGTGGTCACCTCGAGCGTGGTCGGGATCAGCGCGACCGCGAACTGGTCGCCGGTGATCGCGGCGACGGTCAGCGAAATGCCGTCCACCGCGATCGAGCCCTTCTCGACGACGTAGCGCGCCAGGTGCTCCGGCAGCGCGAAAGTCGTGACGCCGTTCTCGTCGCGCGAGAGGAACACGCCGGTCCCGTCGACGTGGCCCTGCATGATGTGCCCGCCGAGCCGGCCGCCGGCCGGGGTGGCGCGCTCCAGGTTGACGCGGTCGCCGACCGCGACCTTGGCCAGGCTGGAACGCTGCAGGGTCTCGTTGACGACGTCGACGGTGAACTCGCCGCCGGCGACGTCGACCACCGTCAGGCAGACGCCGCTGACCGCGATCGAGTCGCCGTGCCCGGCGTCACTCGTCACCAGCGGCCCGCGGACCCGCAGGCGCGCCGCGTTCGTCACCTGCTCGACCGCGACGACCTCGCCGATCTCCTCGACTATGCCGGTGAACACGTCCGCTGCCTCCTTGTAGCCGGGTCCCTCTCCATCCAACACCCGAGGCACCCGCGCGGCTTCTCCGCCCGCGCCTCGAACCGGAGATTCAGCCCGCTCGGACGCGCGCGGCCTGCTCGCGCAGGGCGGCGACGGCCTTCCCGGGGTCGCCGGCGCCGTAGACGGCGGACCCGGCGACGAAGCAGTCGACGCCCGCTTCGGCGGCCTGCTCGATGGTCTCGGCGTTGATCCCGCCGTCGATCTCGACGACCAGCTTCAGGTGCCCGGTGTCGACCAGCCGCCGCGCGGTGCGGACCTTCCCGAGGACGTCCGCGATGAACGACTGCCCGCCGAAGCCCGGCTCGACCGACATCACCAGCAGCGTGTCGTAGTGCTTGAGCACGTCGAGCCACGGCTCGAGCGCGGTGCCCGGCTTGACCGACAGGCCGGCCTTGGCACCCGCGGCGCGCAGGTTCTTCGCCAGCGCGACGGGGTCCTTCGCGGCCTCGGCGTGCACGGTGACGTTGTAGGCGCCGGCCTCGGCGTACCCGATCGCCCAGCGGTCGGGGTCGTCGATCATCAGGTGGCAGTCGATCGGCACGTCGGTGCTCTTGAGCAGCGCTTTGACCACGGGCAGGCCCAGGGTCAGGTTGGGCACGAAGTGCGCGTCCATGACGTCCACGTGCACCCAGTCGGCGCGGTTGTCCCCGGTGCCGGCCACGGCGGCGATCTCCTCGCCGAGCCGGGCGAAGTCCGCGGAAAGGATGCTGGGAGCGATCAGGGGTCGGTCTGCCACGTCCCGAGTGTAGGAGGCCACTGCTAACGGTCGCTAACCGGTTGTGACCAGAATCTGGCTCCCGAGAGGGAGGTCACCCCGCCCCCGGCCGCCCTACGCTCGCCGCATGTCCGGATTCCTCCTGTCCCTGACGCGGATCGGCAGCTACCGCAGCCTGCTCCACGCCGCCGCGGGCGCCGCCATCGCGGTGCCGGTGGCCCCGTTCGCCCTCGCCGTGGCGGTGTCCGTCGACGTCGACTCCCGGCTCCGCGCGCTCATCGCCCTGCTCGCCCTGGCCGTGCTGATGGGGCTGCTGGGCCTGCTGGGACCGGTGCGGCGCCTCGGCGTCGGCCTGGCCAACACCCTGCTCGGCACCGGCGTCCCGGCGCCCGAGCGGCACCCGGGCGCCGGGGCGCGGCTGCGCTCGGGCCTGTGGCTCGCGCTGCACACCGCGGCCAGCGGCGTCCTGGTCACCGTGCTGGCCTTCCTGGGCCTCGGGATGCTCGTGCCCGCGGTGTGGCTGGCGGGTGGCCAGGACCGGATCTCGCTGTTCTGGTCGGACGTCCCGCTCGGGGCGTGGACGATCCTGTTCGGGGTGGTGGCGGTCGTCGCGGCGCTGGTGCTGACCGCGGCCGCCACCCTCGGTCTCCGCGTCGGCGCGGCCGCGCTGCTGGGGCCGTCCGCGGCCGAGCGCGCGGTGCTCGCCGAACGCCGCGCCGCCGTGCTCGCCCAGCGCAACCGGCTGGCCCGCGAGCTGCACGACTCGATCGGGCACACGCTGACGACGTCGACGCTGCACGCGGCGGCCGCCGCCGACCTGGTCGAGGCGGACCCGGCCCAGGCGCGGCGTGCCCTCGCCACGATCGAAGAATCCTCGCGCAGCGCCCTGGAAGACCTCGACCACGTCCTCGGCCTGCTGCGCGAAGAGCCGGCCGCGAAGGAGCCGACACGCACGTTGACCGAGGTGGACGTCCTCGCCGTCCGCGCCCGCGACGCCGGGCTCGACGTCCGGCTGACCGTGCGCGGCCCGGTCGCCGCGCTGCCCGCCGCGGTGTCGCGCGAGGGCTACCGGATCGTCCAGGAAGGCCTGACCAACGCCCTGCGGCACGCCGGGCCGGGCCGGGTGGACGTCCGCGTCGAGGCCGGGCCGGACCGGCTGGAGATCGCGATCGTCAACCCCCTGGACGGGGAACGCGCACGCTCGGGACGTCACGGGCTGGAGGGGCTCGCGGAGCGCGTCGAAGCACTGCGCGGCGAGCTCGACGCCGGCCCGGACGGCGAGCGGTGGCGGCTGAGCGCGACCATCCCGCTGCGGACGGGCGCGTGAGCCCGACCGTCCTGCTGGCCGACGACGAACCCCTGGTCCGCGCCGGCCTGCGGGCCCTGCTGGAGCAGCAGGGCCTGACGGTCGTCGGCGAGGCGGCCGACGGCGCCGAAGTGCTGCCCGCGGTGCGCCGGACCGGGCCGGACGTCGTGCTGATGGACGTCCGGATGCCCGGCACCGACGGCATCGAGGCGACCCGGCAGCTCCTCGGGGCGCTCGCCGAACCGCCGAAAGTCCTCGTCGTCACGACCTTCGACAACGACGACTACGTGCACGAAGCGTTGCTGGCCGGGGCCAGCGGGTTCCTGCTGAAGCGGGCGCGCAAGGAGGAGATCGCGCACGCCGTGCGGACCGTCGCCGCCGGCGAGTCGCTGCTGTTCCCCGAGGCGATCCGGCGGCTGGTGAGCGCGCGGACGCCGGGCGGGGAGCACGCGCGGGCGGCGAAGAAGCTGACCCGGCGCGAAGCCGAGGTGCTGCGGCTGATCGCCACCGGACTGTCCAACCAGGACATCGCCGCCGCGCTCGTGATCAGCCTCGAGACCGTCAAGACCCACGTGGGCAACATCTTCGGGAAGCTCGGTGCGGGCAACCGCAGCCAGGCCGTGGTCATCGCCTACGAAGCGGGCGTCGTCCGGCCGGGACACCTCGCCGGTCAATAACCGACGTGCTCCCGGTCACCCACGGGAAGCCAGGTGTTCGGCCAGCCGCCACCTGACGCTCACCTCGCGTCCGTGCACGGCACACGTGCAACCGGACTAATAACCCGTGTCCGGAATCCGGACCTTTACTTCCCGAAGTCCCCGAAGAGGAGAAACATGGCTTCGCTGCTCACCGGCCGCCGCCGGTGGCTGGTCGCCGGCGCGCTCGGCGCCGCACTGGTCGCCGCCGCCCCGGTCGCCCTGGCCGCCACCGGCTCCGGCCCCGCCGACGCGCGTTCGGCCGGCACCGGCGACCGCACCAACGACGTCCGCTCCGCGATCCAGGGCGGCAGCGCCCGCAACGTCATCCTGTTCATCGGTGACGGCATGGGCCAGTCGGAGATCACCGCCGCCCGCAACTACGAGCGCGGCGCCGCGGGCCGGCTCGCGATGGACGAGCTGCCCCTGACCGGCGACTACACGACCTACGCCGTCGAGCAGAACAACCCCGGCAAGCCGAACTACGTGACCGACTCGGCCGCGTCCGGCACCGGCTGGGCCACCGGCACCAAGTCCTACAACGGCGCGATCTCGGTCGACGCGTACGGCAACGACGTGCCGACGATCCTCGAGATCGCCAAGCGCAACGGCCTGCGCACCGGCGACGTCACGACCGCCGAGGTCCAGGACGCCACCCCGGCCGTGCTCGGCTCGCACGTCGTCAGCCGCGACTGCAAGGGCCCGGTCGAGACGACCGCGAAGTGCGCGAAGAACGCCAAGGAGAACGGCGGCCTCGGCTCGATCTCCGAGCAGCTGGTGCAGACCCGCCCCGACGTCCTGCTGGGCGGCGGTGCGACGTACTTCGACCAGAAGGTGACCGCCGGGAAGTTCAAGGGCAAGACCGTGCTGGAGCAGGCCAAGGCGGCCGGCTACAACGTCGTCAACACCGCGGCGGACCTGGCGGCGGCGAAGAAGGGCAAGCCGGTCCTCGGCCTGTTCGCCAAGAACAACATGCCGGTGAACTGGACCGGCCCGGCGGCCGTGCACGGCGGCACCGCACCGGCCCGCTGCACCCCGAACGCGGCGCTGCCGAAGACCCAGCCGAAGCTGGCCGAGCAGACCCGCAAGGCGATCGAGCTGCTCGAGGACCGCCACAGCGACAAGGGCTTCTTCCTGCAGGTCGAGGGCGCGAGCATCGACAAGCAGGACCACGCGGCCGACCCGTGCGGCCAGATCGGCGAGACGGTCGACTTCGACGCGGCGATCGCGGCGGGCACGGCGTACGCCCGCAGCCACCCCGACACCCTGGTGCTGGTGACCGCCGACCACGGTCACAGCAGCCAGATCGTCGAGCCGACGGCCACCCCGGGCCTGACCGCGACGCTCGTCACCAACGAGGGCGCGAACATGACCCTCGCCTACGGCACCGCGGAAACGGGCGGCTCGCAGTCGCACACGGGCACCCAGGTGCGCATCGCGGGCCTCGGCCCGCAGGCGGCCAACATCGTCGGCCTGACCAACCAGACCGACCTGTTCGGCACGCTGAAGCGGGCCCTGCGCCTGCGCTGATCTGCGTAAAGCCGTGAAGGCCACCTTGAGGGACGCTATGTCCCTCAAGGTGGCCTTCACGGCTTTCGGGCTCCGGTGGTGGGGCAGGCCCCCGGATCGTTCGGGCGGTCAGCCCCAATGCCCCGTGGTGCCGGGCTCCCTAGGTTGGGGAGCACCACAACACCAGGGGGTTGTTTCATGCGGAAGTCCTTACACGGCAGGCAGATCGTCGCCTGCGGCACGCTCGTCGCGCTCCTCGCGGCGACCACCGCGGCGCCGGCGCTCGCCGTTACGAGCCCGCTCCAGGGCGCGCTCGACACCCTGACCGCCCAGGACGGCGTCCCGGGCGCCGAAGCCGTCGTCCAGGACGGCTCCCGGACGCGGGTCACGCGCAGCGGCACCGGGGACGTCGCCACCGGGAAACCGTTCCCGCGCAACGGTTCCTTCCGCGTGGGCAGCGTCACGAAGTCGTTCGTCGCGACCGTCGTGCTCCAGCTCGCCGGCGAGGGCCGGGTGAAGCTGGACGCGCCGGTCGAGCGGTACCTGCCGGGCCTGCTGCCGGACCGGCGGATCACCGTGCGGCAGCTGCTGCAGCACACCAGCGGGCTGTACAACTACACCGACGACCTGGACCTGTCCGATCCGGAGGCACTGCGCCACCGCGGCGCGGACCCGGCCGAGCTGGTGGCGATGGCGGTGAAGCACCCCGCGTTGTTCCCGCCCGGCACGACCTGGTCGTACTCGAACACCAACTACATCGTCGCGGGGATGCTCGCCGAACGCGTGACCGGGCACGCGCTGGGCGACGAGATCGCCCACCGGATCACCCTCCCGCTGGGCCTGCGCGACACCTACCTCCCACGCCGCGGTGACGAGAAGCTGCCCGCGCCGCACGCCGTCGGTTACGTGCCGATCGACGGAAACCTGGTCGACTTCAGCGACTACGACGCCACGATCGCGGGGGCGGCGGGCGGGCTCGTGTCCACCCCGGCCGACCTCGACCGGTTCTACGGCGCCCTCCTCGGCGGCCGGCTACTGCGTCCCGCCGAGCTGGCCGAGATGCGGCGCACGGTCCCGGCCGACCTCGGCGTCCCGGGCGCCCGCTACGGCCTGGGGCTGGGCAGCATCCCGCTCTCGTGCGGGGAGTTCTGGGGCCACGAAGGCGGGGTCCTCGGCTTCACGAACCTCGCCGGCGTCGGCCCGGGCGGCCGGCGCGCGACGGTCGTCCTCAACCAGAACCCGGCACCGGAAGCCGCGGAGGCGCACCTGCTCGCGGCGACGGACGCGGCGCTCTGCTCAGGCCGGTAGGTCCAGGAACACCGAGACCCCAGGGGGTTGTTTCATGCGGAAGTCCTTACGCGGCAGGCAGATCGTCGCCTGCGGCACGCTCGTCGCGCTCCTCGCGGCGACCACCGCGGCGCCGGCGCTCGCCGTTACGAGCCCGCTCCAGGGCGCGCTCGACACCCTGACCGCCCAGGGTGGCGCGCCCGGCGCCGAAGCCGTCGTCACCGACCACGGGCGCGTCACCGAGACGCGCAGCGGGATCGGCGATCTGACCACGGGGAAGCCGTACCCGCACGACGCCGTGTTCCGCGTCGGCAGCGTCACCAAGACGTTCGTCGCGACGGTGGTGCTCCAGCTCGTCGCCGACGGGAAAGTGCGGCTCGACGAGCCGATCGAGCGTTACCTGCCCGGTCTTGTCGCCGGCAACGGGAACGACGGCCGGCAGATCACCGTGCGGAACCTGTTGCAGCACACCAGCGGGCTCTACAACTACACCGACGACGTGCTGACGGCGGACCCCGAGTCCCTGCGCCACCGCGGTGCCGAGCCCGGCGAACTGGTCGCGATCGCGCTGCAGCACCCGCCGTTGTTCGCACCCGGC